>JAAXIK010000184.1:1268-7239 GCA_012270385.1 Rubripirellula sp. | reverse complement strand
GAAGACGCGGAGTATGAAGACGACTCTGTTGAGCTTGCTGCCGAGTCTGAGCGTGACAATGACGCGGATGATCCTCTGGATGGTGACAATCAAGAAGTTGCCTAGACGCATCAGTTGAATCCATAAGGAAGACCTCAGGGATCTGCTGTTGCAGGTGGATGAACAGGGGTGTTGCTTGAGCTTTCGAGAAAGGAAATCGATTGTTTAAAAAAATCTCTCAATGGTTGGGCCGATCTCACAATCGGGCTCCTGACGCTGTTCTACCCAAGGAAAAATCAAGACAAAAGAGGATTCGACTTGAATGTCGAGTGGACACCACGCGGACCTCCACACGGCAAAGCGATATGCTGGTGGATCGTGTGTCCACTTCACTGCTGACTCATCGCGAACGTATTCACTCGATGCCTTTGGATCAGACCAAGCTTTGTTCACCCAATCGATGTGAGCGTTTGAGAAATCTTGGGATCCTCACAGCAGGTGATCTGCTGGAAGCGAATGCTGTATGGGTTGCGAGTCACTTCCCTGCAAAGAATCGCGCCCGCCGTGCCATTCGCAGGTACCAGAGAGCGATAGGGATTTCCGTTTCGATACCCAAGATGATGCCGCGTGAAGCAATGCTGCTGTTCAGCGTACACCGTAAGCATCTCAAAAGTCTTGCGGCGGATTCGCCTTCCCAGCTGGTCCGCGATCTTGAAAGATTTTCAGAAAGTTCGCAGGGGAGAAAGCAGTTGCGTGGTACCACGCTTCCGAGTGTGGAAAGGGTCAAGTCGTGGATCGACTATTGTGTGGAGGTTGAGTCCTCGGAAGCCCACCAAGGGCTTGCGGGTTAAAGAGGAGTCGCTGAACGATCCAATTCACGATGCTTCAGTGGGCATCCTGTTGATGATCTTCATTTGACGATGGATCAGTTGAGGTAGATCTTCTGATTGTTTGACCTCTTCAGATAGCCTTTCAGTTCAAGGATGCTGATGGTTGCGAGCACGCTTTGCGCGGGGAGTCCCGTTTGCTGGATGATCGTATCCGCGTAGCATCCGTCTTCGGCGATTGCGTCAAGGATGCCTTGTTGTCGATTCGTCAAGTGCTCTCGTGACCTCGGGGACTCAGCTTCACGAGTTGTATGGGGATGGTTTAACAAGGCTTTACCGGCGATTCGATGTAAGCACCCATCTCCATCTGGAAGATTTATCCCGTGGTTTGGCAGTTCCTCAAGAATATCGTCGACGTTTTGAACTAGTTTCGCGCCGTCACGAATCAGCGCGTGGCATCCCCGCGATGAGCTGCTCGAGATCGGACCCGGCACTGCCATGACTTCTCGGTTTTGTTCCAAGGCCAGCCTCGCTGTAATGAGAGACCCACTTCTTTCCGGTGCCTCGATCACAACGAGAATCGGACAGAGACCACTGATGATACGATTTCTCTGCGGGAAACATTGGCGATTCGGTTTGCGGAAAGGTACATGCTCACTCAAGAGTAGGCCGTGTTCCTCAATCTGTTGAGCCAAGCGATGATGTTCTGATGGATAGATGCTTCCCAGCCCACTACCGAGGATCGCTATCGTTTTCCCTTGCCGGTCAATACACGCTTGGTGCGCGATGCCGTCAATTCCTCGAGCCAGACCGCTCACGATACTCACCCCCGAATCGGCCAACTGACCCGAGAGGATTTTGGCTTGCCTGCGGCCATAGGGAGTCGGGTTGCGTGTGCCAACGATCGCAACACAGGGTTGGCTTAGTGAATCCAAACAGCCTTTTGAAAAAAGCAAGACAGGAGGGTTATGGATTTCCGCCAAAGCCCTTGGGTACGCATCCGAGTTGCGTAGGAGTATTTGGCAGTTGTTCTGGACACACCAGTCAACGATTCGCTCTATCGGTACTTTCTCTTTTGCTCTCTGGATCGCTTCAATCAGCTTGCCACCCACTCCAGGTACATCCGCGAGAGACTTTTCCGAGGCATGGAATACCTGAGTCGCATTTTTAAAATGTTCCAATAAGCGAGTAAGAATCCTTGTGCCAATACCCGGTATCAGTGATAGGAGTAAAAGATCCTTGGCAGCTGCATTTTCGTTTTTCACGAGAGTGATTGGAAACGTAAAATCTGTACGCTTGCTTTTGCTTTCGATAATCAATTTTCCCGACTCTGAGTGAATTCTCAATTCAACTGATTTGAGATGAATCAATCGGAGATTATTCGCTCACGGAGGTTCTTTGGGCAAATTAAAATCGGTAAAGCCTTGATTACAGCAGTCCTCCATACAGGGGGCGGATTGCTAGCTAAGTTGATAGAAGTGGATCGGCATGGCCGGTGATCAATCGCCACACAGCCGGGCATTGTAAAACGCTATCGATTTTTTTACGGCTTCCGACATCCAGAATCGTTCCCGTTTTACCGTTTTGCTGCTTTTGGGGTTAGAATCAAAGTATCGCGGGCACCGCGAAACGGCTACGATGCCAAGCCACACACGGCGGGAACCGGCACGATCCTCCCTGAGATTGCCGTGGAGGGAATTGTGGAGCAGTGACGCGAGCTAACCTTTTTAATTTTTATTTTTCTTCAGATCGCAGAATCCATTTTTTATGGGCAAACGAGCCAATCATTCCAAGTTAGAAAAGAAGAACGATTCAGGGGCTCCGAAGCCTGATCGTGAACGCGCTGCCGTCGAAAGGGACGAGCGATTCCGTGTCGCAGAGTCACGGGAAACGGTTGAAGCCGTTAGCGGAGCCTTCATCCTAGCTCTTCTTTTCCGAGCATTTCTTGCCGAAGCTTTTGTGATTCCAACGGGCTCGATGGCACCAACCTTGATGGGTGCCCACAAAGATATTTCCTGTTCACAGTGTGGCACTTCTTTCCAGTGTGGTGCGAGTCGTGAGAGGAGTGATCCCCAATCCAATATTGTTGTTGTCGCAGGAGTTTGTCCGAACTGTCGCTACGTGAATGGTCTGGATTTGGAGAATGATGAGAATCATGCAACGTTCAATGGCGATCGAATTCTTGTCAACAAATTCAGCTATGCCCTGAGCGATCCCGAACGCTGGGATGTGCTGGTTTTCAAGTATCCAGGAAATCCGAAACAAAATTATATCAAGCGACTGGTTGGACTTCCTAACGAGACGCTCACTATCCGTCATGGGGACGTGTTTGTTCGAAAAACTGGAAGCGATGAACCGGATGAGATGGTCCGGAAACCGCCCGAGACACTTTTGTCCATGAGTCATGTGGTTTATGACACGGACTACCAATCCACTCAGCTTATTGATTCCAAGTACCCAAGTCGCTGGCAGCCTTGGATATCCGGTTTAACGGAACCACCATCGGATTCCTGGCAGATTGCTCGAGATTCAGAAGGATTGACGGCAACGATTGAAGCAGATCAACGAGATCACTGGCTGCGTTATTTCCACCGCTGGCCTACCGATGAACAATGGGACCTCGCAGCAGCGGGTAAATCACTCGAGGAGGTGGATCCCTATTCGGGCAGAGCGATTACAGACTTCTACGCCTACGATTCCTATGTTCATGTTCGATCCGGATACGTCTACGAGACTCGTCCCTCGGTGAGTGACGCGAGCTTCGCAGATCGAATTTTCAATGGCGGGTACTCAGAGGGTAAATTCAATACTGAATATCAGTCCGGAGGTAACCCAAAACAGTTCGGTCGGCTCGCGGAGTGGGGTGGTCTCGACGGTAGTCGGCAGCAGATTGGACGTGATGGTTTGCATTGGCAAGGGGATCTGATCCTTGAGGCGGATCTTGAAACATCTTCCGACTGCGAGGTTGCCAAGTTTGAATTGATCGAGGCTGGAGTGAAGTACCAGTGCTCTATTGACTTGAGTACCGGTCAGGCGGTGCTTAGTATCGATTCAGGGAAGCCCGAATATTTTCTCAGCAGCAATGATGAGAAGAATACTAGTCCTCAAGCGGACACATCAATTCGTGCAGGGGAACGTCACTCCATCCGATTCAGCAATTGTGACGACCAATTGCTACTCTGGATCGATGGCCGATTAGTGGAGTTTTCTACTTCCACGATGTTTGACTCCATGACTTATCGTCCAGATGCTGAGAACCACCCGCGTTACACCTCGGAGCATCCCTTGGATGCGGGCCCCGCAGCTATCGCGGTCAGCGGTGGAAGCGCAACCGTTCGCAACCTGAAAATCGAGCGAGATAAATACTACATTGCCAATCAGGACAGCAGTTTGGAGATGGTGGATTATGAACTGTTGGGTTCCTGGCCGGAATTCGGCACCAATCTCTCCCTCAAAGGTATTCAAGAAGTATTCGCTGATCCGAGCCAATGGAACGACTTTAAGGGTTGGGCCAGCCGCCGACGTGTCACTTTTGAGATGGAAGAAGATCAATTTTTTCCGATGGGTGACAATAGTCCGGAGAGTCTTGATGCTCGGTGCTGGGCGAATTGGAAGGCAAAAATACCCTATCCGCGCGGCGTCAACGAACCCGCCTGGAAATGGTCAGATAAATGGTATGTGCCACGGGAGTTATTGGTGGGTAAAGCGGTTGTGGTGTTCTGGCCACATTCGTGGAATGAGCCTGTGCCCTTCCTGCCCAATTTTTCTCGCTTCAAATTGATTCGGTAAAACAGGAGTCTTCCGAGAATGGATTCTCAAACGATTTCCAAACCGGAAAGCCGTCAGCTGAGGCCATCATCTGAGCCTGTGATGCAGGCAATTGATCTTCAGAAAACCTACGGACGTAAACGCGTTGTGGATGGTGTCAATCTGCACGTCGGGCCATCAGAAATCGTAGGATTACTGGGGCCCAATGGTGCTGGCAAGTCGACAAGTTTTCGAATGATTTGTGGCATGGTGGAACCGGATCATGGCCGGGTTTTTTTAGCAGGAAGAGATGTAACCAATTGGCCGATGTTCCGACGTGCTCGGGACGGTCACATGGGATATCTGCCACAAGAGCCGAGCGTTTTTCAGAAACTTACCGTTGAGCAAAACATCTCCTCTCTCCTCGAACTCCTCGGGGTGGATCGCACAACCAGAAAACATCGGACGAATGAGCTCCTTGAGGAGTTCGGTATCGATCATAAACGCAAAGATAGGGCGGACCAATTGAGCGGTGGTTTGAGACGGCGGCTGGAAATTGCTCGCTGTCTGGTCTCAGATCCTAAGATCGTGATGCTCGATGAGCCTTTCGCTGGGATTGACCCCAAAACGGTGCAGTCAATTCAGGGAGTGATTGAACAACTGAGATCCAATGGCATCAGTGTTTTGATCACGGATCATGCGGCTCGAGATATCTTGGAGACGGTTGATCGGTGCTACGTGATTTATGAGGGTCAGGTTTTGATTGACGAGTCGCCGGAACGAGTTAAACAACATCCTAAGGTTCGGCAGGTTTATCTCGGCGACATTGATCGCTCGGGTGACTCGGGAAGTACCAGTCGTCTCAATCGCCCGCACTTTCGTTCCATGACTGGTTCTCGAGCTTCTAGACCCTCGTATCGGAGCACCGATCTTTAGTGATTTTGAATCCTGCCCGTACGATGAGCTTGAGTCACTTGAAGAGATGAATCATCGGTTGAGTCGTGGATGGATCACCTCTGAGCTTTAGGTGTGATCCTGCGTGTCTTCTAGGATTTTGCCTGGTTAGGAGCAGCATGATGGAGGTATTTAGGCCCTGAGGTGTCACCAAAAATGATTTTGCGGCAGTATGTCGGTTTCGTTATGAGAAAAGCTTTGGTAAATTCTCGCCTCACGCGGTTGGATTACCGCATCCAATACACAAGTCCCTGATATATCCGTTCTGCTTCTCTTGAGGTGTTCCTCGGGAACGGAGACCATCAGTGACACCTCTGCGAGAATGGCCCGTAAGAAAATGGCCCGTAAGTTCGCAGATACGTGAAAAAGATGATTGAAAAGATCGGGATGGGTGGCCGAGTGGTCGAAGGCACCAGTCTTGAAAACTGGCGTAGGGCAACCTACCGTGGGTTCGAATCCCACCC
>JAAXIK010000184.1:402-1258 GCA_012270385.1 Rubripirellula sp. | reverse complement strand
GTCTTGTGTCACCAACCTTTTACTCAGCAGATCCATCCTCTGGTGTTGAGCAAGTTCGGGTGTAGAAAATGATCGTCATGTAAATAAAAAACCGCCGAGCTTGCGGCGGTTTTTGAATCTCATGATAGGCACACGGGGTTCGTGAATTTAACCACGCTTCTCAATGGGTAGAAAATCTCTTTCGTTGTAGCCGGTGTAGATTTGTCGAGGCCGATTAATTCGTTTCGCTGGATTAGCGTGCATCTCACGCCAATGAGCGATCCAGCCGGGAAGACGACCGATGGCGAAGAGAACGGTAAACATCTGAACCGGAATTCCAAGTGCTCGGTAGATCACGCCCGAGTAGAAATCCACATTGGGATAAAGCTTTCTTTCGATGAAATACTCATCTTTGAGAGCGACTTCTTCGAGTGCCTGTGCTACTTCGAAAAGTGGGTCGTCGAGTTGAAGCTTGTTGAGCAACTTTTCGCAGCTTGAACGAATGATGGTAGCTCGAGGGTCTCGATTCTTGTAGACGCGGTGACCTAATCCCATCAGGCGGAAATTGTTATCTTTATCCTTAGCCATATCGACGTACTTCTTCACGTCACCGCCGTCATTCGCGATACGCTCCAGCATGTTCACACACGCTTCATTCGCACCGCCATGCAGAGGACCCCAAAGTGCACCGATGCCGGCAGAGATGGATGCGAATAGGTTTGCATTGCTGCTTCCCACCATCCGTACAGTGGAGGTACTGCAGTTCTGCTCGTGATCGGCATGAACGATCAACAGCAGGGTGAGTGCCTCGGCGAAGTCGGGATCCACCAAAACCTCGTTGGTGGGGGTCGCCAACAGCATGTGAATGAAGTTATCG
>JAAXIK010000184.1:0-392 GCA_012270385.1 Rubripirellula sp. | reverse complement strand
CGACGCATGTGACTGGGAAGATTGCCGCGATCAATCTGTCAACCACACCATCATCAACCAGCGCTTCACCCATAAAGGCGGAGACAGCAGGCATTTAGGAACCAACTCACGAAACACATCCACTCCGGCGAAGTCGGGATCCACCAAATACTCGTTGGTGGGGGTCGCGAACATCATGTGAAGGAAGTTTTCGCAGTAATTGAGTTCATTGTTCGGGTAGATGAACGGTTGCCCCATCGACTTTTTGTAACTGTAAGCCGCAATGGTTGGAAGTTTCGCGATTAGACGATCGATGGAAATAGCTACCTGATCCTCGTGCTGTGGAGCCCTCGCATCTTGATAAAAGGTGGACATTGCTCCCACCACGCGGCTTAGCATGGCCATGGGGTGGG
>JAAXIK010000211.1 GCA_012270385.1 Rubripirellula sp. | reverse complement strand
GACTACACCCAAGTAAACATTACCCGGTTTTTGATACTTTTTTTTGAGGTATTCGCAAGCCATGGAGTGCAAAGTTGGACCGGATTCCGCTCCCATCGTGGCGAGTTGTGCCGGCTTGTTGACAACCAAAAGGTGATTGTCTTCGAATAGGATTTGGTCCGGGGTCATGCCAGATGGACTTTTCGGATGGGTGAGTGAACGGATGGACGCGAGGATGCAGGGATAGGGAAAAGGATTGAAACCAACTTAGTTGGCGTTGGCTCGTTTTGCGTAGCGTGGACGTTTGAGGATTTTATGGATTAGGCCCGGTAGTAGCCTATCTGCGTAAACCAGTAGTTTGCCACCTCCGCTGAGGATCACTTCACGTTTGCGATGGACTATGGCTCGAACGGTGTGTTGGGCAACTCGCTGCGGGGACCAGCTTCCGATACTTTTTGAGGCTGTACCCGAATCTGTTTCGATGAGTGAATTAAAGAATTCGCTGCGAGTCGTGCTCGGACTGACCAAGGTCACTTGAATTCCCTCTGCAGCTAGTTCGCATCGGAGAGCATCACTCCAGCCATGCAGTGCGAATTTTGATGCGCAGTACTCACTTTTGTCAGGGACTGCGCAGTGGCCAAGAACACTGCCTACATTGCAGATCACCGACGCATGCCCCAGTCGTAGATGGGGCAGGAGGGTGCGAGTCAACTCGGCGACGGCGAAGAAATTCACCTCCATGACCTGTCGAAGTCTCTGTGGCGATGCCTCACCAAAGGGTCCGATTGCCCCGACTCCTGCGTTGTTAACCAGGAGATCCAGTCCGCCGTGCCCCTGTTCCTTAATGGTTTTCACGATCTTTTGTCGGGTATTCTGCTCGGTGAGGTCACCAACAATGGGCATGAGTGATCCAGGTGGATTACCCTGCCAAGAGGTGAGCGTTTCCATGAGTTGTTCCTCACGTCTGGCAACAACGATGACCTTCGTTCCCTGATCTGCTAGTTGATGAGCGATACAGCGACCGATCCCGCTGCTCGCTCCCGTCACCACGGCCAGTGCGCCACTCGGATCCCAACGCTTCATGTGCTCACCCTGCTCATCAAGATGCAATCTGAGTCAGGGAACCAGCACACGTGCTGACTCAGGTTTCGTGAATCTAATGTCTTTCCATTCAACGGGTAAACCCTCCCTCGACTTCGCGAATTTCGATTGCAGATCGTCGAACCGGACCCATTGCTCCGGCAGGAATACGAATACTCAGCGTGACAAATTCATCTACGTATCTGCGTAAAATAACTAACCTCTTTTCGTAGAGATAGGACATGAGTCGCCCGTCCGAATGGTGAAGATCCACTTCAATATCTAGGAACTCGCGACTTAGAGCCTGCCCCACTCGATCAATGAAGTTTTCAAATCCCTCTTGGGTGCGTGCACTGACGGGAATGGCGTGAGGGTAACGTTCAAAAATCCGATTGAGTGATTGTGAGCCATAGATCGCGTCCACCTTGTTGAGTACCAGTAGCGTGTCTTTGGCTTCGATCCCTAGTTCTTTGAGCACGAGATAGACGGAGTGAATTTGTTGAAAGACGGAAGGGCTGCTGGCATCGGCCACATGAATTAAAAGGTCCGCTTGTCGCGTTTCCTCAAGCGTGGATTTGAAACTGGCGACAAGACTGTGAGGAAGATCGCGAATGAATCCAACGGTATCACTCAGTAATACAGTGCCCCAATCGGGTATGGACCACCTACGTGTTCGAGTATCGAGCGTGGCGAATAGTTTGTCCTTCGCAAGGACCTCCGCCTGTGTGAGTGCATTCATCAGTGTGCTCTTGCCCGCGTTGGTGTATCCCACCAAGGAGATTGTTGGGATATCGTTCCTTGCTCCCACCTCGCGCTCGCGTCTTCGCTCAACTTTGGAAAGTTCCTCCTTGAGATCATGGATCCTCTTTTGGGCCAGCCTACGATCCACTTCGAGTTGCTTTTCTCCCGGACCTCGCATCCCAACTCCCATTGCCTGCCGGGAGAGGTGAGTCCACATTCTCTTCAGCCTTGGGAGAGAATACTCAAGCTGAGCCAATTCAATCGCAAGTCTGGATTCATGGGTGCGTGCTCCCGCCGCAAAAATATCCAAGATCAGTTCAGTACGATCGAGTACTTTAGCTTTCGTTGCTTTTTCCAGATTGCGTACCTGAGCGGGTGTGAGATCGTTATCAAAGATGACGACCTCAGCATTGTGTTGCTCCACCATCAAGCGAAGATCCTCAACCTTACCTTTGCCGAGATAAGTGGAGTGGTCAGGGGTTTCGCGACGTTGAATGAGTTCGTCAACGACTTCGGTTCCAGCGGTTTTTGCCAAACCGTGGAGTTCCTCAAGTGGGTCTTCGTCCACATTCTGTTGAGGGAGAATGAGACGCGCGAGAATGCAGCGTTCAGGTGAATCGTCTTTAACTATGTGTGGTTCACGCACGGTGAAGCGGTGCCCTCGGAGCAGGAATGAGAAGAGGAGTCTGAGACGGTAATCATTGAGAGTGGGGTCTTTGAACCGTCCTTCTATCGAAATGACTTTGTGCCCCTCCAAATACATGATATACCGCGTCAACAGATATACAAATGAGTGACCCATTTCGAGCAGATTTCGGTGGCCAACTTTCTATGTTTTTGGTCGGTTCTAAAAAAAAGATCTGGGGGTGACCTAAGGTGTCATGAGGGTAGCGAAGAATCTGATGTATCAGGCGATGGCAAGTTCGATCGCCTTAAAACCTTGGTTTCTCCTACTCTCAAGAGGCTTCCCAATGACTCAGATGATGCTCTTCGATGCTCCCGTTGGAATCGATTCTGTCCCTTTTCGTCCCCGTCAGGACTCCAATCGCCTCGCCAAGCAGGTTCGATTGACTCCACGGCGCCGAGGGAGCAATGAGAGTGCTTGTGGTAGACGGCCAGAACATGCTCGTGGATTTGAGCACGCCAGCAGAGTGGAACAGGCTCAGGCGGTGGTGGGTGAGAATCTCAGCGAAGACGGGAGTCTGAATCGGATGGGAGATTTAGCTCGTCTGGTTTTGCTTCGCTACGACTTGATGGCTAAACGTCGAGCAAGATTTGCTTCACGTCGCTGTGCTCGGTAATGGTTCGGGGTGGAGACGAACGTACAGCGGATTCCAAAAAGCGTTTTCAGCTCATTTTGCACGCAAGTATTTTTAAAATTCTGTCGATTTAAATTGCAAGAATAGTGAACAAGTGTATAGTTACTGTGTTCCACTGTTCATTCGATCGTTTGGCTCGCAAATGGATGACGCAAAGGTCAAATCAGAGATTTCAAGTTTTTGAGTAAAAATGGGTACATGATGGCTACTCAGCAAATCGTTTTTGATTTTGGACAGGAAAAAAAAGACATCGCGAGTCGTCCGTCTCGTTTCGCGGATCAAAACGTAACGAGTGGACTTTTGCAGGATCAGGTTTCATCAGAGAAGGTTTGTGCAAAAACCACTTCTTTGAAATCCCCTGCCATGCAGATCAAAAACTCATCGGGGCCAATTCAGCCGAAAAGTCGTTCATCCATCATGCAGCAATTGCGTGAGCAAACTGGATGTATTCAGCATGCAAGTGAAACAGCAAAGAGTGAGACTTTTTCAACAGGGATTAGTTCATTAGATCATTGGTTGCCTTTAGGCGGTCTCAAGTTAGACACGATTACAGAATGGGTGAGTGAGCGGGAAGGTAGCGGGGCAATCACGTTGGCTTGTTTAGCCGTAGTGAGTCGCTTGAAATCACAACCCCATTCAACGGGGCCCGTGGTGATTGTTAGTGAAGGATCGGGGTTCTCTCCTCCATCAGCAATGGCTTTTGGCGTTCCTGCTCAGCGAATGCTGTGGGTGCGAACTCGCGGTTGGCGAGATCAGATTTGGGCAGTGGATCAAGCTCTAAGATGTCGGTCAATTTCAGCGGTTCTCGCTGTACTGCCTAACGGACTCGATGATCGAGATGCACGTCGGTTTCAGCTTGCATCGGAACAAGGTAAGACAACTGGATTTTTTATTCGAAGTGCCAAAGCGAAAGGGCAGCCTTGTTTTTCAGAGGTTCGTTTTTTAATCGATAGTTGTCGAGATGAAAGACCCCGATCTCAATCCACTCAAATTCCTACGAGTTCGGTTCACAAAGCTGAATCATCACGTTCTAGATTTTCGGGAGATTTTGGAATTGAAAGTGGAAGGTCACGGAGAAATGGCAAGCGTTTTGCACCAACCAATCTCGGTGCTCGGCCTACTGGATTTGCTGAAAATCGATCTCGGCAATTTCGGATTACCCTCGAGCGGTGTCGTGGTGGGCAGGTAGGGCAGCAGGCTCGATTTCAAATGGATGATTTTGGTGACGTTCAAGAGGTAGTGACCAGAAATCGGGTTGCTGAAAATCATGGTAAGACGACTTTGCATCTGGTTTCCAAATTGGCCAATCCAGAGAATTCAAAGTTTCGGCAAACGACAGTCGAGTGTGCAGGGTAGTGATCAATCCATCTGTGATGAAAAGAAATTCCTGCAACCTCCTGCAGGTAGTGAGTTGGGGATTAGGGACCCTGCGGTCCAGCAAACAGGGGAGAAGCCCTGTCTGATTTGGCACGAACATCCACGGCGTGGAAGACTGGTCTTTGCCGCTTGCATGTGCAGCCGTCATTTCGGTGTTGTCGATGGCATGCCATTGAGTCATGCCATTGAGTGGATGCAGCAAGCTTTGAAGGATTGTGATATCACTGGCAGTCGTTCGTCAGGCGGATTCACATTAGAGAAACGTGATGCTAAGAGTGATGACCGTTGGTTGCAGCAAGTTGCAAAAATGATCCAGCAAAAGATTACACCTGTTGTTGCAATCGAGGCACTTGAGGCAAAAAAATGGGCAGGCGTTTCTCGCTATCAGAGAGAAGCCTTGATCTGTGACGTAACCGGGGTGTCACATCTTTACGATGGTGAGGCTGGACTCTGTCGAGCTATTCAACTTCAGCTTTTGCGATATGGTCTCCGATGTCGAATTGCCGTCGCGGATACGGTTGCATCGGCATGGGCTTTTTCCCGGTTCGGTTGGATGAATGCATCCACGTCGACTTGTATCGTGTCAGGTCATTGCTCGCAGGAATTCCTAGGTCAATTGCCCATCGAGTCCCTCAGGATCTTTCCTGATGCGTATGTAAATCTAAAGCGACTTGGTATCGATTCCCTCGAAGAACTTTTCTCGTTGCCGAGAAATAGTTTGGTTTCAAGATTTGGTAAAGATCTTGTTCTACAGATTGCGAGGATATTGGGCGAAGTGGACGAACCGTTGAACGTCCACTGTCCATCCAGTGAGAACAAAGTTTTGTGTGAGTTGGAATATCCCACAAAGGATCTTTCCCTGTTACAGCATCGTGTCCACGGGCTCGTGGAAAGGCTTTGCTCCATGTTAATGGAAATGCAGCAGGGGGCTCTGCGCATCGACTTGATGTTTAAGTTGGTGAACCAGCAATCAGTGAAATTGGAGTTGGGGTTGTTCTCGCCAACGGTTGACGTGAGTCAGGTTGCAGGATTGATCAATCAGAAGTTGGAAGCCGTACGCTTCCTCGACTTGGTTGATAAGATTGAGATGTTGTCAACGTTGACTGGCCCACTGAGGATGATCCAGAACGATTTGTTTGAACAGTCACACTCCAGTTCCTGGGCTGAAGGAGTGAATGATGTGGAATTAAATCGATTTGTGAATGCTTTAGGTGGGCGTTTGGGTAGAGATTCTGTCGTTTCCATCTCGCGTACAAAAGATCCTTTGCCTGAGAACGCCTTTCAAACCATTAATCTACTGGGGATGCAAAAAAAGAGACTGAGTGCGCGTTTTTCTGATGATAAAAAGAGTTCGGTCGGTGGTTCGTTTTCAAATCGGACAGATGAATCGGGTCTCGAAGAGTCAAAGAATTATGTTTCTTCTTCATTGGTCCATCGGCCATCACCAGATGATCCGATGCGGAGACCGACAACCTTGCTGAGTCAGCCACTGCGACTATGCGTTGCAACACCCAGTAAACATTTTGTGCAGAAGCTCCAGTCCAATGTATTACCGAATCAAATTCAATTAGCAGGAAAGACCTATTCAATTATTCGTTCTTGGGGCCCAGAACGGATCGAGACGGGTTGGTGGAGAGGCCCTTGTGTGCGTCGAGATTATTATCGTGTTGAATTAGATGATGGTCAGTGGTGGTGGATTTTTCGTGCTTTTCCAGCGAGTGAAGCAACCGATCGACGCTCTTGGTGGATGGTCCATGGTTACTTTGATTGATCTAGCTAGCACGTGCAGCAATGATCTGATCCAGTTCCTTCTTGAGGATAGGAAGGATTTCGTCGTAGCCGAACGCACCCAATGCCTCCGTGCCTCGCTTTAGATTTACCTTTGCAGGCCCACACCATAGTCCCAGATCTGCATCATCTGTTTCACCCGGACCATTGACCCTGCATCCCATGACAGCAATGGTGATGGCGTGATCTTTCGCATACTCTGTCATTTCCTTGACACTTTGAGCCAAGTCGATGAACGCTTCATTCTCCACCCGTGAACAACTGGGGCAGCTGATAATATTCAGAGCTTTTTCGTTGAGTTTGACGACACTTCGAAATCGCCCAGAGTAGATGTCATCAATGATGCTCAGGCCAGCCTCAATCTCCTCCGGTTTTCTTGGGTTGGGTAGGGTGAGCGAGACACGAACTGTATCGCCGATTCCGTGCCCGATCAGTTGTTCGAAGGCGATACGTGTTTTGATGATCCCATCGGGTGGCATACCCGCTTCGGTCACACCGAGATGCAGTGGAATGTCGGGTCGTTTTTCAGAGAACCTCTTGTTGACCGCGATCACCTCACTGGGGTCGCTGTCTTTCAATGAGACGACAAACCTTTCGAAGTTCAGTGATTCCACAAATTCGCAGTGCTCCAAGGCGCTTTCCAGCATTGGAGTGATTGAATCTGATGGATCGTACTTTTCTTTTTTAGCAGGATCCACACTCCCACAATTGACTCCGATTCTTACCGCGCAATCATTCTTCACTGCTTGATCAATAATGAATCGTACTTTGTCCTGCCAAGGCTTATCTTTCTGGTGATGGTATAGGTGCCCTGGGTTGTAACGGATCTTATCCACATGGGGAGCCACAACTTCGGCGAGTCGGAAATTCTCCTGAAGATCTACCGCTAGGTTCGCGATGGTTTGCTTTCGTATCTCAGCAAGGGCGTCTGCGTCCTTTTGGCTATCAACAGCCATACG
>JAAXIK010000035.1 GCA_012270385.1 Rubripirellula sp. | reverse complement strand
TCACTCTTAAATCTTGATCGCCTTCATGTTATCGAAATTTAATTTTAAAAGATCAATTCTCATGAACCTGCCATTGAATTCGCTCACGACTCGACTTTCGCCATTCATTATTTTGTTGATGGCCACTCCAGCTTTCGCTCAGCTAGATCGTCTGTACGATAAAGCCGAAGATAATGTTAGCGGGACGATCGTGAATGTAAGCAAAGACGGTGTCTCGTTAAAACGGGGAGATAACACTCAAGAGTTTCAATCAGGTCAGATTCTGAAAATTCTCTTTGAAGGTGATCCACCCGCATTAACGAAAGGACGCGAATTCGCGATCGATGGCCAATTTGATCAAGCTTTGTCCGAATTGAAGACCATCTCAATCGATGGATTGCCACGCGATGTGAATAAAGCTGAGACCGCTTATTATCTGGCGTATTGCGAAGCCAAGCTTGCCTTGGCAGGTAAGGGGGCAAAAGATGATGCGGTCCGGAAACTGCTCGCATTCGCCAGCACCTATCAACAGTCTTGGCACTTTTATGAAGCGGCTCGGTTGTTGGGGGATTTGTCACTCGCTCTTAATAACGCGGACAAAGCTTTGACTTATTACAAGTCCTTGATGAATGCCCCGTCAGCGAACACTAAAATCGAGTCGGTTTACCTTCAAGGTTTAGTCAATTTGAAGAAGCAGCAATCGGGAGCCGCTTCAACCGAATTTGATAAAGTCATTGGCCTTAAGGCACAGTCCGCTGAGGTCGCTCGCATCCAAGTGCTTGCCAAAGCAGGGAAAGCACTCGCTTTAGCACAGAGCAAGAAGGGAGCAGAGAGTCTCGCTATCACCAATGCGTTGATCAGCGAACTGAATCCAACTGACGTGGAGATGGCAGCTAGGATTTACAACGCACAGGGAGCAGGCTTCGAAGCAAGTGGCGATACGGAAGGTGCTATTCTTGCCTATTTGCACACACATCTGATGTTCTCGCTTCAGCCTGACGCCCATGCTGAAGCTTTGCAGCGACTGGTTGAATTGTGGCCCACTGTAGGGAAACCCGAGCGAGCGGCACAAGCACGCCAAGAGTTACAGCAAAGATACCCAGGTTTTTAGTGAGGCTTAGCTGACACTTTTGAAAAAAAACACCTATTCCTCACGATCGTAGTATTCCCAACACGCTTGTGGTTGTCGTGAATCTGCTAAGTTAAATAGAGTTCACCGAAGCTGTCGAGGAGACGAAACTCTCCTTAGACACAAAACCGTCAATCCTTTTCATTCCGGAGAGCTTCGTTAATGATCGACGCTTGCGGCTCAATTGCATCATCCTGTCCTACTCTGCTGAACCGCAATCACGGTAAGCAGTTGAACGGTTCTCTTTATTTTCGATGGTACCAGTATTTACTGATCGCGATGGTTGCGATGAGTCTAACTTGCCTTCACTCCTCAGCGGTATTCGCGCAGGAGGAGGGTGGCGATGAATTTGCTGAGTTCGCGGACGAACCAGCCCCCCCTGCTGAAGCAGCTGATGCTGGCGGTGCGGCTCCAGCTCAGGACGCGCCGGCGGCCGATGGAGGTAACGCTGGAGGTTCAGCGGAAAGCAGTTCGTTGCTCGGTTGGGTTTATAAGTCACTCGGAGTCGGTTATCTCGTCATCTTTTTGGCACTCTCCATTAGCTTGGTTTCATTATTCGTGATGAACATGCTCGCTGCTCGCCGGGATACCCTTTGCCCTCAGGAATTGGTGGACACCTTCGAAGAAAAGCTCAACGAGAAGGATTTTCAGGCTGCCTATGATCTGGCTCGAACTGATGAATCGGTATTGGGTCAAGTGCTCTCCGCCGGTCTTGCCAAGCTCTCTCGTGGTTACAGCAAAGCACTCGAAGGGATGCAGGAAGTTGGCGAAGAAGAGAGCATGAAACTCGAGCATCGGTTGAGTTACATGGCTTTGATCGGGAACCTAAGCCCCATGATTGGGTTGTTCGGTACCGTGCACGGTATGATTACCTCGTTTCAAGTGATTGCAGTGAGTGGTGCTACTCCTAAGCCGGCTGAATTGGCGGAGGGTATTTCAACCGCGTTGTTTACTACCTTGATCGGTCTGGCTGTCGCTATCCCCGCGATCGCTGCTTACAACCTGCTGCGGAATCGGGTCACTCGTCTGTTGCTTGAAGTTGGTGTAACCAGTGAGAATTTGATGAGTCGCTTTGAGGACGTTCAGCCGCAAGGGGCCAAGAAATAAATGAGAGTTAAATCGAAGAAAGTCGATTTGGCTGAGGGTGATCTGACGCCAATGATCGATATGGCGTTCCAGTTGATCGCGTTCTTCATGGTACTGATTAATTTTGCTCAGACCGAATCCAACGATCGAGTAAAATTACCGAGTAGTCAGTTGGTCAAACCTCCCGAAGCACCCCTGGAATTTCCCATTATTTTGCACGTTGCCCAAGATGGCGAAGTGTTCCTAGGAGGCGATAGTTTCACGGCGGAAACGTTGAGGGTAGGATTAAATAACGAGATTGCGGTCATCAAGGCTGAGGGGAAATCCGTCAAGGATGCGAATGTCGTGATTCGAGCCCATAAGGACACTGCAGCCGGTGATGTGCAGGAAGTGATCCGAGTTGCTCAGGAGGTAAATCTTGAGAACTTTGCCCTGAGGGTTAAGGAGGATCGCTCATGAAAATCAGAAATCGTGAAGAGGCGCAAGAAACTCAGCTGAACATGACGAGCATGATTGACATTGTCTTTCTGCTTCTCATCTTTTTTGTGATGACCTTCAAGATCGTTGAACTTGAAGGTGATTTTAGCGTTCGGATGCCGCTAGCAGGCAATGATTCAGTTGCCATGGACTCGACTGAACTTCCTCTGAAGTTGCGAATGCGAGCAGATGAAAGAGGTCGCTTAACATCTATTTCACTCAACGAGATTGATCTTGGTGATGACTTTACTCAGTTGCGAGGTAATGTGATCTCTCTTATCGGCACATCAACCCCTGTGGAAGGTGATGACGGACCCGAGATAGAAATTGATACAGATTACAACCTGCGGTACGAATATGTGATTCGCGCTATCACCGCTGTCAGTGGCTACAAGGACGGCAATGAAGTTGTCAAATTGATCGAGAAAATCAAATTTGCGAAACCTCGACGGTAGCCCGTGATTCTTTTGCTCGACAACTACGACTCTTTTGTGCATAACCTTGCGAGATATTTTCGCAGGCTCGGTTGCAGGACAAGAGTTGTCCGCAGCGATCAAGTGACTGCTGAAACTTGCTTGGAATGGGCGCCAAGTGCCGTCGTATTATCCCCCGGGCCGAAAGGGCCACAGGACACTGGTTGTTGTCTGGATCTGGTGAATAAGTTACCTGAGACTTGCCCGTTACTAGGTGTCTGTCTGGGGCATCAAACGATAGCGTTTGCCTTCGGAGCCAAGGTTAGAAGATGCGGACCCATGCACGGCATGTCGAGTTCCATCACACATGATGGCGCAGGTATCTATGCTGGACTTCCTTCACCAATGAGAGTTGGCAGGTATCATTCCTTAGCTGTAGTTCCTGACGAGATTCCAAATTGTTTGAACGTGACGGGGATCGCTGAGGATGGAACGATCATGGGATTGCAGCATCGAGATCGACCCATCTACGGCGTGCAATTTCACCCTGAATCGGTGCTCACGGAATACGGAAGTAAACTGCTGAACAATTTTATCTCCATGTGCCCGGAGATAAATCATTCATCGTCACAAGAGCATTCATCTGTAAGCGAAGAAAAGCTAAGCAGTGATGGGCTTCAGAGGAAGGAAGATCTGTGATCCTCGAAGCGATCGTTACTACTGTTGATCGTCAAGGGCGTGTAAACATCGCCCCGATGGGCCCGCAATGGAATCCATCGCTTCAGCGTGCTACGCAGAGTCAAACTGTCCGGTCCACGGATTACCCAAATCCATCAGCGGAATCTACCGAATCGATACCTAGGGATGCGGATCAGTCAAAGCAAAATCGGGATTCGCAATCTCCACCCAAGGGTGAGGATTCTGAAGGTTCTTTTCTACTCAAACCTTTTAAAACTTCAAGAACGTACACAAATCTAATTCATCAACCGTCTGCAACCATCCATATTACGGATGATGCTTTGCTGTTCGCCAGAGCGGCAGTCGGGAAGATCGCAGAGGATGAAAAAAAGAGTTTAGTCCAGCCAATCGAAGGCACACATTGGTGGACGCTTCTGGATTGTCATCGATGGTTTGCAGTGGAAACGACCGTGACGCAGGAGGACAGTTTGCGAGCCAGTATGGCATGTTGCGTGCGACACCGCGCAGTGGTGAGACCCTTTTATGGATTCAATCGAGCCAAGCACGCGGTGATCGAGGCGGCTATCCTCGCAACCCGTACCCATCTATTATCCCAAGAACAGGTGCACTCGGAGATCAGTCGCCTAGAGCCGTTGGTGGAAAAGACCGGGGGACCAGATGAGCATTTAGCTTTCGAGATACTCAAGGTAACGATTGATGAGCGATATGCAACAATCGGATAGTATCGCAGGAGGTGAACACGATTTAACCCGTGTGACAATTTCAACCGGCGCGAGATTGCATTTTGGCTTGCTCGATTCTGTCGAGCCGTTCGGTGGGATTGGCGTGATGATTCGCGATCCTGGAACGACGGTATCTGCTAGCTTCAATGATGTTTTTACGTGCCCTGATCAGCACCTCGAGAGATTGTGTGAAATTGCACGGAGTGTCTCAAATTCTTTGGGGAATGATGATCTGCCACCTATACGCTTGGAGGTCAGGTCGGATGCGCAATCGCACTGTGGTTTGGGTAGTGGCACACAGCTCTCTTTGGCTGCGGCAGAGGCAATGCTTAGATTGCTGAGGCTACCGTATGACGAATTGGACTTGGCCATTTCACACGCGAATCGAGGGAAAAGGTCCGCTGTTGGTATCCACGGTTACTACAACGGAGGGATGATTTTCGAATCTAATCATCCCGATGATAATCTGTTGAATCCAATTCAAGAGCGAGTCACTCTACCCTCGCATTGGCATGTCGCGGTCTTCAAGCCCTTGATGGAGATCGGTCAGGTATTTGGTTTAGCCGAAGTTGAAAAGTTCGCGACCCTACCACCTGCACCGGAGAAACTAAGAGAGTCCCTTCAGCAAATTGCAAGGCGCCAACTCGTTCCTGCTGCGAGACGCGGTGATTTCCAAGAGTTCTCTCAGGCACTTCAAGTGTATAACTGCACCAGTGGCAGATTGTTTGAGTCGATTCAGGGGGGGCCTTATAACGGTGCTGATGTTACAGCTCTGATTAACTGGTTAATCAGACAGGGTGTGATGGGGGTGGGTCAAAGTAGTTGGGGACCCGGTGTTTTTGCGTGGTTTGAATCGGAAAGCCACGCTCGTAGACTTTTACGGAATTTACCGGAAGGTATTGAACTGATGGCGTTAACTTCGGCGTTTGACCAGCCGCGAATGATGACATGTCAGTGAGTAAGTAGATCGTTCATTCATCAATGATGTAGATCTCAAATTTTTAAAGATCTATCTTTGTCCCTCGCGAGCATTCTTGTTTAACATTCTGGTTCTCGATGATCGTTTTCAGCATCGAGGTGGATTCCTTGGAAATGGGACCACACTAAAAGGACAATGCCGCAAGCTAAATAGGCCAGTGAAAACTCTAACACTTGCCATCGATATTCTGGATCAAGTAAGACGCTGGACCAACTCTCCGGACCGATAAGCACAAAGATCCGACTTCCTGGTAGCGGAGAGTGAATGAATCCGAAGAGTGTCAATCCTGAGGCTGCAAAGAAAATCCAAGCCGCTTTACTTAAGCGACGATCGATAATCATAGCTAATGCCCAAGCCCACAAGAGACTCGTGAATATGAACCCGCTACTGAGCATGCCCAGGGTTTTTAGGTCGTTTTGAAGTAGTGGACTCAAATCAGCGGCTACCGCGTTTGTCATTGCGGGATCACTGAGGATCCGGCCGGGAAGATTCATCGCGAGGAATGCCAAGGCAGGCAAGCAGGCAAAGGCCACCGCCGAATAATGTCTTCGCGGAGTAGCCATGAAGCTTTGAGATGTGATTTCGAGGCCGATAAAGACGAGAATCGGGTAGACCACCGGCGCTGGAATGATCGCATGTAGCAGCTCAAAATACCCAATGAGGCCTGCGCTTCCTACGAGAAGAGCTGTTGCTAATGTGTAGGCTGCTCTGCCTCCCATCGCCTTGTAGGCTGGGTGACCAATGTAGGGTGTAGTCTGGATTACTCCACCGGACATTCCTGCGACTAAGGTTGCTATCGCTTCAATCCCCACCACCGTTCGCGTGTCATAAGTATCTCCTGCGGCCGCGGCACTCTCTGTACAGTCGATACCTCCGATGATCGTCCCCATCGCAAATGGGAAAGCGATGGGTAGGTAGGCTAGTGCATCACGGAAGTGTCGAGTCCATCCAAACTGCCAAGCTTCCACCCACTCCAGCGGCATCCAGTGAATCGACTCCGGCAGCTCAGGTGGTTCGTAGCCCGATCCAGGGATCCCACACAGTAGGTAGAAAACTGCACCGGAAACGATCAGCGCACCAAGGGTCCCGGGTGTTTTCTTCGGAAGGGGGATCCGACCAATTAAGGTGGTCAATACGATCACCAGCGCAAGAAGTCCAGGTAATGGGTGACCCAGGATCTCAGTGAGCGGAAGAAAACTAATCAAGACCAATGCAATCGCTGCTAGGGACCCAAGTAATCCTGCCCGGGGAACATGTTCACGTACCCAATTAGAAAAGGGAGCGAGGACCAATTTTAAGATCCCACTCAGGACAATGCACCAGATGCCGATGCCCCAAGTCCGATCTGCAGCATCAGATTCGGTCAAACCCATCCCAATGCCTTGGAGGTAGGAAGGTCCTAATATGAAGAGCACCATGCCAAAGGTAGACGGTGTATCCAAACCGAGTGGCATCGCAGTGACGTCCTTACGACCCGTCTTCTTCGCGAGGCGGAATGCAAGAAAAAAGAAGGCGATGTCACCAATAGTCACTCCAAGGGCAGTCCCGGGAATCATCTTGGTGACGGCAAAATCCATCGGGAACCCAAATCCGAGCAATAGCCCGGTCATCAGAATTAAACCGGCGATGTTGTCGAGCATGAGACCAAGAAAAGCATTCACATCCCCGGACGTTGCCCACTCGTAGCGAGTAGAAGATGACAAATTTGCTCGTGGTGAAGGGGGTGTGCTGCTGGACACTTTGTCTACCGCGATCGTATGACGGCGGACGGGGGGTG
>JAAXIK010000322.1:1934-7270 GCA_012270385.1 Rubripirellula sp. | reverse complement strand
ATTTGCACAGATTTGCACAAGCGGAAATCACATCGAAAATATTTTCAAGCGAACGGATCAGGATGGGTCGGGCGCTCTCAATCTTCAAGAGACGACCAGTTACATTCGCAGCGTGACTCATGAAAAAAAGAAGACTAGAAAAAAACGTAAATCAAACGGTTGAGCTTTGAGTGGCTGAATCGAACGGATTTGCAGTAACGGATCGCTCTGAACCGTTACCGCGGAACACTCTTACTCGTGTTTGAAAATAGCAAAGTGGAATTGATCGATGAGAATTAGAAGAAGTTTAGTGGCGTTGGTCCTCTTCTGGATGATCCTGTTTACACAGCTTCAAGCTAGCGACCAGCCGAACATTGTCATCATCCTCACCGATGATCAAGGTTATGCGGATGTAAGCTATAACCCTCACTCTCCTCCAGAAGTCAGTACACCCAATATTGACGCTTTGGCTCAATCCTCCATGATTTGCACACAAGGTTACACCAGTGGACATGTCTGTTCCCCGACAAGAGCCGGGTTGATGACGGGACGGTATCAGCAGCGATTTGGGGTTTACACAGCGGGTGAGGGAGGGTCAGGCGTTCCGCTGGATGAAGTTTTTATTCCTCAGCGTCTCAAACCTGCTGGATACGTTTCCGGAGCAGTGGGGAAATGGCATCTCGGGCTCACCGAAGAGTATCATGCCATGAATCGCGGGTTCGATGAGTTTTACGGCTTCATGGGTCGAGGAGCACATCCTTATTTTGATCATTCCGATATGGATCATCCGATTTATCGAGGCCTCGAGCCAATCAAGGAGGAAGGTTATCTGACAACACGGATTACGGAGGAGGCTGTTGATTTTATTGATCGTCACCAAAAGGATCCGTTCTTTCTCTATGTGGCTTACAACGCAGTACACGCTCCGCCTGAGGCACCGGAAGAGGACATCAAGAATGTTACCGGGGATGAAACTCGGGATACGCTGATGGCGATGATCAAGCATCTTGATATCGGAGTGGGACAGATTGTAGGTGCTTTGAAAAGTCATCAGATTTTCGAAAATACACTACTTATCTTTCTCACCGACAATGGTGGCTCACGGGCAATGCATGCGAATCATGAGCCGCATCGTGGGTTCAAGCAAATGGACTACGAGGGCGGAATTCATGTACCCTTCATTGTCTCATGGCCTGACCACCTCGAGGGCGGCAACCATTGCGATGTTCCGATGTGGTCGATTGATCTTTTTGCCACCGTCTTGGATGCTGCAGGCCTGCCCATGCCAAAAGATAAGCCTTTGGATGGAAAGAGTATTTTACCCGCGCTTCGAGGTGAGGTCGATCAACTGCATGAAGAACTCTATTGGAGTTCCGCAGGTGCCAACGGCAAATGGGCGATTCGCTCTGGTCAGTGGAAGCTCGTTGCTGAGAGAGAGCGACTCGAACTGTTTGATCTTCAGTCAGATTTGCGTGAAATCCATAACCTCGCTGAAAAGCATCCCGACATTTTGGCCGAACTGAAGGGCAAATATTACCAATGGTTATCACAGATGGCCGATCCGGTAAGTGGTCAACAGAAGATTTGGGATCCCAGTTCTAAAGCACCGGCAAAAAAAAGATCGAGAGAAGAAAAAAAGGCTCAACGCGCTAAGGAACGGGAAGCCAAGTAGAACCTTCTTTTCTCAGCTACTTCTCAACTCTCAAAAAATTTCAAGCGAATCGTGAATTGCGACTCGGGCTTTCATCGTAGGTATAACATGCGTCTGAATTCATTGTTTTTGGTCCTATGTATCGTCGGGTTATACTCTCCGCCCGCGCCGGCTGAGCGACCGAACATCATCATGTTCCTGATTGATGATCAAAATCCATCCAGCATTGCATCATTTGGTGGTGATACCTATACGCCGAACCTAGACGCAATGACTGAGGAGGGAATGAAGTTTACTCGCGCTTATGTCAGTAGTTCGGTCTGTACTCCATCTCGTTACAGTTTTCTGACTGGCCGGTTTGCCGGTAACTCTTACAGCCAGCTCTACCAGGAAGCCGTCGGTGGAATGGAGTACCAAGGTCTGCCTGGCTTCAATGTTGCCTTGGAACGTGACCAGATGAATGTGGGGCGTGTCCTCCAAGATGCGGGTTACGCGACCGGATTCGTTGGGAAATTTCATCTCAACTCTGAGCCAGATTTTCCTGAATTATTTGAGGGAAAGAACGGCTGGATTGAGATCCCCAAAGATGCGAAGTCCAACACCGAAATCAAGAAGCAGTTCATGCACAATGAACGCTTGATGCGGGAGCATCTCAAGGAGCTTGGTTTCTCTTGGGCCAAGAATATCTATCCCGAAAATATTCGTAAGCCATTTGGATCACACAATCCTGAGTGGACAACCGTTGCTGCGTTGGAATTTATCGAGCAGCATCAAGAAGGGCCGTTCTACCTTCATCTCTGCAGCACACTCCTGCACGGGCCCGATAAGTCATGGCGGAATTCCATGGATCATCCACGGGTAACGGGAGTCGGTGAGATGTCTGATCTTCCATCGGTCATGACTCCAAGAGCTGAGCTTTTAAAGACAATCACTGAGAAAGGATTCGATCCGAACAGTCATGTCGCGGGTGAAGCTTGGATTGACGATTCGCTTGGGGCGATTTTTCGCAAGCTTAAAGAACTAGGTATCGATGATAATACACTCGTCGTCTTTGCACCGGATCACGGCCGAGATGGAAAGGCGACGGTTTTTTCCCATGGTGGCTGCCAGATTCCGATGATTATGCGTTGGCCGAAGGGAATTACCTCACAGCGAGTGTGTGATGAGCTTGTGCAGAACATCGACCTCGTTCCCACATTCTTTGAGCTCGCCGAGGCCAAGAAGCCTGCCGATTACCGCATCGATGGCCAGAGTCTTACACCTCTCTTCAAGACGGGTGAGGACAAGGAGTGGAGAGGTCACCTTCATCTGGAAATGGGGTCCGCCAGAGCAACGGTCACGAAAGATTGGTCTTACATCGCTGTGCGTTATACCCAAGAACAGGTTAAGGCGATTCAGAACGCGTCGCTACAGAGTCTGCCAAAAGCAATGTCCTATATCGGAAGGCTGGGTATTGGAGTGAGAGGAGCCGATCGACCTGGGTTTTTCGACGAGGATCAACTTTATCATCTCAAAAGTGATCCGATGGAGATGCAAAATCTAGCCTATGAGCCCTCGCATCTCATGCGACTCCGAGAAATGCGTTCTCTGATGAAAGAGGATCTTGACCGGATCGGCCGCCCGTTTGGTGAGTTTATCCCGGGACGAAATACCACATCACCGGGGGCAATTGACAAGCAGATCGAGCTTGTTAAACAGCTCATCATCAAAGGGAAAACCGTCACGATTCCCGAGACGCTCCAAGACAAGAAAATACTGGATGATCGCTCAGGTTTGGACGGTAAGATGAAGAAAAAAATGGAGCGTGAAAATCGCAGAAAGGCTCGTCAAGAATCGAAATAGAAGTTCTCCGCGAGGTAAGTTCAGAACGCACTCTACGTAATGCATTCAGCGACCCTTTATTCTTCCAGTCCTGTGACTCGGGTGAGCAACAAAAGACGCATCTCTATGGATTGCTCTCCTGGAATCTTGATGGCGGAAAGCACGAGTGGATTCCTACCTTCTTTCAGATGAATGACACCAAGATCCAGAGGAATAAAATCTTTCACATAGGATTCGCTTCTACGTTGAGCACGATCTGATTCTTCGCCAATCAGTGGAGGGTCATTTGCAACGCTCACCTCCTTGGTGATTGCCGATTCACCGTGACTCAATTGGAGGACGGTGCCCAAGTTTTCCGTCGAACAGGTGTAGTAAACATGAGCTCGATAGTCGCCTTGGAGTTGAACGTCGGTATTCCATTGAATGTTATCTTCTGTGTTGACCCAATGGGTATAAAAAGAACAGTTCGGAGCTCTCCCTGACCTTTGGATTTCACCTGAAGCCACCGCATCGCGAGCGGGTAATTGCGTAAACAGAAGTTCTGGATGTCCAATGGTGAAGGGACGATCATCCTTTCCGCGAGGTAATTCGCTGGCGACCTCCTTGAGAAAAATTTCTCGGGCCTGACTGAGCTCTTGGTATGCCTTTGGGAATTGATCTTTGACATTCACTCGCTGTCCGGGATCATTCTTCATATCAAAGAGACTGCCCTTGAATCCTAGTCGGAAACGTTGGCTTCTCACACTCGTTTTCCCGTTGAAATGATTGACATAGAGTCGCTGTGGCCATCTCTCCGGACTTTTGATTAGCAGTGGTTTTAGACTCACACCATCCATGGGAAGCTGACCCACGGATCGGATGTTCGCTAGATCAAGTAGTGTGGGTTTCAAGTCGATACTGCCAGCGATCTTGTCGGTTGTGCTTCCGGATTTGATTTTGTTTGGCCAGCGAATGAAAAAGGGAGAGCGTACACCCCCTTCATCTACCGATCCTTTTTTGCCCTTCATATCTGCATTCCATCGGAATCCATTTGGACCATTGTCTGAGAAGTAGATGACAATGGTGTTATCCGTAAGTTTCAGGTCATCGAGTTTGTTCAGCAGGCGTCCCACGTTCCAATCAATGTTTTCGCACATCGCCAATGCTGCTCGTGCATGAGGGAGATCCTCGGATTGATCTTCGCGCGCTCGTAGCGGGAGAGCGTTTTCCGCGAACTTCTCCCACCACGGGTCAGGAACTTGCATGGGTGAGTGAGGTGTGCAGTAGGGAAGGTAGACAAAGAAAGGTTGGTTTTGGTTCTCTTCGATATACTCCATCGCGTGGTTCGTGAAATCATCAATCACGAAGCCCTCGCCTTTGACAATTTCACCATTGTGTTCCAGCATGGGTGAATAATAGTGCCCCCAGTGACCCGAACAAAAACCGTAATACTCGTCAATTCCTCGAGCATTTGGATGGTATGGTGGCTGCATTCCATTATGCCATTTCCCGAAAGCAGCGGTTTGGTAGCCAGCGGCTTTGAAGTCTTGAAAGATGGTGGTTTCATCCAGATCCAATCGCTCTTCACCTCGACTTGCCGACTTCACACCTGTCCTTGGGTTGTAACGCCCTGTCATGAACTCAGCTCTTGTTGGTGAGCAGATGGGGCAGACATAGAAACGGTCGAACCTCATGCCTTCTGAGGCGAGTCGGTCGATGTTTGGTGTGCGGAGATTGGAGTTGCCATGAATACTTAGATCACCCCAGCCTTGGTCATCGCTAAGGATCACAATGATATTCGGTTGATCTGAGTCAGCGCTAGCTGTTTGCATCGGTTTCAGCAAACAAATAAGAATTTATAGAATCATATGAAGTAAAACACAATT
This sequence comes from Rubripirellula sp., assembly GCA_012270385.1. GTDB lineage: Bacteria > Planctomycetota > Planctomycetia > Pirellulales > Pirellulaceae > Rubripirellula. Next base: position 1,954 of record JAAXIK010000322.1, on the reverse strand, counting down.
TAGGATTTACAGGAAAGTTT
>JAAXIK010000322.1:0-1924 GCA_012270385.1 Rubripirellula sp. | reverse complement strand
GCCCTGACCAAACATCTGATTGAGTCCTTGGATATGTATTTTTCTTAAGTGGTTTGGGTTGATGAGTTTAATCGTAATTGCTCTGGTCCAACTCCACGGTAAATCTAAAGAAGGATTCTCTGTACCTTCTTACTTGTTGTCAGCCTATTTTTAGCCCGACAAATCAATCTAGGGAGATGAAATATTTTTATAGACAACCTTTCGCAGCCCAATGGGAATTTCCCAATTAAAAGGACGTGCTCGCGACATGAATAGACCTAACATATTGTTTTGGGGAACGATCCAAAAGTGAGTGTTATGATATCCAGCCCATCCATAGATTCCCTTGGGGACAAGCTTTTCTTTTTTTGTAGGATCTTGGAGGACAAAGAGTGAGAACCCATGGTGATGGCCCTCGAGTGGTGCGGCTGCATTCGGCTCATCGGGGAACCCATCTGACCAATGCTTCGTCATGGTTGCAATACTTTGCGACGTGATCACTTGGTGTCCGTGAAAGTTACCACCAGCTAGTAGCATCTCGCAGAATCGTGCATAGTCTTCCATCGTTGAAACGAGACCGGCATCTCCAAAATGTGCTCTGGAGCCCTCCTGGTAGGTCATGTCATCAAGTAAGTATGTAAATCCCTTTAGCGGTCCCGTGTTGATGAAAAGTGGTTGAAACCTTTGACGTTGTTCGTCGCTCATTGAAAAACCGGTATCCACCATGCCGAGAGGATTAAAGATTTTCTCTTGCAAGAACTCTTCAAGGGGTAAACCTGAAATGACCTCAATAAGCCGACCCTGTATGCCCTGATTGGGACCATACAGGTATTCAGTTCCAGGCTCGAATGCGAGCGGTGTCCTTGCGCATGATTCCACGTAAGATTGAAGATCGTTGAATCGAGTTTGATTCGGGTAAATCGAATTGAACGAGACATCCGCGACACCATCTGTATCAATATCGTTTTGGATTTTGGGATAAGTCCAACCCGCGCGATGGGTCATGAGGTGTAAGATTTTTAGAGGCTGCGTGCAGGGCCGAATCGTGTCACCATCTTTCCAATTCAGTGATTGAAAACAGGGCAGGAATTTTGACACTTTGTCATTCCATTCAAACTTGCCCTGCTCATGCAAGATCATCATGGCGACTGTGGTGATGGGTTTGCTCATCGACCAGATTGGAAAAATTGTCTTGTTATCAATTGACTTATCTCCCTCTAAGGAGGACTGGACGGCCTGGTGATAAATCCTTTTTCCATCTTTGGAAATCAGCGCCACATTGCTACCTGTAAGTTCTTCTTCGATTAAGGAACGCTGGTATTGCTCAATAGAGGATTTGAGATCCTGACCCTCACAAAGTTTTGTGACGATAACGCAGCTGAGCAGTGCCAGGGTGAGAGCCTTGAAAAAGTGTTTTGCAGGCATGAGGATTCCTTTCGAGTGAACTTGAAATTTGTCGCCCCCAAATGGATTATTAGGTGCGCGAGTCATCTTCTGACGTGAATTGCGATCAATCCATTTCAGATCTGATGGGATTGTAAAATGCGAGATTAATCTGAGTTCGTTGATGCTCTAATTTGATTGGGGAAGGTCCAGAGCTCTCTATGCTCTGATAACTCTCTGGGCCTGATTGTTATTTTAGTCGAATCGAAGAACTCGCGACAAATTACAGAATGGGCATTCAGGTTTTAGCTATTGAGCGTTTGCCAAGGTGAGCAAAAAAGGCATTAGTCGGTTTGGGGGGGCCTTAGGACACCGCTCGAAGTATCGTGGTGATGACTTGAATCCGAGGATCTTTAAAAGGCAACTTGAGAATCCTATATTAGATATTGGTAGGTGGTCGCTGAGTGAAGCTTCGATGTTGGCGGTATGGAATATCATGTGTCTAGAGATCATTCTGAAGTTCTTAAAATCCACGAACGTGAGAATATGGAAATGACACACA
>JAAXIK010000401.1:10325-33136 GCA_012270385.1 Rubripirellula sp. | reverse complement strand
TGGAACCACACCGGGCCAACGAACGATCAAGGGAACGCGAATCCCGCCCTCGTGCATGGAGCGTTTGAAACCTTTTAGCGGCCCATTGGAATTAAAGAATTCATGGTCGTGGCCACCCTCTCGATGTGGCCCATTATCCGAGGTAAAGAACACAACCGTTTTTTGATCGATCTCCAGCTCGCGAAGTAGATCAAAAAGTCGGCCCATATCGCGGTCCATTCGAGTGACCATCGCGGCGAAGCCTTTTTCAGGGTTGGGCCATGAGCGGTTTGCAAACTCGCCGTAGCTTGGTATCTCCATTCCATCACCATTCACTCGACCTCCTTCGTTGTTGGCGTGGGGAATGGTCCAGTGCATGTGTAGCAAGAATGGTTTGTCTTGATTTTCTTTGATGAAACGGAAAGCAGCGTCGGTCATCTGATCATGAGAATAGGTCGTTTGTTTTGACGATACCCGTCCACGAGCTGCAGGGTGATCACTGAGTATATTTCCTGGATAGAAAATCTGAGTCTTGCTGTCCCAGAGGTAGGGTGGATAGAAGTTATGGGCATTACCCTGATTCATGTACCCGAACCACGATTGGAATCCGTTCGAATTGGGATGTCCCGCGTTATTGATTTCGCTCGGTTCCTCTACATTTCCTAATGCCCATTTCCCAATGCCTCCCGTTGCATATCCCCCCTTTCGCAATCTTTGAGCGACCGTTTGTTCTGCACCAGAAAGACTGCGTGCTCGATTTCCAATTAAACCGGTATGTCCAACATGCTTTCCCGTCCACAGCACCAAACGCGATGGGCGACAAACGGTATGCCCCGCGTAATGGTCAGTGAACCTCATCCCTTCGGAGGCCATCTTATCGAGATTCGGCGTGGAGATGGTTTTCTGTCCAAAGCATGAAAGATCTCCGTATCCGAGATCATCCGCCATCACATAAATAATGTTGGGTCGTTCGATGGCGGTGCTGTGGGGACGCGGGCTGGCCAACTTTGACGCAGAGCGTGCTGTTGTCTGAGCAGCAACGTGATGGTTTGGACTCAGGAAAGCAGCCAAACTTAACAGGAGCATCAGATGAGTGTTCGAGTGAGGCGATTGGTAATCAGATGTTGAACATTTCATGGTGCCAAGGAGAGTAAAGCGGATGGCTGAGAGTTTCTGTCGTTTCATTATACTTCTTCGTTTTCTGGAACCGTCACGTTGCGGTAGTATAACGGAACCTGCGAGATGTGTTCCGTGTCGACTTCAAAGCACCGAGTGTTTATTCCCTGTAACTTTCAAATTTTCTCTGGCAATTTTCTGTGGGGACTAGATTTGTGAATGCAGAGTATACTTCTGCTCGCATTGTTATTTGATGCATCGGCAACCGTTCAGATATGGGATACACCCTAGCGATGGAAAAGTATGATGTGGGGATCGTTGGTGGTGGTATTGTTGGATTGGCCACCGCATTAACCCTAAAGCAAAGGCATCCCGATCTCGATCTCTGTGTCGTTGAAACCGAGGGTCGCGTTGCATCCCATCAAACCGGTCGCAATTCCGGTGTCTTGCATTCTGGGATTTATTACAAGCCCGGTTCAAGCAAAGCTAATCATTGCAGGCTTGGAAAGCAGTTCATGGAAGACTTCTGTGATGAGCATCAAGTGGACTGGGATCGATGCGGTAAGGTGGTGGTGGCAACTCATGCCAGTGAAGTAGAGCGACTTGATCGTATCCAAGAGTGAGCGATCGCTAATGGTATCGCTCACGAAAGAATAGATGAGCAGCAATTGCACGAGCTCGAGCCAGCAGCCGCTGGGGTGGCAGCCCTGCATGTTCCAGGCACTGGGATTGTGAACTTTAGATTGGTAGCAGAGAAGATTTCTCAGATTTTTTGCGGACTGGGAGGTCAGTTGAAACTAGATTTCTGTGTGAAAACCATACGCCCGATGGGCCAATCTGTGGAGATTGGATCTCTCACAGGGAGAAAGATAGAGTGTGGTCACCTCATTAATTGTGCAGGCCTTTTTAGTGATCGGATCTGTAAGCTCTCCGGTGGTCAAACGGATTTGCGAATTATTCCCTTTCGCGGCGAGTACTATGAGCTTGCTGCGGGCAGCGAGGGGCTGTGTCGGAATTTGATCTATCCGGTCCCTGATCCATCTTTTCCCTTTCTTGGCGTGCATTTCACACGAATGATTGATGGGGGAGTGGAGTGCGGTCCCAACGCCGTCTTTGCACTTTCTCGAGTGGGCTACCGATGGACAGAGATTAGCCCAAAAGATCTTTGGGATGCTTGCTCCTTTGTTGGATTTCAGAGACTGGCGGCCAAGCATTGGCGGATGGGAATTGGAGAGATGCGTCGCTCCCTCAGTAAACGTGCCTTCGTTCACGCTCTTCAGCATTTGATTCCATCGATCACGTCTAAAGATCTCATCCCGGGTCGGGCTGGGGTCCGTGCTCAAGCCGTTACACCCGAGGGTGCCCTCTACGATGATTTTCTAATCGTGCCATCGCATCAGGCAATCCATGTATTGAACGCTCCCTCTCCCGCGGCTACTTCTTCCTTCGCTATTGCTCGACAGGTTGCGGACGTTTATGAAGCGACAGCTTAGGAATGGTTCTGGGGAAATCTGTAGCAAAAGACGATCGTTATCGAAGCGAATTACTGGGATTACGTGGGGGTTACGGAAGGGCTAACCACCAAAGGTTTGCCTGAGCCACGCATTCTTGCGATGCTCTAATTCTGCGATCCAAGGAATTAATCCATTCGGCTGATGATGGTGGTGTGTATGCGTTGTCCCGTGACTAGGAGCCGACCTTTCAAACCGTAGTCCGCCTTCCGCACCCATCATGGCAGCGCGATACCGGCGAGTTGGAGTCATGGGAAGTTCACTTCCAAACAGCGGAGTGTTTGCGGATCGTGGATCCAAACTGCGGGCGAAACGCTGCATGAGGTTTTCCCGGTAATGCTCATTGCTGGTGTACGAAGAGGGAACTGTGGTGGATACCATGCCCGGTGGTTGGGATGACCATTGTTTAGATTCTGCGGAGTGCATGTAGAGAGCGGAGTTCCCATTGATCACCGGACGTCCGCTGGAATATTCTCCCACGAACAAATTTCCGTGTTCTTGCTGTAGCTCTCTACGAACATCTGGCTCATTGGTCCAGACAATCACTTCGCCCGGTAGTGTGGGGAGATAATTGATTTCCGTCGAAGAATTCTCCTGTTCGAGCGCCATCCCGTTGGGTGAGATTCCGTGCCACTGTTGAGCATGGGACTTCAGTGGTGGTGAACCAAGGAAGATAAGCACGAACAGCGGGAAGGCAGCTAAGGGAATAGTCTTCATGGATTCGCTCGTGGTCGGATGGCCGCTGGGGCGTGTATAAGCAGTGTTTCATTCCGATACAAACGGAATGGGAACTCACGAGGAAGCCTAGCTTTTAAAACGCGGTTTCCATTCGGCTCGTCTGATATCCGCGACCCCAATCGCCTCAATCTTCAGTGATGGCTGGAAGAACCATGAGAATCCGAAAAATCGTTCCAGAGCGAGAGTCAGAAGAGTATCGAGGTCTCTCAGCGCTGACCTAAATGAAGTGCTGCTCTAGCCAGTTGCAACCAACTGGTACCGGCTGCGTCCGCATTCATGTTGAAATCTTTTGTCGGGATATACGCTCGTCTGCGGTCCACCACCCTGACCTGAACACGGCTGACCTTGGCTAGTTTTTCAATTTGTCGTCGATTGCTGTAATGCAACACAATGAAGCGAGCATCTGATGTGATGGAAGATATCTGCCAAGCTGCTGCATCTAACTTGAGTTCAACCAATTCCATCATGCGCTGGGTTGGTGGAGGTAACTCGCCGAAGCGATCTTTAAGTTCTTCTTCGATCTCTCGAATCTGCGAAGCCTCTTCGAGTTTGGCAATTCGTCTATAGAGATCGATTTTGTGTCTCAGATTGGGAACGTAGTCTTCCGGCAGGTAGGCTTCGACGGGAAGATCGATGTCCACATCTGCGGTTAGTTTTGGAGGTAGATTCTGGACTTGGCGAACCGCATCTTCGAGGAGTTGACAATACATTTCATATCCCACCGCAGCGATATGTCCGCTCTGTTGGCTACCAAGAAGGTTCCCTGCGCCCCGAATCTCCAGGTCTCTCATGGAAATCGCGAATCCCGCGCCCATCTGACTGAACTCTTCAATCGCTCGTAATCGCTTACTCGCCTCCGGGGAAAGGTGTTTGTGCTGCGCTACCATCAGGTAGCAGTGAGCTTGGTGCTTGTATCGACCCACTCGTCCTCGAAGTTGGTGGAGGTCACTCAATCCATATCGATCTGCGTCATCGATGAAAATGGTGTTTGCGTTGGCAATATCGACTCCACTCTCAATGATGGTGGTGGCAAGCAAGAGATCGAATCGATGGTCGATGAAATCTACCATCACCTGCTCGAGTTCACCCTCGTTCATCTGGCCATGTCCGACACGGATTCGGACTTCGGGAACGATACGTTTCAATTTGTCGACGACCGTCCCCATGTCACCAATGCGATTATGGATGAAGAAGATTTGGCCTCCACGATTTAATTCGCGGATGATACCGCGCCGAATCACCTCTTCATCCCAGCGAAGAACTTTAGTCTCGACGCTTCTCCGTTCCGCTGGCGGTGTTTCGAGGTTACTGATATCGCGTACGCCGACCAGTTCCATTTGTAAAGTTCTTTGAATCGTGGTCGCAGACAGCGTCATCACGTCAACATTGCTGTGCAAGGTTTTGAGGCGTTCTTTGACTGCAACGCCGAATCTCTGCTCTTCGTCAACAATCACGAGTCCAAGGTTGCTGAATTTCACATCCTGACTTGCGAGCCGGTGCGTCCCGATGAGGATATCGACTTTACCTCTCCGCAATTCTTTTACCGTCTCACGTTGCTCAGCGGCTGAACAGAATCGGCTCAACTTTTGTATTTCAACTGGAAACTCCGCCATGCGAGTTTTGAAATTATGAAAGTGCTGTTCTGCGAGGACGGTGGTGGGGACGAGGACGGCAACCTGATATCCACTTACGACAGCCTTAAAAGCAGCTCGCATCGCGACTTCAGTTTTTCCAAAGCCAACATCACCGCAGATGAGGCGATCCATGGGTTTGTTGGATTCCATGTCAAGCTTGGATGCTTCGATAGCGGTGAGTTGATCAGGCGTTTCCAAGTATGGGAAACTGGCATCAAATTGCCGCTGCCATGTGTTATCCATGTCGAAGGTGATGCCGCGACGCGCAGTGCGTTCCGCCTGCATCTCCAACAGCTCCACTGCCATGTCGGTCACTGCTGATTCAGCAGCTTTTTTCTGCCGAGACCAAGATTGACTACCAATTTTTGCGAGCCGCGGCTTTGTTTTCGTTCCACCGACGTAACGCTGTACCAGTCCGATCCTCGATGCGGGTACATAGATTTTTGCGCCTTCATCAAACTCAATCGTTAAGTGTTCGATGTGTTGCCCGTTTTTTTCTATTTGCCGCAAGCCACGGTAGAGGCCAATCCCGTGCGATAAGTGCACCACAAGATCGCCAGGGTCGAGCTGTGTGAGACTCCCAATGGGTTTCCCCTTCGCTCTGGTCTTTCCGCGACGAACGGGACTGCGGTGAAATAACTCAGCGCCGGTGAGTACCACCAATCCACTACCGGTTAGCCGAAATCCTCCGGTGATATCCGCAATGAGTAATCGCAATCGACCGTTTTTCGCAGCGGTGGTGTCTCGCAGTAGCTCACTCAAGCGTTCGCCATCAGCAGCGGTGTCACCAACGGTGATCACTTGATAGTGCTCGGGTAGTTCGTCAAGCTTGATTTTGGTTTCATCAAGTGATCCACCAAAGGCTTCGGTGGAACCGGTTTCGAGATGGAGGGAAGTGGTCTCCTCTTCATCTGCCCTTTCTCGTAGAGAGGAAACGGTGACTACTGTGAAACCACGCAGAGATTCAAGTAGTTCCTCGTGGCTTAGTAAGTTACTGGATTCGCCAGAACGCTCGTAGAGTTTCTCAGCTGACTGGCGAATCTCATCGGGCTCGACCAGAACCACGACTGTATCCTTGGGAAGGTAATCTCTCAGGGTACCTAGCTCACCAGACCTTTCCTCTGCACCTTCTGTTTCTCCAGCTGCGGTGACGCCGATGGCAGCAATCTCAATTTCATTGAGGGATTCAATGCTTCTCTGACTGGCGAGATCAAATTGCCGGATGGATTCAATTTCATCTCCAAACCATTCGATTCGAAGAGGATTTGACTGGTCTGCTGAATAGATATCCAACAGGCCACCCCGCACTGCAAACTCTCCGGGTAGTTGAACGGCAGAAGTCGCAGAGAATCCCGATTGGGCGAGCCATTGACGGACTTCCTCGGAATCGATCAGCTGACCCACCTTGAGGCTTCGAGTGGACGATTCCAGTTGTTCAGGTGTGGGGACTCGCTGCATCACTCCCCCAACGTAGCTGGAATCCACATGCGGAGTGACTGGCGCCTCATGCCTGCGCCGCAGCTGGTGGTCAACCTGGAGTCGCTCGGCGTAATCCTCATCTCTGATGGAAGATGCTTTGAATTCCGTACTTGAAAGTGGCAGGGGGTAGGAGTCAGCGAGCCCAAATGCCATCGCATCGCCGGCTACCAAGTCTGCATCAGCAGCTTGGGGCAAAATAAAAAGCAGATTCGCTTTTGACTGAGCCAACGCGGCAGCCAGCAATCCTCGCAAGCTCCCCCAAACCCCTGAGATAGAGACGTTTTTGTGGCTTGTGCAAAGCTGTTGGAAATCGAGCGACTGACTCACGATGGTCGCAAGGTCAGCTAGCGACTCGATGGGAGGCTTGGGGGTATTCCGGTCGGGCAAGTCAATAAAACCGTCTTGGTGAATCAGGGAAATAGGGGAGCTGATGACTGTTTTTTACACCAGTGTGCTGAACTTGTCATGCTCCTGAACTTCATCAATGTAGCTGTCCTGCAAGCCATCGGCAGAGAAAGGGGCCCGAGGTGACCTCGATCCTGATCCTAAATTGTCTCACGTTCCCAGATCGTTGGTCGGTTGCCGACCTCAGCGCGCGGTTCTAAACTTCGGGCGATAGGTTCTTGACTACTTGTTCCCTTTACCTCGTAAAGCCAGAGAAAACAGATGAGTTTAGGAGTTGGGATTGTTGGATGTGGGATGATTGCCAATTTTCATGCCAAAGCGATTGCCGATGCAGGAAACGCACATCTGGTAGGGTGTTTTAATCGATCCACAGACAAAGCCAATGCCTTCGCAAGTGAGCATGGTGGCAAAGTCTATGAGACGTTGGAGGAGATGATTTCCGATCCAGACGTCCACGCTTTATCCATTTGCACGCCGAGTGGTGCCCATCTTGATCCCGCCGTTGCAGGTGCTCAGGCTGGAAAACATATCCTGATTGAGAAACCCCTAGAAATCACTACGGAACGTTGTGACGCCATTATCAATGCTTGCCGGGAGGCAGGAGTGCAATTGGCTGTCACTTTTCAAAGTCGTTTTCATGAGTCCAGCCGCTTGATGAAAAGAGCGATCGACGGTGGCAGATTTGGTAAGGTCACGATGGGAGATGCTTACGTGAAGTGGTATCGAAGTCAGGAGTACTACGATAGCGGAGCCTGGCGTGGAACATGGGCATTGGATGGAGGCGGAGCACTGATGAATCAAGCGATTCATTCAGTGGATTTACTCTTGTGGCTGATGGGACCCGTCTCAGAAATCAGTGCGATGACAGGAACGATGACTCACGAGCGGATCGAAGTAGAAGATGTGGCTGTGGCAACTCTACGATTCGAATCGGGGGCACTTGGTGTCATCGAAGCAACTACCACGGCTTACCCTGGTGCTCTGAAGCGAATTGAAATTAGCGGCAGCCATGGAACAGCTATTCTTGAGGAGGAAGATCTCAAGGCCTGGCAATTTGCAGAGGAAGATTCAGAGGATCAAGAGATTCGTGAAACGATGGAAGGACGGACAAAGACAGGTGGGGGCGCAGGCGATCCAGCGGCGATTGGCCATCATGGGCACACCATGGTGTTTGAAGATTTTGCCGGAGCGATTCTCGATGGCAGATCACCAAGCGTTGATGGAGCCGAAGGTCGACGTAGCGTCGAAGTGATCCAGGCTATCTATGAGTCAGCGAAGACAGGGAATGTGGTTCGCCTCTAGAACGAATCGAACTATCAATCTTCCTTTGCAGGAAGAAGAAAGCAGTAGGCCTCGCGGTCATTTCGCACAAGAAGGTGGCGTCCCGCAATGCTCGGGATGTTCCAGGTTTTGGCGGTGAGAGCAGGGAGGCGTATCAACTCGCGGTATTCATTGGGGTCGGCTTCAACCAAAACGATTTCACCTGACTCGGCTTGTCCAATCAAAACATCATCCACCAACAGGAGTTGGCCTTGTCCGAGCCGATCCCGTCGAGATTGTTTCCAGTTCGATAGACCCTCTGGGATGTTGACCGCTTCCAAGTGCCCGTTGTTGATTGCATAGGCGATGGACCCATCCACGCATGCATGGGTGAACTTAGTTTTCAGGACACGCGAAGAAGTCCAAACCGCTTCAGCTATCCAGCTGTCGCTTTCATCTCGTGTCACTTCCACCAACGCACTACCCCCTCCATAGCCTTTGCCGATCAGGAACTGGTTCTGGCCTGCAGCAATGACGCTCGCACAGTTTGCTCCACCATTGGACTGTCCAAACCAATCAAAAGACCAGAGTAGCTCGCCGCTTTCGATAAGGTGACCTGTGATGGATTTCTCATTCACTGAAACAATTTGTCGCTGCCCTGCCAGATTCAGCACCATCGCCGAAGCATAACTGATCTGATCTTCACCCGCTGTCCATTGCACCTTACCTTCGTCGAGCGATAGAGCGATTAAGCTGCGTCCGCTTGAGGCTTTTTCAGCTGGGCCTCCAAACGGTAGTACACAGAGCCCATCAACGATGAGAGGAGAACCCGACCTCGCCCAAGTGATCGCCGCTTCTGAGGCTTCTTTGGTCCAGTTAGCCAGCTTCAGAAGTTCCACTTGCCAGATGATTTTTCCAGTGAGCCATTCCACACACCAGACCGTACCATCCTGGCCTTGAGCGTAAACTCGGTCTTCGTGAATGGTTGGTGTGGATCGTGGACCCGGCCCACCGAACGTATCGTCATGGAAGGAATCGTGCGTGATTTTCCACAGCAATGCTCCGTCATTCAACCGATAACAAGTCAGGTACTCTTGGTTGTCTCGTTGCTCCAACGTGATTGCCCGATCCTGAACGACTGCAAAAGATGCCCAACCTTTACCGATCCCTATGTTCCAGAGCGTCTCGATCTCTGAGGTCGTTTTTGGGATGGAAAACTTTCGATTGCTCAACACACCGTTTCGCTGTTCACCCAAAAACTGCGGGAAGTCGGAAAGTGCGTAGCGTCGTTCTTCTTCTGTTGAATCGAGTGAAGGATTCGTCTCCGATTCGGCGTTGCTCCCCTCTTCGGCCAGTAAAGGTATCTGTTCCGACGCGGGAATCTCTTGAAGACTAGGTGGCGTTTTACTGAGGGTGAACCGTATCTGTGGGATTAATTCACCGCTGAAACCTTCAAAATCGAAGAGCATTGAAGTGATGAAAGCGACTAACAATCCAGCAAGTGGAACATGCCACCGTTTGCCTTTCTGGACGGCAATCCAGTGAAGATTCCAAACCACCTGAATCGAGACAGCAATCAAGATCAGAATGGTAAACATATTGGCGAATTGGTGATCCGTACTCTCCGCCCAATGCTGGATCACAGCAATCAAAGCCGTAGCCAAAAGTAGGCCAATGACAATTCGACGTCCGCGTTTCTTTACTTTTCTCGAGGGCTTTACCTCTTCCGTTGCGTCGGCTTGGCAATCTTGGTCATGAGTTTCCATTGTGGTTCTCCGGTGATTGCTGCGACTCGGTTGCTTGATCTTGGCCCATCCGATCACGTAATTCTTTACAAGCATCGGATGGATTACTGCAAAGGGCACAGGTGGTATTTCCGTCTGCATCTTGGCGATTGGCCAGTCCGCCGCAAGATCCACTGATAGCGCGGCGGCCAAACATCACACCGACTGCCATCCCGGCGACGATGGCCCCAAAGGCAACTGCAGTGAGAATGATGACGGGAACGGAGCTCTGTTGATCCTTGACTGCTTGTGATTGGAGCTCAGATTCAGGATTTTGCTCCTTGCTCGCGTTCGCTTTTGCCAATTCTTTTGCGTGGTCGGCAAGAAGTCCCGTTCCCACGTAGAGATAGGTATCCTGCTGGCGTTGAACGGATAGAGTCGAAAGGCCTTGTTCTTCAGCTAGTTGGTTACCTTTCCCTTCACCCAACACACTGAGAGCAGTAGCCCAGGCATCTGCTTCCATGCAACTCGGCCCCAAAACGGACACCGAAGCTAAACCATGGTCGATCGGTTTTCCTGTTCGCGGGTCAATCGTGTGGGAGTAACGAACCCCTTCCACTTCAAAAAAATTCCGGTAATCTCCGGAAGTCGCCATCGCCTGGTCAAAGGCAGCTTTTGTATTGAGAGGCTGAGCGAGCAGGACGGCTTCATTTCGAACATCAGGGACTTGGATGCCGACTTGCCATGGTTGGCCTTCTTTATTTCCGCTTGTGCCGACCTCCCCTCCGATCTCAACGAATACATTTTCGGCCCCCATCGTATTGAGTAGCTTTACGACTTCGTCTACTGCATAACCCTTGGCGATCGACGAAAGGTCAATCTCGAGAGTTGCCAAGGATTTTTTCAACGCAGGAGGCTCTTTCCGGACACTAAGCTTCTGGTAACCGATTTCGGAGAGGATACTACTGATGACCTTGTCATCTGGCAGTGATTGGGTTCGCTCCGCAGGACCAAAGCTCCAGAGATTTACAAGCGGGCCAACGGTGATGTCGAATGCACCTCCGGTAAGTTCTGAGACCCGCTGTGCGAACGAGACAACCTCGACGGTTTCCTTGCTCACAGTGAACCAATCTGTTGATTCGGATCGGTTAAAGCGACTGATTTCCGAGTTCTTCAGATAGGTTGACATCAGATCGTTGACGCGGCGGAGCAACGCATCTACCTCGAGCCTGACGTCTTGCTCAAAGTTTGGCGGATTAAAGATCTTGATCGTAAATCGGGTCCCCATGGTGGGCCCGGAGAATTCCGCAATCGCACCACTCGCTCTCTGGGTGGGATTTTCCAGTGCGAAGGATGTGTTGTGACTACCGTTCCATAAACATCCGGCTACAAGCATGAGGATAGCCGTTGACCTCAGGTTTATCCGCGTGAATGCTCTGAGATACAGGTGTGCGGATTTTATAGCGTGCACTGAACTACCGGTTGAGGAAGGAGGGCTCTTCCAATTCTTTGGAAATATTTGCTGGACATCGCCTAACGATTATGGCATGTGCCGTTTGGCTCGCAAACGGGGTTTGACCTTGCAGTTTAGCCAGAACCGAACAAAAGAGCAGCGGGATATTGCAATCCAAGAGTTGTGCCTGTCCCAACTTGAGTAAGGTGGGCTTTCACCAATCTTAATCTAGGCTCAGTTTGCGGACTCTCAACGGCTTCAATGCCCCCAGGGGTCTGTAGCCCCAGTTCGAGCTTATTTAAGGGACAGACCCTATCCGGCTTCGCAGACAGATCTAGATAATTTTCTGTCCAGTTAAGTACGAATTACTGGGCTTTTCCTGCCGACCGATTCAGTACATCGAGTTGCTGATGAGGTCTCCTCTCGCCCAACAACGTCGCGGGGAGAAAACCATCAGCTTGGATTAGCCGCCAAAGTCATCATAAGCGATGTTTTCTGGCTCTACCCCGAGATCGTCCAACATCTTAAAGACAGCAGCATTCATCATCGGAGGACCGCAGATGTAGTACTCGATGTCTTCGGGCGCCGGATGCTTGCTCAGGTAATTTTCGAGCAAGACCTGATGAATGAAGCCGACATACCCATCCCAGTTATCCTCCGGCTGGGGTTCAGACAGAGCGATATTGAATTTGAAATTGGGGAAGTCTTTTTCGATATCTCGGAAATGATCGACGTAGAAGAGTTCTCGAGAACTACGTCCACCGTACCAATAACTGACCTTTCGATTGGTTTTCTGTCGTTTGAATAGTTCAAAAACGTGGCTTCGAAGCGGCGCCATCCCAGCACCCCCTCCGATGTAGACCATCTCAGCTTCGGAGTCTTTGATAAAGAATTCGCCGTAAGGACCGCTGATCGTCGCTTCGTCACCCGGCTTGAGGTTGAAAATCCAGCTACTCATTTTGCCAGGCGGAACATCAGGCAGTCGCGGTGGTGGCGATGCAACCCTGACGTTGAGCATGATGATGCCCTTTTCGCCAGGATAGTTAGCCATGGAGTAGGCTCTGACGACCGGCTCTTCCACTTTCGAAACGTACTGCCAAATGTTGAACTTATCCCAGTCCTCGTGGAATCGCTCGTGGATGTCAAAGTCTTTGTAGTTAACTTCGTGAGGTGTGCACTCAATCTGAATGTAGCTACCCGCTCGTAAGTCAACATCCTCTCCCTCTGGCAGCTCTAGGATCAATTCCTTGATGAACGTTGCGACGTTGTCGTTGCTGCGGACTTTGCATACCCACTTCTTGGTATCGAAGGCTTCCGCAGGGACTTCCACTGTCATATCGGTTTTCACCGCGACTTGACAGCTCAGACGTTCACCCTCAGCCGCATCTTTCTTGCTGATATGATCTTTTTCCGTGGCGAGGATCTCACCGCCCCCGTCTGTCACTTTCACTTTGCCTTGAGCGCAGGATCCGCCGCCGCCGCAGGCACTACACACGAAAACTCCACCCTCCGCGAGAGCTCCGAGCAATTTGCCGCCCGCCGGGACTTCGACTTCCTTCTGCTCATTGATCATGATCTTGACTGGTCCTGATGCAACCAATTGACTTTTCGCTGCCAAAATGATTAGCACCAACGCGATCACGACGGCGGTGAACATCACGACGCCTAAGATGACTACATCCATTGTTACCGACTCTTCCGCGGGACTTTTCTAAGTGAATTGAAGACTAAAGGTGTGCCGTATCCGGTTAAAGTTGAATACCGCCAAAGGACATGAAGGCGAGTGCCATCAGACCCACTGTTATGAACGTAATTCCTAAACCGCGTAACGGCGGAGGAACATCACTGTACTTGAGTTTTTCACGGATACCTGCCAGAGCAGCGAGTGCTAATGCCCAGCCAATTCCACAACCGAGACCGTAAACCACTGACTCAGTGAAGTTATAGCTTCGCTCTGACATGAAGAGAGAGCCGCCAAGGATCGCACAGTTCACGGTGATCAGTGGAAGGAAAATTCCCAGAGCGTTGTAGAGCACGGGAACATACTTGTCTAAGAACATCTCCAAGATTTGATACAGCCCAGATCTCAATCCGATGTAGATGATAATACTCAGGAAGGAGATGTCCACAGTGGAGAAATCCAGAGTCCCAGTCGGAATGATACCGATCGAGTTGATCCAGCTGAGGGCTCCCTTCTTCAGTAGCAGGGAATAAATGACCTGATTGGCGGGAATCGTAATTCCCTCGATCACGATCACTGCGACTCCCAAGCCGAGAGCGGTTTTGACATTTTTGCTGATCGCTAAAAATGTACACATACCGAGGAAGAAGGCTAACGCTAGGTTCTCAATGAAAACCGCAGTTAGAAATATACTGATGTAGTGTTCCATAATTGCTTGGTCCGATCTTCGGATTTCCGGGTTTCAAGGGTCCGGATGGCTCAAATGGTGATGAGGGGGTTTAAGGTAGACGTTGTATCGCAGGGCGTTCTTACGCTTCTTCGATCTGCTCAGGCTTCCAAACACGAATCAACCAGATCATAAGCCCGATAAGGAAAAATGCGCTAGGGGGAAGAAGCATCAAGTTGTTCGGGTTGTACCATCCGCCATTTCTGTCCAGTTGGAAGATTTCTATGCCGAACAAGGTTCCGTTGCCGAAGAGCTCTCGAAAGAACGCAACGAACATCAAAACGAGTCCGTAACCCAGGCCGTTACCAATTCCGTCAAAGAAACTGAGACCTGCGCCATTTTTCATCGCAAAACCTTCCGCACGACCCATCACGATACAGTTTGTGATGATGAGACCTACAAAGACAGAAAGTTGCTTGCTGATGTCGAACAGATAGGCTTTCAGGATTTGGTCGACCACAATCACAAGCGAAGCGATCACGACCATCTGAACAATGATTCGAATACTGCTGGGAATAAAATTTCGAATCGCACTGACAGCGAGATTACTGCACGCTGTAACGGCAATCACCGCGAGGCTCATGACAAGCGATGTTTCCATTTTGCTGGTCACCGCTAGCGCTGAGCAAATACCCAGAATCTGCAGGGCGATGGGGTTATTATTAACCAGTGGGTCAACAAGTACGTCAGAGGCTTTTCTTGACATGTTTAATTTGCTCCCTCAGTCGATGAGGCGAGTTCATTTGAAAGTGTGTCTAAGTAAGGACCGTAAGCATCATCACTCGCCCAGTAACGCAGGAGGTTGGTAACACCGCGGCTGGTGATGGTCGCTCCCGACAACCCGTCGACAGCATACTGGTCACCCGTGGGGGCGGGCCCCTTGGCGACCATGGCTGCTGGTGCACCCGATTCGTCGAAGAGCTTCACGCCCTCCCACTGAGCTTTCCAACTTGGGTTATCTACTTCCCCGCCAAGACCAGGAGTTTCTTTATGCTGATAAAAGGTCAGTCCTTGAATCGTGTTCAAGTCGCTTCGAACGGCCAAATAGCCGTAGAGCGTTCCCCAGAGTCCCTTGCCGAAAACGGGTAGAACCACTTGGGAGATCCGATTCGATCCGGGCTCTTCCACGAAAAAGACCTTCATGATCTTCGGGCGGCTTGGTTCCCCAATGTTGTAGGTCCGGTTGTCGATGCTCACGCTCGTGTCGGAGCCCGACGCGGCCTCGAGCATGTCATACTTGCCAAGTTCGTCTGCACTGGCTTCGAGGTATTGACCCGTCTCAAGGTCAACGAGTTTCTCGCTGATCCATCCGTTGAGCTCAGTGATTTGATCCATGTCCAGCATGGATGCTTGAACACCGTATTCTCCGATTGCCAAACCGGTCGCATCGAGGATGTTCTTCTGCTGATCGAGCTTCTCGTTTGCTTCCTGACGCGGCCGCAAAGCGACGGCAGCCCCACTCACAGCGAGAGAGCAGACCACGCAGAGAACGGTCGCAACCAGCAGTGTGTTAAAGAGTGAATCACGTTGTTGCATAGCGAGCAACCCTCCTGCGGACGTTTGCCTGAACGACAAAGTAGTCAATTAATGGTGCGAATACGTTCCCGAAGAGAACCGCCAGCATGATCCCCTCGGGGAATGCGGGGTTCACAACACGAATCAATACGGTCATGAAACCAATCAAGATTCCGTAATACCATTTCCCCTTATCGGTCATCGATGCGCTCACGGGGTCTGTGGCCATGTAGACCAGACCGAACGACAATCCGCCGATGGCAAGGTGCCACCAGAAAGGTACTTCGAACATTGGATTCGTTTCGGAGCCCACAGCGTTAAGCAGCAGCGTGGTGCCAATTACACCGCCTACGACTCCGGCCATGATTCTCCATGAACCGATGCCTGTGGCAATCAGAATGCCTGCACCGAGCATGCACAGCAGCGTGCTGGTTTCTCCAATGCTGCCGGGGATGACGCCGAGGAATGAATTCATCAATGTGCTGTTGAGCGAGGCGGATATCGCTTCAGCGTTGCCGGCATCAGCCACGTCAACCATTGAGTAGACCCAAGCGGATTCGGTCGCTCCCTCGGGGGCAGGTCCTGCACCCGCCATCTTGCCGAGAGCGGTCGCTCCACTGTATCCGTCGACAGCAGTCCAAACCTTGTCTCCACTAATCTGTCCCGCGTAGGCGAAGTAGAGGAAAGCACGGCTCGTGAGGGCGACGTTGAGGAAGTTTCTGCCCGTTCCTCCGAACACCTCTTTCGCCACGATGACGCCAAAAGCGATTCCCACGGCGACTTGCCAAAGTGGAATGGTGGGTGGAAGAGTGAGCGGGAAAAGTAAGCCTGTAACGAGAAAGCCTTCATTAATTTCGTGCCCGCGAAGAACACTGAAAACCAGCTCCACATGTCCTCCCACAAACATACAAACGATGTAGATGGGCAGAAAATGGATTAAACCCAGCACAAAATTGTCCGCTGGATTCGAAGCATCATTCGTGAAGCCAATCGCTTGATGGATCGTGTAGTGCCAATCGAGCGTGTATCTCTGGCCCGCATCCTCCATCGCGGCGATGGCCGTGTTCGCCTGATAACCGACATTCCACATGCCGAACAAGGTAATTGGGACCAAAGCCATGACAACAGTGATCATCATGCGTTTCAGATCAATGCCGTCACGGAGGTGGGTACTCCCCTCAGCCACTTCCCCAGGTGTGTAGAGGAAGGTATCAAGTGCTTCGTACATGGGGTACGCCACCTCTAAAGGACCACCCTTGGCGAACCATGGATGAACTTTATCGAGGACGTCTCGAAGTGCTTTCATTGTAATCGTTCCTGTTAGTCGTCCTGTGACCGAGTCATGCTCTCGAATTCTTAGCGGACGCGTTGGCGTATATTTAACGGAAGTTCCAAGATGATCAGGCTGTTCCGAAGCCCATTCCTTCTAGGATTTCTACCCGTAGGACCCTGATTAGCGGACCCTGATTAACCTTCCCTTTCGATCGTAGTCAGGCTCTCTCTTAACAGCGACCCGTACTCGTACTTACCGGGGCAAACGAATGTGCAGAGGGCGAGATCCTCCTCTTCCAGTTCGAGAGCTCCAAGGAGTTGTGCTTCGTCGGTGTCTCTGTAAATCAGTGATCTCAATAATTGTGTCGGTAGGATGTCCAAAGGCATCATCTTCTCAAATGTACCGAGGGGCACCATCGCTCGTTCACTGCCATTGGTACTTGCAGTGAACGCAAATTTCTTATTTGGGAATGCTGCAGAGGCAAAAACTGGCGTTACAGAATATTTATCGACTCCAGGTTTTTGCCAGCCAAGGAACTCTCTCTCGTCCCCTTCCTCGATCAATGAAATCTGATTGTGGTATCGGCCGAGGTAATCAAATGGGCTGATGGCTTTTCGCCCATTGAGTACCGAACCTGAGATGGGTCGGATGTGGAGACTGGAATCGTATTCCCCGTTGATGAGGTCGGTGACTGAAGCACCTAGGGTCGTCTGCAAAAGTCGTGGCTTCGAAACCACAGGACCAGCCAAGGAGATAATTCTGGACGTATCAAGCAGCCCGGTCTGGAGAAAAGATCCGATCGCACAAACGTCTTGATATCCGATGTACCAAACTGTTTTTGTAGGTCCAACGGGATCCAGGAAATGGATGTGGGTGCCCACCAAGCCTGCTGGATGCGGCCCGTCAAATGATTCGACCTGAACACGATCGATACCTGCGCCGGGCACGTCTGCTTGACTGGACTTGCAGACATAGACCGTGCCGTCGGTCAGATCTGTCAGTGCTCGAAGACCGAGCGTGAATTCAGCGGTCTTTTGTCCCATTGCAACTGTGGGGTCTGCTGCCAATGGATTGGTGTCGATCGCTTGGACGAAGATTGATTTCGGCTGAGTGCCCGGTGTGGGAACCTTGCCGTAGGGGCGTGTTCGTAACGATGCCCAAAGGCCACTCTGAAGCAGTTGCGCGGTCAACCCCTCCCTGCCCAAATCTGCTGGGTCGGAACCTTTCGCGTCAGCAAACTCAACCTTCTCATCCCCGGAGACTTCAATCTCAATGGATTGGAATCGCCGCTTTTCGCCGCGGTTGACCTTGAGAACTTTTCCAGAGGCCGGTGAGGTGAAAATCACTCCGGGGTTTTTCTTGTCTTCGAACAGAGCTTGCCCGGCGGCGACGGAATCCCCTTCACCTACCAGCATCGTCGGACGCATGCCAACGTAGTCATCACCGAGGATTGCGACTTTGCTTACGGGTTGGGCCGCTTCAATGTGTTGCTCTGGGTTGCCGAGAATGGGGAGGTCTAAACCCTGCTTAATAGTCGTCATAACTTTTCTTAGTGCTAACAATCGCTGAAAGCGTTAAATGTCCAAAATTCAGGGCGTACAGCGTATCGATGCAAGTACCCGTTTTTTGTTAATCATCTACTCATCACCGCAAAAGACTCATTCCCAGGTCGAGCCAAACCTTACCAACCCGTGGCAAAAATCGTGTTGCTTTGACCTCCATGACCACCGATCTCGCTGCCAGCGAGTGCTAATCGAGCAGATCAGTCGCCTGTAGGAATCAAGATCACAAACAGCCCGTTCCACCATCATGGCAGATACTCCGACGCAGGTTCGCAAGACTTGGCAAGCCCTGCATCCCGGATCAGCACATTGGTAACCGCTATCAACTCGCCAAGCTCCCCCCGCTAGAGCAGCCCCCCCACTCGGAATCAGAAAACACCCTCGACGTGCGATTTCTAGCTCAAAGCTGATGAACAAGATGGGCCATCAATAGGTGGTTTTCTGTGCGAAGTACCAATTGGACCCGCTCGATCGACACCTTAATTGCGAGTCAGATGAAGTCAAAACACCGTTCTTCGCGAAAAGATTTCGTCGTAACAACCTGCGGATGCATCCATCATCGTATCTCTTAACGGAAATATGCCACAGGATCGCGTGAATCGCAACGCCATATGGCGTCCTGTCTTCGGAATTTGCCTGTCTTGGACACCACTGATAACAACGAAAGCTAAAGGCCACCCTATCCCACGTGAAGCATGACTCTTTGTGACTTTTTGTCGCATTTCGTTTTAGGACAGCGATTTAACTGACGATGGGCATGGCGGACCCACCGTCGTTCGCTGCAGGTCGGCATCGGTCAAACAGCAGGTCTGGATCCCGTGACGGCACTCATGTTGCCTTTGTTGCCACCTAAAGTTGCGCAGATTTGCCTAGAGGCAGGCTGGGCGATGCAGTCGGGACCACTTCCTGCGATGATTTCGGTAGGCGGACAGGATGTGAACACAATGATCGGTAATGACGTATATATTCCCGATTGCTCGGAGAACTCGCGTTGCCTCCATGCCACTCAGACCATAACCTGCCAGCTGAAGAGCACGCGATCCGTTTCACCGCAACGGCGGAGCGAAGCTTTCCTCTCCTTTTACTATTCGCACACCCACCAACATCTGAAGCGATACGCTATGACACGGCTTTTTCATCTACTCGGTCTAACCTTCGGTCTTATTGCTGCGATTTCGTTATCCGGGTGCGGGACAGGAGGGGAAGGGCCCTCTACTCCCGCCAGCGAGGCGGATGCTGACCATGACCATGACCATGATCATGAAGGTGATCACGATCACGATCACGACCACGCTGATCACGAGGATCATGATGGGCATGACCATTCCGCCCATGAGCACCCCGAACACGGGTTGAATGGTGGCCATATGGTCAAATTAGAAGATGGTTCGGAGATCGAAGTGGCCCTTAACAAAGAGGACGATGCTTTCGCTATCTTCCCAGCCACGCCAGCAGACGTTTCGTCAATCAAGATGATTTCCAAGGTTGGGGAAGAAGAGACAACATACGAATTTGCCGCCTCCGAGTCCGAAGATTCAGCTGGTGCCTTCCTGTTGACCAGTCCCGAATTAGCAACCGCAGTGAGAATGGGTGATACCGTAGAAGTCACTCTCGTGGTGGAAACAAAGGACGGGTCAACGTCCGCCAAGTATCAGCACCACGAGCACTAATCGCGACGCAGAAGTACGCGACGGCTCGAACCCGGGTCGTCGCTTGCGTTCTCACGCTGGACAGGCCGATGTCCAGATAAATCGCCGAATACAGTCTCAGGTGGCCTCGATACTAAAAGGTCACTCATGCTCAAGAGGTTCGCGATTGCCCGCTTCTTTGAGCGTGGTAGGTCCAAGGAGCGGAAATAGTCGGCTTGAAAAAACCTTATCGCTTTTCTGCACACAGTCGATAAGCAGTCTTCCGAAAATAAGAGCAGCGGTCTAATCTTTGTCTCTGTTGGGTATTTGGCTTCTCTCGCTTGAAGCTTCCGACAGGGTGTTGGACAGATCGGGTCTGCCGCAGTCAAATCTCTTGCTGCAGTTTGCCCTAGGACTGGGACGCAGGTTCATCTCGATGACGGATGAATTTCCTGAGTTTCGATCGCTCCCCTTTTCCGACTGGTGTTTGAGGATCCCCATCCTCACCAGCTGGGCCGGGTGTGGTCCGGTTCGAGTCTATCGTCTCGTGATTTTACTCGGCGAATTTTGGCTCTTGGGATTCTTTTCGGATTCTGCATCAAACGGTAGCCCGCGATCGTCGTCTGCCGTGCATGAATGTGCAGGATTCAACTAGTTTTGATGGAAGGATTTATCACTCGTGCGTCGGACTGATATTCGCAATGTTGTGATCATTGCTCACGTGGATCATGGCAAGACCACCTTGGTGGATTGCTTGTTGCGTCAGAGTGGACAGTTTCGCGATGCCGAATTAAAGGGCGAGCGAATCCTTGACTCCAATGATCTGGAACGCGAGCGGGGTATCACCATCCTTTCCAAAAATATCGCGATCCCCTATCGCGGAGTGAAAATCAATCTGATTGACACACCTGGGCACGCTGATTTTGGTGGAGAGGTAGAACGCGTAGTCAAAATGGCTGACGGCTGTCTCTTGTTGGTAGACGCCGCTGAAGGTCCGATGCCACAGACGCGATTTGTTCTCGAGAAAGCATTGCAGGCGGGGGTCAGGCCGATCGTCGTGGTCAATAAAGTGGATCGTCCGGATGGTCGACCGCTCGAAGCTCTCGATGAGGGCTTGGAATTACTTGCCGAGTTGGGAGGCGACGAGCAGCTGGATAACGCCGCCTATGTTTTCAGTAGTGCAAAGAATGGATTTGCGACCAAGGATCCTTCCGAGCCTTCAGAGGATATGAGGCCCTTATTGGATCTCCTTGTCGACGCCTTACCGGGGCCCGAGGTGGATCAAGGGGCGCCACTACAGATGATGGGCACGGCTTTAGAGTGGAGGGAGTATGTGGGCCGGATAGCCTTTGTCAGGATTAAATAAGGGAATAGAGAAGTGGGAGCGTCGATTGACCTGCACCATAAGGATGGAGTCAAGAAGCAGAGAGTAGGTGGATTGTTTGTCTTCGATAATCTTGGACGTGCCGAGGCTTCCTCAGCTACCGCCGGGGACATTGTTGCAATTGAAGGTCTTGAGGGAGTGGAGATTGGCGACACGATCGGCGCCGTGGATGCCGATAACGCTTTGACAAGATTGACGGTTGACGAACCCACTCTTGAAATGGTCTTCAGTGTGAATTCATCTCCGATGGCTGGTCGCGAGGGCAAATATGTGACCACTCGCCAGCTCAAAGCGAGGTTGGAAAAGGAACTTGAGCGGAACGTCGCGCTGCGAGTAGAAATGGTTGAAGGGACCGAAGCCTATGCAGTGAAAGGCCGAGGAGTGCTGCACCTCGCCGTTCTGATTGAGACGATGAGACGAGAGGGGTACGAGCTTAGCGTTGGTAAGCCGCGTGTGATTTTCAAGAATATCAACGGAACCCAGCATGAGCCCTACGAGACACTCCGCGTTGAGGTTCCCACCGATGCAATGGGGCCCGTGATGGAGCTCGTTGGACACCGGCGCGGTCAGCTCGAAGAAATGGATCAGCGCGGAGATTATAGTCTTCTGAGGTTCCTAGTTCCTTCTCGAGGTCTGATTGGGCTTCGTACAAAATTATTGAACGCCACCAAGGGAACAGCGATCATTCACCATCGCTTTGAGAGTTATCGTCCGGTTGAGGGAGAGCAGCCCAAAAGAGGTAACGGAGTACTCATCTCCATGGTCGGGGGGAAGACGATGCCTTTTGCTCTATTCAGTCTTCAGGAGCGAAGTGAACTATTGGTGGCTCCCGGTACGGAGGTCTACGAGGGCATGATCGTGGGTGAAAATGCTCGAGACAATGACATGACGGTCAATCCTTGTCGTGAGAAAAAGCTTACCAATATCAGGGCAGCCGGGAGCGATGAGAATGTCATCCTCAAACCGCCCCGAGATTTGTCTCTTGAGGCGGCACTCGAGTACATCGAGGAAGATGAGCTGGTTGAGGTCACCCCAGAGAATATTCGTTTGAGGAAAATGGTCGTGAAAGAAAGTGACAGGCGACGACTCAATCGGAACGCTTAGGGATTCTCGTTCTGTCGGTACTGAGACGTCTCTGTCACTTGGGTTTTCCCCTCGGTGGTCCACTAGCCTAGGCTCCAGCTGTTGTTGAACCAATCAAGGCGTTTCGCGCGAGTCGGTTTGTAGGTCGCTTCGGTGGAAAATCCGTTGTTGCTTAGGAACTGTTCTAGTGCCTTGAATGGAACTTCCGCGTGCTGTGTCATGACATCGACCGATTCACTGTCTTCTTTCCAGTTGTAAATCAGTTTTGAATCGCGTTCGAACCAAGCGTCCAAGTATTCGGCATCTGTCGTGCCGATAACCACGAAGTCACAGTTTTTGTGGCATAGAAAGCAGAGTAGGCTTGCAGCAAGACGACGCGTCGCCTCCAGATTACCTTCAGAGGATGCGGATGCGATGTTCCAGAGTTTCGCAAATCCGTTTTCATCGAGATCATCGGAATGAACGCGGATGCTTGGAACGGGATTGTCTTGGTTGTCTGGCATGTTGATTCCTTTCAAAACCAGTTGTTTCTTTTCGATGAGGCCCGGGATCCTAAATGCCCGACACATCTGTGCATAGGGGTTGTAGTATAATTAATAGACTTCTTCTGAGATTATAATTTGATCATGTTGTCGATATCTATCAGCAAAACTTTCACG
>JAAXIK010000401.1:0-10315 GCA_012270385.1 Rubripirellula sp. | reverse complement strand
CTGCTGTTCCGGAATTTTTCCGGCACAATGCGGGCATTGGACGCCGGGAATGAACTCTTCTGATTTTTGCTGCTCGGTTGTCACGGGCCACCCACAACCAAAACACATGATGTGTTCACCTTCTTCGAGTCCATGGCCCACGGAGACACGGCCATCAAAAACAAAGCAGTCGCCTTCCCAAAGTGAGTCTTCGGGTTCAATCTTTTCAAGGTATTTCAAGATGCCACCGCGAAGATGGTAAACCTCCTCGAATCCCATTCCCTTCAAAAGAGCAGTTGATTTTTCGCAACGAATCCCACCCGTGCAGCACATTGCCACCTTGCGATGTTTGTCTGGGGCGAGGTTCGTTTCGACATAGTCGGGAAATTGCCTGAAACTTCGGGTCTCCGGGTTTTTCGCGCCTCGGAAAGTGCCGATCGCATATTCGTAATCGTTGCGTGTATCGATCACCGTGACGTCTGGATCATTGATGAGATCGTTCCAGTCTTCGGGATCCACATAGGTGCCAACGGATTGATTTGGATCGATGCCTTCGATCCCCATCGTTACGATTTCTTTTTTTAACCTTACCCTCGCGCGTCGAAACGGCATCTCGTCGCAGAGTGACTCCTTCACCTCGAGTTCGGTCAGTCGTTCGTCCAGTTTGATGAATTTCAGGACCTGGTCGATACCATCCCGGCTACCCGCGATGGTTCCATTGATCCCCTCAGATGCCAACAGCAGAGTACCCTTTACTCCTTGCGAGTGCATCGCAGTTTCGAGAGGTTCTTTTAGGCGTTTGTAGTCACCGAGGGGTGTGAACCGATAGAGTGCGGCGACAACGATGTCAGACATTGGATACGGTGGCTTGCAAACGGATAAGGAGTTGAATAACTACTGTCCTCAAAGTCTATCGTGCTCTCGACACCAAGCGGAGTCAGAGGCTCATTCAATTCGCTGCTAAAGACCTGAGTTGGAGTGCAGCCTATCCGCTTACGATCTGGATAGGCTGCTGGGATTCTAGCCTGCCTATGGTTTTTCGCGGCTCACAATAAGCCGTATCGAAATCCAATTAGATTAACATTCGCAACGCGGCGAGCGCTGCAGCGTAGTCAGGTTCCTCGGTAACTTCAGGTACGATCTCTTTGTAAGCCACCGTTCCGGAAGAGTCGAGTACGAATACCGCTCGGGTTAATAATTTTAGCTCAGAGATGGTTGCGCCGAAGTCCGTGCCGAATTGATGAGTTTGGTAGTCACTTGCTGTTTGCATGTCGATCGATTCTGCTCCGCAGAAGCGTGCTTGAGCAAATGGGAGGTCACGACTCACGGTGACTGCGTTAATTTGATCTTTGAGTGATGCGATCTGTTCATTGAACTTTTTTGTCTGAATCGCACAGACACCCGTGTCCAAACTCGGGACAAGACTAAGAAGGGTGGGTTTTCCTTTTAAGTCACCGAGGGTTAGGGTCTGGATGCCCGCATCAGCGTAGTGGATCTGGAAATCTGGAGCTGAAGATCCTACCGCTAGATCTTCGCCCTCAAGGCTCATGGGCGTTCCCTTGAAAGTGATTATGCCTTCGCGTGTCATTGAGCTCACCTTTTCTCGTTTAGAGTGTTTACGACTTTGGATAACTTGCGTGATTCTTAAAGCGGAGTTGACTCCGAGTCAGCGTGAGTATGCAGCTCAGATCGCATCAGGTGAATAGGGGGAAGGCAAAAACCAGCCCTTTCTCGTGTTGAACACAATCACCGTTGATTTCGCCGGCTCAGAATGGAGCTGGATCCCCTGTCATAAAGCGACGACTGGGAGGCTGCTGCCAGGTAACGGGGCTAGCAAGCCGCAGAAGTCAGTTCGGCCTGCATCCGAGTCGCTGCCTCGGCTACAAGACCTCGCTCTTGGGCTTCAGGATGCGGATGAGATCTCATGTTTTGGATTCTTGTGAGCACACTGGGATGCATCCAAGTCGATTTTCTTGCGATGGAACGCTGTTGGCTTACCTTCAAGAGAGCACGGCTCAGCTC
The DNA here is from genome assembly GCA_012270385.1 of Rubripirellula sp. GTDB lineage: Bacteria > Planctomycetota > Planctomycetia > Pirellulales > Pirellulaceae > Rubripirellula. Next base: position 8,314 of record JAAXIK010000401.1, on the reverse strand, counting down.
ACGAGAGCTTTCGGAGAGGGTTTGCGGGACTCCGTCCAGTTCTCTTGAAATACGGACCGCCAAACGGCATGCCTCAGCATCTGCGTCATACTCGGTTTGGTGCGCAACCCATCGAAGCACGATCAGTGTCAGCACGATGCACATCACAGTTGTGAGGGAAGCGATCCCTTGGTGTTGCTCAAGCCAGGGAGAAAATGCCGCTGCGGTGACCCAAATAGGAATCGTGCATAGCAATCGGATGGGTAGGTGTTGGCGTTTGAGATGAGATGCTTCATGCAGTAAGACCATTGCCAACTGCTTTGAAGGAAGTTCTGCAACCAATTGGTCAGACAGGAATAGCGTTCGGAAGGGGGAGATGAAACCAATCGCCATTGCGTTCATGTTGCGGTGATTGGTTCTCCAGATCTTCACCGGGGTGTTCCCTAATCCAGCTCGTTTGGTGAGCTCATCAATCCATTTCTTTTTTTTGCCGCTCAGTGTGGAGTGACCGATGCTTTGTGAAACCAGCCAAGGTAGAGCGGACACGATGAAAAGTATGACGATTAGAGCGGTGGCTGCAGATCGATAAGTCGGTTCGATCGGTATCATTTGAACGACATCGATCAGGCCCAGTAATAATACGATAGGCAGAATGCTGATCGCAGAAATAAAGCTTAGCTTCGGGAGAACGAGTCGGAGTATGCCTGTTCGGCTTACCCTTTTCCTCTCGCCAGCAATACTAAACTTCTCATTCGTTAGCACGCTGAAGAGAAAAAGCGACATCCCGGGGAAAAGTAAGGCTAGCGATTTCATCGCGAGCGAATTGGCGATCCATGGTGGGGAAACGAGGACAGAGGCGAGTCCAAGCCCTTCCAGGCAGAGAACGACCATCCCTACCGCTAACCAATGACATTTCTCTAGTCGACGAGCTAATAGGACGCCGGCGTCCTCGACGCTCATCCTGTTTTGGGTAACGGAGGACTTTGCGATCACTCCCAGAGAATGGATCAACAGCGTAAGAGCCAGAAGAACCCCGCCGCAAGCGAACACCGTTTCAGTCGGAGTCAGACCCGAAGGATTTGCACTTTCCGTCACCTCAATGCCGCACGCGAGCGACATTAATATCATCAGGAAAAGTGAAATCGGCATAACCTGCACCATTGGTAAGAGTGTTACCAAAGGATAATCAGGACATGTTCATTCTGTAATCAAAATGCACCTTGCGACGGTTGTACCACTTGGTTTGGTTGTGCTCGGGTCAGGTTGTAACGATTGTAGTGATCATTCGGATTCTTTAGCGTCAATTGACGCTGGATGTTGCATTACCCCGGTGTCTTCAGCTGGATTGAGCTTTGGGGTAGGAGCCTAAGATGGTGAGGTGTTGAGCCGTCTGGCCCAGGTCCTTCAGTGCGGCGGTCACCGGCGCGTCTTGCTGATGACCGGCGAGTTCAATAAAGAATATGTATTCATTGACGCTGTCGGGTGTTGGAAAAGATTCGATCCATGTGAGATTCAATGAATGAGATTGGAAAATGCTCATCGCTTCGGCAAGCGTTCCCGGGCGGTGGTGGAGCTGAAAGAGAATGGATGTTTTGTCGTGGCCGGTTGGCTCGGGCTGGTGAGTCCCTAGGACCGCGAAACGTGTGACATTATTCGGATTGTCTTCGATATTTGCATCAACCACGTTCAAATCATATTCGCGACCTGCTTCGATACTCGCGACCGCAGCAATTCCATGTTTTTCCGCTGCCAATTTCGCAGCTGCGGCTGTGCTATTGATTTCAACAAGGCTGGCACTGGGTAGATGCTTTGAGAGCCAGTCACGACACTGCGATAGAGCCTGGGGTTTGCTGTGTACCTCAGTGATCTCTGCTCTTGGAGTGCTTGAAAGAAGATTGTGGTGAATAGGAAGCAAGACCTCTCCACAGATTTTTGCTTCGCAGTGCAGGAACATCCCGAGCGTATCCACCACGCGGCCGTCCGTGCTATTTTCAATCGGCACAACGCCATAGGGCAGGTCACCCCTGGCAACACTTTCAAATACGGCGCGAATGCTTGACACGGGACGCAGTGCGGTGCCCTGACCAAAGTATTTCAGCGTCGCTAAGTGGCTGTAACTATGTAGAGGACCGAGGTAGGCGGCTGCTATCGCTTCGTGAGATTGTAGGCATAGACTTGAGATATGTTTAAGTAGACCATGCAAAGAGGTTTGGTCAATTTTTGATTCACCATGACTTGCGTTGAAGATCTCATTCAATAACGAGTCGATCCGCTGCGTTTCCTTCGAAATCTCGCCGCTAACGCCCTGAGTTGAATCCTCTAAGACAGAGTGCACAAGCTGCATGCGCTCTCTTACGAGAGAGACGATACTCCGGTCGATGCCACAGATTAGGTCCCCGGGTGATGTGGAGGGTGATGAAGAGGATTCTTCTGAGTTTGGTTCGTTCGTCATGGGCTCTGAGAATGGCTCTGAGAATGCAGTTGTTCAGCGTGATGACTGAAAAGCGATGAATAGGTCTGCTCTTTTTCGGTTCCAGCATCAAGAGAAAGGGTTGCGGTTCCATTGTTTTTTCTAACGATAGCAGTCGTTTTTATGGACTCTCCGAACCACTTACTGTCAATTTGACACACTCCATGAGTCGGCGAATTCAGTGTTTTCAAGACACTGTCAAAATATCAGGAATGGATCCAGTGAAACGTTTGCATCGAAGGATTGTGGTGATTATTCCACCACATGTGAGATGAATTTCACTCACATTCCCCGTTTTTATTCCGAATGGCACGCTCTTTGCCTTCTATCTCGGACGCTGCCGAGCAATGACGAATTCGGCAGCAACTTCAAATGAATAAAACAGCGTCTGGCAAGACGATTAATACAAGATTCGGATAGGGTTAAATCTCTACACATCAGCCGACTTTTGCGGCAAGGAGAAGACTAGCGATGGCACAAGGTGAAAAAATCATCGGCATTGATTTGGGTACAACCAACAGCGTTGTGGCCGTGATGGAAGGTAGTGAGCCAAAAGTGATTCCTAATGCGGAAGGAAATCGCTTAACTCCGAGTGTGGTGGCGTTCACGGACAATGACGATACGATCGTCGGCGAGCCCGCGCGTCGTCAGGCGGTCACGACCCCAAAGCGAACCTTTTCCTCGGGCGAACGTTTCATGGGCCGGCGTCACGACGAAGTCGAAAATGAGGGGCAAATGGTCCCCTACGGAGTGGAGGGTGCAGCAGATGAATACGTACGCATCAAAGTGGGGGACAAAGAGCACTCCCCGCAAGAGGTCTCAGCAAAGGTCCTCCGCAAGCTGAAAGAGTCTGCGGAGTCCTATCTCGGACAAAAAGTCAGTAAAGCCGTGATCACCGTGCCCGCTTACTTTAATGATGCTCAGCGTCAGGCCACTAAGGATGCAGGTCAGATTGCTGGCTTGGAAGTGGCAAGGATTATCAACGAACCCACCGCGGCGGCACTCGCCTACGGGTTGGATAAATCGAAGGATGAAAAGATCATTGTCTTCGATCTCGGTGGCGGAACGTTTGACGTTTCCGTACTGGAAGTGGCCGACTCGGGTGACGAAGAGCAGGAGAGTCGAGTCTTTCAGGTGATCAGCACATCGGGAGATACGCAGTTGGGTGGTGATGACTTCGACGAAGCATTGATCCACTACGTCGCTGATGAATTCAAGAAAGAAAACGGAATTGATCTGCGTGAAGATCCCATGGCACTGCAGCGGTTGCAGGAGGCTTGTGAGAAGGCAAAGAAAGAACTCAGTTCACTGCCTGAAACGGATATCAATCTGCCATTTATCACCGTCGCTGATAACGTGCCCAAGCACCTCACCATGAAAGTTACCCGAGCGAAGTTCGAGGAACTGATTGACGCTCTGGTTGAGCGTTGTCGTCAACCCGTGTTGCGGGCTCTGGAAGATGCGGGATTCTCCGCGAGTGAAATCGACGAAGTCGTGCTTGTTGGTGGAAGTACACGAGTTCCAAAAGTTCGTGAACTTGTGAAATCCGTCTTTGGAAAAGAGCCTCATCAGGGTGTCAATCCAGATGAGGTCGTCGCGGTCGGTGCAGCGATTCAGGGAAGTGTTCTCGCGGGGGACCGAACCGATGTTCTTCTGCTAGATGTGACCCCACTGACCCTCGGAATTGAAACCGAAGGTGGAGTGATGACTGCTCTGGTAGAACGCAACACAACTATCCCTGCAGAGAAGAAAAACGTCTTCAGCACCGCGGCGGACAATCAGAGTGCGGTTACCGTGCGAGTCTTCCAGGGTGAACGCAAGATGGCTTCGAGCAATCGATTGCTGGGTGAGTTCAACCTGGAGGGTATTCCTCCGCAACCACGTGGTGTTCCGCAGATTGAAGTCAAGTTTGATATTGACCAAAACGGAATTGTCTCGGTTTCAGCCAAAGAGCTTAAAACCGGCAAAGAAGCATCGGTCACGATCAAGGAGGCTGGAGCTCTAAGCGAGGATGACATCGAGCAGATGCGTAAAGATGCGGAAGCCAATGCTGAAGAGGATCGTAAGCAGTTTGAGTTGGTCGAAGCAAAGAACAAAGCTAGCCAGCAAGTCTATCAACTAGAGAAGCTGATGAGCGAAAATGATGAGAAGCTCTCTGAAGCAGATAAAGAGCCGATGAATAAGGCCATCGAAAAAGTCAAGGAAGCCGCAGAGGGTGAGGATGTTGACGCAATCAAACAGGCGTCTGATGAACTCGATTCCGCTTCGCAAGCCTTCAGTAAGATTCTCTATGAACAAGCTGACGCTGCAGGCGGATCCGGTCAGCCTGAAGCTGCCGAAAGTAGTGATGGTGACGACGACGCAATTGATGCGGATTTTGAAGTGAAGAACTAACGACACTTCAGCGTTTATCGTTTGAATTCAGATTAAGGGCGAGTGTTTAGCACTCGCCCTTTTTTTGGTTGTATCTTTTTAAGAAGTGGAATCCGGCACGGTGATTGCACTTTTCGGATTCCAGAAAGGAGCAACTGCCATGACATTTCGATTTGAGAAACTGACCAATAAATCACAATCTCTTTTGTTGAATGCTGAGTCTCGTACTGCGTCTTTGCAGAATCCCGAGATCACTCCACTTCATCTTCTTGATGCCATGCTTGAGGAGAGCGAAGGGATCATGCGTCCCATGCTCGATACCATGGGGGTTAAGGTTGACGACCTGAAGGGAATGGTTTCCAGCGAACTGGATCGCCTGCCGAAAGCTGTCGGCGGAAGCAAAGCCAACATTTCAGGTGAGCTTCAGAAGGCACTCGACAAGGCCGCAGAGAAGGCAAAGGAGCTGGGCGATGAATACGTCAGCACCGAGCATCTCGTTCTGGGGATCAGTCAAACCGAAGGAAAAGCGCAGTCTCTACTGCAGTTGATGGGGGTGAGCGAAAAAGATGTTGTATCGACTATGAAGCAGATACGTGGGTCTGGACGTGTGACCGACAGGAATGCCGAAGATCGATATCAAGCCTTGGAGCGTTTCGGTATTAATCTCACAGATCTGGCTCGCGAAGGTAAGCTCGATCCTGTCATTGGCCGCGATAACGAAATACGCCGTGTGATTCAGGTGCTCTCACGGCGCACAAAGAACAATCCGGTCCTGATTGGAAAACCGGGGGTAGGAAAAACGGCGATCGCGGAGGGGCTTGCCATACGGATTTCTGAGGGGGACGTTCCACAGAGCCTTCGTGATAAGCGGGTAGTTTCACTTGATTTGGGTGCACTGGTTGCTGGTGCTAAATTTCGAGGTGATTTTGAAGAACGTTTAAAAGCTGTTATCCGAGAAGTGAAGGATTCTGACGGAGAGGTGATTCTCTTTATTGACGAGATGCAGTTGCTTGTTGGCACGGGAAAATCCGAAGGCTCGGCAGATGCTGCCAATATGCTGAAACCCGAGTTGGCGCGGGGGGCCCTGCGTTGCATCGGTGCCAGCACTCTGGATGAGTACAGGCAGCATATTGAAAAAGATGCTGCGCTGGAACGACGCTTTCAGCCCGTGATGGTTGATGAGCCCAATGTGGAGGATGCTATCTCGATTTTGCGGGGCCTCAAAAGCCGCTACGAATCCCACCACGGTGTTCGAATCAAGGATAGTGCGTTGGTGGCGGCGGCCAATTTATCCCAGCGTTACATTGCAGATCGATTTCTTCCAGATAAAGCAATCGACTTGGTGGACGAAGCGGCAAGTCGCCTGGCCATGGAAAAAGAGAGCGTCCCCGAGCCAATCGATCGTATTCAGCGACGCTTGAGACAACTGGAGTTAGCACTTCGTCAATTATCAGATGAGCAGGAGAAGTCTGCGGTTGAGAATCGGGCGGAGATTGAGTCCGAGATGGACTCTTTGAATCGCGAATTGGCTAATCTGCGAGAGCAGTGGGAAGCCGAGAAAATCGGGCTCGAAGATGTTCAGTCGATCCGATTGGAAGCGGATGGACTGCAGCATCAATTTTCCAAGCTCGATGCCGAAGCCAAGCAGAAGCAACTGCGTGGTGAGAGTCCTGAAAATCTCTACCAGAAAATGCTGGAAATTCGGGAGCGACAATCTGAGCTGGAAAAGAAACTTAACGACTCCGAGGTAGCGGAACAAAAGCATAAAGATGAAGCAGTAGGTCATGATGAGAAACGAAGACTATTGCGAAGGGATGTTACAGAGGAAGAGATTGCCGAAGTGGTGAGTTTCTGGACAGGAATTCCTGTGGCAAGCATGTTGGAAGAAGAGCGATCAAAACTGGTTGATCTTGAGCAGAGGATACATCAGCGGGTGATTGGGCAAGACGAAGCGGTCATCGCGGTGGCAAACGCGATTCGGCGAAGTCGTAGTGGACTTCGGGAACCCGATCGGCCCATTGGAACCTTCATGTATCTCGGTCCAACTGGAGTCGGTAAGACAGAGCTGTCAAAAGCGTTGGCGGAAGTCCTTTTTGATGATGAAAGTGCTCTGATACGAATCGATATGAGCGAATACATGGAACGTCACAATGTGGCTCGATTGATTGGCTCACCGCCGGGTTACGTTGGGTACGAGGAGGGAGGCAAGCTCACCGAGGCAGTACGCCGTCGTCCCTATTCGGTAGTCCTCTTGGATGAAATCGATAAAGCTCATCCCGATGTATTCAATCTCATGCTTCAAGTACTCGATGATGGCCGTCTTACTGACGGACATGGCCGAACGGTTGACTTCACCAATACTGTGGTTGTCATGACCAGCAACGTGGGCAGTCAGATGATTCAGAGCTTGAATTCGCAGGATGCAGACGAAGACAAGATTGTGGATGCTGTACAAGCAGCATTGAGAGCAAAGTTCCTGCCCGAGTTCCTGAACCGGATTGATGAAATCGTTCTGTTTCAGCCGCTGCAGAAAGATGAAGTTCGTTCGATTGTAAAATTGCAGATTCAAAGCCTCAGGCAACGAGCCCAAGACAATGGCATCCAGTTGGAAGTTACCGAGTCGGCGATCGATGAGATCACTCTGGCTGGTTACGATCCCACATATGGTGCTCGACCGCTAAAACGGGTGATCCAAAAGCAGATTGAGAATCCCCTGGCAGCAGCAATGCTAAGGAACCTGGTGACTGAATCCGCGCGCGTCTTGGTTGGGCACGATGGTGCAGAATTCACTTTCGATCGGCTCGGTGAGTGACACCATTTCGGGTAGTCCTTAGCGTAAGCAGCTTTTTCGTGAGCCAGCTTGTGATGGGCTAGTCGCAGCTACTAACAAAGCGACTAGAGCACTCCAATTGAGCATTAAAATAAAAAAGGTCGTTACATGCACTGTAACGACCTTTTTTTGTATTTTTTTATATCGAGATCGATAGGAACTCTCGATCCCACTGCTGTGATGAGAAGCGATTAGCCTTCGTAGCCGGATTCGCTAGTCTCATCGCTTGGCTTGCGAGCCTTGGAAATACGTTGGCACTCGCTAACGACCGCTGCTGCAGTTCTTAGTTCGATGGCTGAGAACCAGCGGATGGTGCCGAGGTACTTGCTCTCCACACGATTCTTAGCAGCTAACTCTCCCCAAGACATTTTGTCCATCAGGTGCCAAGCTGCGGCCTGTGCAGTGTGCTGGGTGACAAGGCCATTTCCGAGTGCTTCGCAAAGCACGGTAACCTTGGGATCCTTGGTGACCTGATACAGTGGAAAGATCTTGGAAGGAATCTTTGGTTTTGGATCTGGCTTGCCATGCTCTAGGCAAACTGTGGTGACTTGCATTTTACGCATGCGTTCGGGTGCGACACGCATCATGCCGCCCATACCACCCATGCCGCCGCCCATGCCGCCCATGCCGCCACCCATGCCGCCGCCGCCCATGCCGCCGCC
>JAAXIK010000028.1 GCA_012270385.1 Rubripirellula sp. | reverse complement strand
TCTGCCAACTTCCACAATGTCCACGGCACGATCCTGAGGAATCGCCCCGAACCTGATGGATGCTATTCAATCCCGGACGGCAACCTGTTCCCCAAAGACGGATCCAAAGGACACCCCGAGATCTATGTAATGGGTTGCCGCAACCCTTGGCGAATCAATGTCGATTCACGAACCGGTTTCCTTTACTGGGGAGATGTGGGTCCAGACGCCGGTCAAGATGGACCTCGCGGTTCCAGAGGATACGACGAGATCAACCAAGCAAGAACTGCAGGCAATTTCGGCTGGCCATATTTCATCGGCAACAACTACGCTTACCACATGGTTAATTTCTCGTCAGGAGAAATTGGCTCGCAACAAAACCCAGATCACCCGATCAACTTATCTGTCAACAATTCAGGATCGAAGGAGTTACCTCCAGCTGTTCCGGCGATGATCTATTACCCGGGCGTGAAAACTGACCAGTTTCCAGCTCTCGGGTCAGGCGGTCGTACGGCTTGCGCGGGCCCAGTTTACTACTTTGACGATCACCAGAAGACGGACACTAAGTTCCCTGCATACTTCGATTCAACTCTTTTTGCCTTCGAATGGTCACGGAACATGATCTATGCCGTACATCTCAGCGAAGATGGCAATCTGGAAAAGGTTGAGCGATTTCTTCCCGAGATCCCATTCATTCGACCTATCGACCTCCAATTTGATGCAGCTGGCTCACTCTACGTCATTGAATATGGGGAGACGTGGGGAGTGAATCCGGATGCAAAACTTGTTCGCATCGACTACATACGTGGCAATCGCTCGCCTGACGCAATTGCGACTGCGAATCAGGAAGTAGGCCGAGAGCCCTTTGACGTTACTTTCTCTGCTACAAAATCTTCAGATCGAGACGGCGACGCTTTGATTCATCATTGGTCAGCAGTAAGGAACGATATCGAGAATGCCGAAGAGTTTGATCTCGGCAATGGCGAGGAGACCCGGTTCACATTCTCACAACCCGGTGTTTACACCGTCACTCTAAAATGCGTGGATTCACACGGTGCTTCTGACACCTCGTCACTCCCGATCATTGTGGGCAACAGTCGACCTGCAATTGAATTCCTCACTCCGCAGGATGGAGATTTCTACGACCCCGAAATGCCCATCACCTATCGGACGAGCGTTTCGCATTGCGAAGATGGACCGAGTAACATCGATCTGGCCGTTGCGCAAGATCTGGAATTTATCGAGAGCGCGGCAAGCTCACGCATCAGCGTTGAGGCGATGCAGGCCATCTCACCTGAAGATCCGAACCATTCTACGGTCTCCCCTGGTCTGAGCCTCATTCGCAAGAGTGATTGTCTCAATTGCCATGCCATGAATCGCCCTCGCGTCGGCCCCAGCTTTGTGCAGATTGCTAATAAATATCGTGATGATCCCCATCAGATGGAACAGTCCGTTAAACGGGTCATTAATGGATCCACAGGAGTTTGGGGAAAGGTTGGAATGCTACCGCACTCGCAGCACACCGTTGCGGAAGTAAGACGGATGGTTGAGTTTGTCTATTCCGCCAGCGAGGATTCGACGAATCCAACGGCTACCGGATTTAGAAATGAACTGGAAGTGTCAGAACTCGCGGGAAAGATTCAACTGGAAGCCACCTACACTGACCTTGGTCGCGACAACCTTCCTAAGCTTTCTGGCTCATCCCTTATCACCCTACGTACCCGTCATGCTCAAGCGGAATCTGCGGATGAAATACGCGGGACACAGAAACTAAGCTCGGATAAGGCTGAAGGAAAAACCTTCATGGGTGCCATTGAGAATAATGGCTATCTCAAATTCGACGATCTATCTCTTGAGAAGATCGGACGTATCGTTTTCAGTGTCACCAGTGCGGGATCCGGAGGAAGCATAGAAGTCCGTGAAGACAAGCCAGACGGACCGCTGCTCGGATCGGTGGAAGTAAAAGTCAATGGATCTTGGGACGCATTCTATGTAGTTAGCACCCCGATCACGCCAACCCAAAATAGGGGCCGGCTCTACTTCGGTTTCAAACACCCTGTCAAGCCTGGCGGCTTAATGAACGTCGATTGGATTGAATTCCTAGCGGATTAGATTTCGGCCAAAGGCATGCACTTAGTCCATTGCGCAAGCAAACGTGCGAATCCGTGGTAACACAACTATCCCAGAGATGCTACTTGCTTGGCAGATAATTAAGCGTGTAATAAGCTTCTGGGTGCAATAGCGGTAAACCCTCTTGGCTGCGAACACCCTCCGAATGCAGTTCATGAACATGACCTTCCTGTAGTCCGTCCACGTAAAGTCGAACGCTCTTACCGTCTTCACCTACCACTGCCTTGGTAATTTTCGGCTCCGTATGATCCACCTCGGGACTGCCGTAGGCGGATTGATAGATATAGGTGTAAGTACTCATGGTGTAAGAGGCGACATCTTCAACAGTGATCGGATCGACGGAGTGCGTGAAGGTCAATTCAAAACCATCCGGCTTCGCCCGCATCTCATGTACCTCAAATGGAACTTTTCCAGTCCAATCGACGCGATCAATCGCAAAAGGCTTACGCCCTCGTGATCCCCAGCCACGGTTGGTGCCACCGACAAACATTTTTCCATTCGCCGTCAGCTCGAGGCCCAGGGAACCGCTGTTGAAACCCTCCAGAAATGGGAAGCACGCACCTTGATAATGGCCTTGCACTTTTTCAAGCGAACAACGCATGACTGTGCTGTAGGATTGATCGGTGACAAACATTTGATTCTTAAAGGGCCCAAATTCACCACCCGTGGTATCGCATGCGATCCCAGCAGCTGATTTGCCCATCTTGTTGTACGGAAAAAGAATTGCAGGTGGTTCGTAGTGCGGCAGTCGTTTTGCTTCTGTCATGAAACGACTTCCGCTGACAGGCTCTTCGGGCCGCGGACCTAAGAAAGGTTCCGCAAGCTTGTACCATTCAAACCCACCCGGGTGACCCACAAATTTCCCTTCTGGCAAATGCTTCAGGGCACAGGTTCCATTCCATGGGCCTTGATTGTCGGTGTAGAACATATCACCAAGATGATTCGCGCGAATCCCACCTGGCGATCGCACTCCACTGCAGGTTGGAATCATTTTCCCGTCTGAAGTGATGCGAACGCACCAGCCTCGATAAGGCACACTACTACTAAAGGATCCAGTCAAGCAAAGTACTACCCATAGGTCACCATTCTTGTCGAACTTGGAACCGAATGCATACTCGTGATAATCCCCGCTGATCCCCCACTCATCATTGACGACTTCAAATTCATCGGCGATTCCATCCCCATCACGATCTCGCATTCGTGTTACATCGGAGCGCTGAGTCGTGTAGAGCCACCCATCACGATGTGCGAGCGTCAGGGTTTCGTGCAAACCATTCGCTAACCGCTGAAACTGTGACTCGGAGACCGTTGTCGAGAAAGGATCATTAATCATCCAGATCTCACCACGACGAGAGCAAACTGCCATTTTCCCATCAGGCATCATTTCAAACCCAGATGCCTCAAGAACGACACCCTCAGGTATTTCGAAGGGGGTAATGGGATAGTAATCCGCCTCAGTAGGTTCGTCCTGCGCAGAACAGGTGATGAATCCACATTCGACAAAAAGGAAAAGCATCAAAGCAAAACGGAGCATGACTGGCATCGTTTCTAAGGGTAAAGGTTTTTAAAAATCAGTCGCTATCTTGATTGAATCCATCTGATTCGGCCTCAATCAGAACCGATTGGAAAACGGTTCACTAACTTCGCTAGATCGTAAAAGGCAGAGACTACCAAACGATCTGCTGCCGTATTTTGGTTGCACCTTCAACCGGCACAAGCAATTCGGATACACCCTGAATATTGCGAACAAAGGGATTTGCTCCGTTCGTTTCAACACGTAGGGTGACCGTTTGATTCAAAATAAACACACCATCATCATTCGATTGAATGTCGCCAACCGCCGCTCTGAAATAGAGATCACCCTCCCCACCCTCTTCACTTGGATTAATCACTATCTCCCGGGTAAGTGAAGCAGTGATTTCTCCAGCGGTGGGTATGAGTTTGTCCAAAACCGAGGCACCCGGCAGCGTGTATTTGAAAGTGGGGCGTCCTAACTCGTCGAGCTGATACCCCAAGAATCGATAACCGCTTTCACGAGGAGCCTGTGTCGGCCATTGAGCTTCCCTGTTAAGCAACACAGCAACGGGAGCTACTTTTTCGAAACTTACGGGATTACCGCCTAACGGTGTCTGATTGCCGGGTCCGCGTCCGACCCAGTGCTTACTGGCATCGATAAAACGATCTTGCCAGATCAAGGCGAGCGAGAAATTGTTAGCATCCCTACAGACATTCACTTATTCAGGATTGCCGACGGCAAGTCCTCGGGGAGAAACCCCCTCGATAAAGTTTCTGTAGATCACGGGTCGACTGTCAGGTTTCAGCTCAATCATGCCGCCGGTGATCCCCTCAGGAACTCCGCCCTTATCTCCCTTAGACAGGAATGCCCACATCGCGGCAATCTGCTTCTCTTGATCACCGCCATAAACATCGGTAACCGTACTCTTGCCCTCAGGGTATCCACTCGGCATACGAGTGCCCGGTCGGTACAACGGTGGGTTAGGTAAATAACGGTGAAACCAATCCTCCCGAATTCGCTGAGTCATGGTGTCCAGGGCGATCGCTTGAATTCCCGTGGCCTTAAATTTTCCATAGGTATGGCAGGCAACACAGCCGAGCCCTTTAGCTCCGACCATTTTCCTGCCCAAGGTGACCTGTTGGTTGATTGGTTCTTGCGACTCCGCCAAATCAGCCTCGGTTCGAATATCCAGATCCTTTAAGACCGCAGCTAATTCTTTGCCGATTTCGGATCCGAACCCTGGCATATGAGATCTCATATACGGTCGACTTTTATTACCACCAGAAATGACCTGTGTGATCCAATCCTCTCGCAGCTTGTCGCCTACTCCATCAAGAGGTGGAGGCAACCGACCCTCATCTCCCATTTCTGGAATAGCACTCAGGAAAAATGCATTCCGATCGCCCTCAACCCCACCACGACCATCACGCTGGTGACAAGCGTAGCAGTTCACAGCTGTCATACGATGAACCAAAGTTTTCTCAGCAGACTCAATCGCAACCTGCGCGTCTTGCTGCACTGCGGAAATAAACTGCGTGAGTGCCCCACTCTGCACAGGCGTTAGATCGTAAACGGGAGTGGCTGACGGCCCCTCTCCATCCTGAGCATTCAGACAGCCGCTTGCTGGCCGACAGTCATCAAGTGCAGGTGCTTGTAACTGCGAAGCGATCCGCTGCCCCTCTTCAGTCCTCTCGTGACAGGCAGCACAACCTAAACTTGCAAACCATTTCCTTCCTTCAGGAATCAGGTTCGAATCGTAGACAAATGCCTCAGGATCTTTGGGTTCCTCTTCGATGGTCTCTGGAATTTCAGAGGTAGCGTCCTTAGTCATTACCAAAGCCTTATCGATACCACTTGCCTTGATTCCGGGACCTGACCAGTCAAGTGATAGTTCTTGTTCTCCACTCTTTTCAAAGTAATCGACTCGGAATTCATGAATCCCTGTCTTCAGATTTACGCTAGATTCTTTAGCGGTATTTGGGTGGACCCCGTCATTATCAATGATGCGTTTGCCGTCAATGTACAGCCTGCTTCCGTCGTCTGAAGAAAGTCTGAAGGTATAGCGTCCCTCCTTGGAGATTGGCAGAAACCCGTCGAAACGCAAAACAATCGACTCGTCTCTTCTACCCACCCTGATGTCCAGACCACGCGAGACTCCGGTCTGATCAGGTTCGCGATCATCGAGGTCGGGCATCTGATCCACACTGAGATGATAGGCTTTAAACCGCAGATTGGGTTCTTTGGGGAATTCCCTTGGTGAGGTCGCCACTGCGGAATCTTCTCCGGTTAGATATTGGGCAACATGTCGCCAACCATCCCCACCGAGATCCAGTCGTGGCATTCGTCCTGAAGCTCGAACTGCTAGGGGATCTTTCAAGAAAGCCTCCAAGCTTCCTCTTGAATATTTATCACCCAAGCCCACCAAGGGCACCGAAGTGTTAGCCTGATACTCGCGTCCATCTTGAGGAGCATGGCAAGCCAAACACCCGGACTCGTGAAACAATCGCTCACCCGCCCTGCCATCTGCTCGATTCGTTGAGGCGGCCACCACGTCAGAGCCGACGAGAAAGTTGGTGATCGCTAATGCAACTTCTTTTTTCTTCTCCTCACTCATACCGCCGAGTAGGTGAGGCATAGTGGTTCCGGGCTTCACCGAGTGGGGATCGGATATAAATTTCAACATCCATTCGGGTTTGACTCGTTTGCCCACCGCGTCCAAGCGGGGAGCTTGCTTGATAGAAACGAACTGCGAAACGTCTTCACTCGCCGCATGACAAGCGACGCAATTTAAATCACCAGCGAGCAATCGGCCTCCCTCTTCCGCATCCTGTCCGCTCGTGTGAAAACGCTCAAAGGAGGGAACGATCGGTCGGCGAGCCTCTCGAGAAAGGTCTCGGGGTAAGACCCAGACGTTTCGGAATCGCACAGGATTACCGTGATCCTGCAGGTAGATTGGACCATTCTCAGGACCTTCACGGAGAGGTGAAGCGGTTGTCGACTTCGGCAAGTCAACTTCTCGATGCACAATCACCCCATTGAGCCTCACGGTTAACTTAGCGTTCTGCACTTTCTTTCCGGCTTCATCAAAGCGCGCCGCGGTAAAATCCACGTCGTACGTTTGCCAACGAAGTGGCGGAAAGCACATGTTGAGATCCGGATCGCGAATCGAATAGATCCCACCAGCCTCATTGTTTTTTCCTTCCAGGCCAAACGAATCAAGGATTTGTGTCTCGTAACGACCTTGATGATAAAGCCCGCTATTACCTCTTCCCTGTCCACGCGCTTCGGGCATGTAGGGTAACCTGAACTCGAGGTGCATCGAATAATCGCTGAATGTGTCGAGACTCATGCAGCCCTGCATCAAAAGACCATCGTCCGTCATTTTGGCTCCGGCCTTCCAATGATCCTTTAACGATTCAGCTGAACCATCAAAGAGCACGACAGCACCTGCAGGGGCTTTCGCACCGAGCGTCGGACTCCGGCGTTCCACCTTGTCAAATTGATCAACCAAAGACTCAAGACCGTCTGCATCGACGTCGAAAGTTTGCTTGTCTTTTCCGTTCCACCCCGCTCCAGGTAAGCCTCCGGTGTAAACCACAACACTGAACTCACCTTTGCCCAATGCGATTGCCTGAAGACCCCGCGTGGGATCGCGGTATTCACCCTGCAATTCGAAATCCGGATCAGCCTTCGCTTC
>JAAXIK010000026.1 GCA_012270385.1 Rubripirellula sp. | reverse complement strand
AAGCGACACAGGTGCTGTGTGGAGACACACGCACAGAGTCGAAAATCCTAGGAGGCGCTCTCGTTCGCTTTCGCAAGAATCCTGGGTCTTGGTGTCGTTCCAGCCTTTTGGGGACATTCATCGGAGCGTTACCTGGAGCGGGGGCCGATATGGCAGCATGGGTCTGCGTCTCGGTATCAAAGCGGTTCAGTAAGACCCCGGAAAAATATGGCCAGGGATCGACTCAAGCGATTGCGGATGCCTGCTCAGCAAATTCATCTTCGCTGGCTGCCGCGTGGATTCCTGCGTTGGTATTCGGTATCCCGGGTGACTCCGTGACCGCAATTGTGATCGGTGTTCTCTATATGAAGAACTTGCAGCCCGGGCCTGAGATTTTTGAGCAGCAAGGAGTTTTGGTTTACAGCCTGTATTTTATTTTTCTGCTAGCCAATCTAGTTATGTTACCCGTTGGCTGGTTGGCAATTCGTCTTGGTCGTCAAGTCCTACGTGTCCCGAAATTCTTGCTGCTTCCAATCATCACGCTTTTCTGCATTGTCGGCGCTTATGCAGTTAACGGAAGTCGCTTTGATGTCTTGCTGATGATTGGGTTTGGCCTATTGGGGCTCATGTGCGAACGGTATCGGATTTCTATTGGAGCGATCGTTTTAGGGTTGATTCTCGGTGGCCCATTAGAGGAGCGATTTGTGCAGACCCTCTCAGGAAGTCAGGGGAGCTTGATTGGGTTTGTGGATCGGCCAGTCTCCCTGGCGTTGGCACTGATTTGTTTCGCTATCTGGTTTCGTGTGGCGCGAAGTGCTTGGAAAACGAGACAGGGTGAGATGATTTCCTGAACAGGTGAGGGAGTGTTTGCACCTCGTGAACCTGCTGTCGTAATAGAAGAGCGTCTCGACATTTATTTGACCTTTAAACTGCAGAGATAACTTGCTCAGGGGTGAGAACTAAAATGAAAAGATACATTTCATTGATCGCTGCCGTTCTGTGTATCGGATCGACCGGTTTGACGGCTCAGACACGCGATGAGCTGGTCAGGGAAGATCGTCGAAAAGTAAGTGAAGATGGTTTTTGGATTTACAACGATTTGCCTAAGGCCTTCGCCGAGGCCCGAGACTCGGGTAAGCCCATTTTGGTGGTCTTGCGCTGTATTCCCTGTCATGAATGTGTCAAGTTAGATGACGAATTGGTGGATAAGGATCCGGTGATACGACCGCTCCTAGATCAATTTGTTTGCGTGCGACAGGTCTCAACTAATGGTCTGGATCTAAGCCAGTTCCAATACGACACCGACCAATCTTTCGCCGTCTTCATGCTCAACGCGGATGGAACAGTCTACGGCCGCTTTGGAACACGATCACATCGGACGGAGTGGTATGGGGATGTTTCCCTACCGGGAATGGCAAAGGCTTTACAGGGTGCATTAGATTTGCACCAGGGTTACCCAGCAAACCGTGCTTTGGTGGAGGGGAAACGGGGATCGGCACCTGAAGTCGCTCGTCCGGAACTTTTTCCCAGTCTGAAAGACCGCTTTACAGAAAGTCTCGACTACAGCGGGGATGTGGCGAAGAGTTGTATTCATTGTCATCAGATCGGTGATGCGCTTCGGCAATTCCATTGGGAACAGAAAAAGGGGATTCCACAAGACGTGCTTTTTCCCTATCCCCATCCCAAAGCGATCGGTCTGACGCTGGATCCCAAAGAGAAGGCAACCGTGGTCAACGTTGAGTCGCATTCCAGCGAGGATCATGCCGGGTTGAAGGTCTGCGATCAGATCACTAGATTGGGAGGTGAGTTGCCGTGGTTTTTTGCCGATATTCAATGGGTTTTGAATCTAACTTCCCCGACTGGCGGGAGGATTAATCTGCGTGTCCTTCGGGGTTCCAAAGAGTTGGACCTGACTCTGTATCTAGCTGATGGCTGGCGGGAGGCTGATGATATTTCTTGGCGTGTCTCGACGTGGGGGTTGAGGCGAATGGTGACTGGTGGGATGGTGTTAGAGCCCGCATCGGAAGTGGATGGTCGCGAGAACGGACTCAGCGCTCAACAGGCGGGTCTGCTGGTCAAGCGAGCAGGGAAATATGGACCGCATGCTGCTGCTCGTCGGGCGGGGTTCAAGGAAGGTGACGTCATTTTGTCCTACGATGGCCGCAGTGATTTCCGCAGCGAGCAAGCCTTGCTGCATTACGCTGCCACCTTTCTGAATCCGGGCAAGACGGTTCCTGTAAAGGTAAGAAGGGGCGGCCGCGAGGTCGCTCTTCAGCATCCAATCCACCGCTGATACGATAGGGTGCCTCCGGAGGGCACGTGGCGGGTTGTCGGGGGGCGTCGGAGAGAACCATCGATCCTGTTTTGCTAATGGATGTCAATGAGAAGCGTTCCAAGAGCCATGGCTGGCATGCGGTCAACGATTCGTAACAGTGCGAACCGTTTGGCTGGGCATTTGCGGAAACGTGTTATACCGCGTGATCGTGATGCGCTAAGCGGCTTGGCCGGTGAAGTGGCACTACGGACGTTTGATCAGCGAGAGATTCTCAATCAACAAAATCAGATCTTCGAGGATTCTTTGCAACTGAGTCGAAGTATCCGAAATCCCAATTTTACCCAAGTTGGGCGTGATGACTTGGTTCGCATGGTGAGCATGTATGACGAGCGTTTTTTTGGTGGTAAAGTTCTACCGCTCGCTCGAGCCGAGGGTATGGATTTCTCGATCTCCTCACGCATGACCAAAGTTGCCGGTAAGCTGGTCACGCATTATCCCGATGGTGCTGCATCAGGTAGACGACGATTCGAAATGGTTTTATCGTCGACTCTACTTTTTCAGACGTTTGAAGATCAGGACCAAAGCGTCATCGTAACGGGTAGGAAATGTGTGAATCGACTCGAAGCAATGCAGAGGGTAGTCGAGCACGAGTTTGTTCATCTCGTGGAAATGCTTGTGTGGAATTCCGGTAATTGTAACGAAGCTCGGTTTCAGTCGATCGCAAAACGATATTTTCTGCACACCGATTATCGACATTCGTTAATCACGCAGCGGGAGCGGGCGGCGATGCGGTTCGATTTGCATCTTGGAGACAGTGTTCGCTTCAAGCATGACGGCCAAGTCTTGGTTGGCCGTGTGAATCGAATCACTCGACGAGCGACGATTCTCGTGCCCAGTGATCGTGGACAGCTTTTTTGTGATGGACGACGGTACCAACGCTTTTATGTTCCGCTGGAGAAACTGCAGAAGGTTGCCTAGGCTCTTATGGCCTGGCTCTTCTTTTTCTGGGCCTTAGCTTGAGTCTAGTGTGTCATCGCATAGGTAACGATATTGATACCCATGGGATAGGCTTTCTTGACAGAAAACTCATCGAAGTACCACTGAGCTTCACCTTCTCTTTCCCATCCATCACCTAAGTCGGTGTTGTGGCAGATGAATACCATGATCCGACCCTCATCATCGTATATCGCACGATAGTGAGGCGTGCTCGTATCGCTGCCGTCTCTGGATCGCTCCCACGATCCAATCCTTCCGTCACGCGTGGCGTAGGCTGCATTGATTGCAGGTACTTGCGGCTTCTCCTTCATGGGATAGACGCATTGGAAGATTTCATGAGATAAAGGGACCTCCTGGGGAGCGCGGTCGGGAAAGACACGTTTGAGCTCTAGCCTCAGGTTCTCGTACTGTGAGTCTCCCCAAAAGTCATCCACCATGAGAAAGCCACCATTGAGGCAGTATTTTCTTAACGCCTCCACTTCCGGTTGGCTGAAGATCAGAGCGCCTGGTTCAATAATATAAATAAAGGGATAATCGAATAATCTCTGATCCGTGAGGTCAAGTACGATTGGCTCGGGATTGACTTTGAGCGAGGTGAGTTCTTGAAGCCTTAGTGAAAAATTGAGATCGCTGTCTCGATAGTCGGTCGCCCATCCTCCACCGCTACGTCCGTAACCTCCGTAGGAGTCGTAGCGGATTCTCACGAAGGTGAATACATCTTCGGCAAATTCCTCGTCAAGCTCCCACGTGGGAACGCCGTTACGGCCGGTCTCGATCCCACGATTCCAGCCCCGACGCTGCGCAAGCGTGATACAGGTCTCAAAAAGAGCAGAGAGGCAGAGAAAATAAAGATAGACCAAGCTAGTGCGTGGAGTCTTTCTTGAAGCTGACATGGAGGCTTCGAGTCGTTGCGTTTTCAGAAGTTTCATCGTTTGCGTGTCTTCTTTTCCAAAAATTCAGTCTGTCTTTTCTGAGTTGGATTCACTCAGTTGCAAAGAGTATCCGCCAGCAGGGAGCTTGATTTCAAACTAGGGTTTTGCTTCCGTTTGCTCACCGCCAACTTCTTTGTCGCCGTCAATGGATTTACCTGTTGGCTCTTTGGATAATCGACCAATGATTTCTAGTAGTAGTTGATGTGCGTCTCGGTATCGTGGCGCTTCAGCGAGCGTCCGCAGGGCGTGCTCCTTCGCTTTCTCAAGTTGCCCCGAAGTACGGTAGGCTCGCGCGAGTTGATAGTGGATCGAAGCGGGGTCTACCGGTGATAAGGCGATGAGTGAAGTCAGCGAGTTGATGGCCAGTGCCGGTTGCCCTAGTTGTTCTGATGCAGTCGCTACCGCTTGATGGCCGTCAGTTCGAAGTGGGTTGATGGCGAGGACTCGGCGAGCGTCTCGGAGGCAGTCTTCCCACTCTCCATTTTCAGTTGAAAGATCGATGAGTCGGATGAGAGAAGGAAGCGAACTTGCATTCAGGTTGGACATCAGCTCCAGAGTTTCCTTTTCTCTCTCCATGTCTCCGAGTTCTCGGTTGACTGTGGCAAGTAGTGAGGATGGGTCTCCCCCTTCACCGGTGAAGCATCCCAGTTGCTTCAGTGTCTCTAAATGCTTCTTCGCTTGTTCAAGTTTTCCTGTTTCCATGCAGCGTTCAGCGAGCGACCGAAGGGCCCAGTAGTGGTTGGGCGAGGATTCTAGGATCTCTTCCAAAACCTGAACATTCAGTTCTTCCGGAAGGTTCTCGCGTGACCAGTCCGCTTCCTGCCCGAAAGCATCCGCAACTTGTTTCGCATATTCATTAAAGGAAGCATCTAGCCTTCCCAGTGAGCCCACCGATTTCTCAAGTGCCTGCGAGATCGATAGCCCATCAGCGAGGGAATCAAGAATCGCAAGGAGGGAATCAAATCCGTATCTTTCCACCAAGAATTGCACAACTAGCGATCATTGATAGTAGGCGAATTGGAGATGAATCGGAGAGGGAGGAGCCAGAAAAGCACTGCTTAATTCGCTCACCGGGGTTAACGATTCATCCAATAACATCTCTCGATAGACCGGGTTGATTTTCTCACCCCAAGAAGGATCCTTCTGTCGTTCTTCGTAGACAGAAATTCCCTCACTCAGCCATCGAGGCATTCGGTTTTTTGTTTTCTCCAAGGTGACGACATGGCAGAACTCATGCCATAAGACACTTTTCCAGTTGGATGGATTATCCGTTTGCGACGCTGGGCTATTGGCTGTAATCACTCGACCAAAGCAAACACCCAGAAATCCTGCACCACCAGGAAGCCCAAAGGTTCGGATCGCAAAATCCCTCTGGTCAGGAAAGATCTCGACAATGATGGGTGCGTTGGGCTCAATTTTATATTTGTCGCAAAGATTTGATTTGGCGTCGGCAAGCAAATCCATCACTTCTTGGCCATAAATTGGAGCCTCATCGGAGGCCATCCGGAGGCGAATCCCATTCGAATCAACGGTAGTGAATTGATCAATTCGGCGATTGAGATTCAGGAGGTTGACCGCAACGACGTTATAGGGGTCTTCGTTTGCAACTTGCTTCGCTAGTTCCCAACCGACTTGGTCTTGGCCAAGACGCAGTAGATCCTGCGCGAGTTGGAATTTTGCGGGGAGGTAGCTTGAATCGAGCTCAAGTGCCCTTCGCTGATACGCCGCACCTTCTTCAAATCTGTACTTATCAGAAAGTTTGCGTCCAATGAGATGATCAACTTTGGGGTTGGTAGACCAGGTCTTTAACGCTTCCTGTCGCAGTTTTTCTTCCTGCTGAAAGTCACCTCGAAGGTGCGCGAGCACAGCACGTAAAGCAATCGCTTGCTGATGATTTGGGTTAAGGGTTGTGATGATCTCAAGAACAAGCGAGGCTGCCTCATACTGTTCAGCATCAATCGCACGTTCAGCCTTGATCAATAGGCTCGGTGGATGTCGAGGGTTAAGCTGCAGAGCTTTGTTTAGTGCTTCACCGGATCGTTTCCCGTCCGAACTCGCCCAGGTCCTCGCGAGGTAGTAATGGACGTTAGGGTCATCGGGCGCAATTTCTAAACCTCTCTGCAAGGTTTCTGCTGCAACTTTGAAGTCGTTTTTACTCAACGCAAGTTCCGCAGACGCTAAGCAGGCGCCCAAATGGGTAGGGTCCGAATCCCGCACGCGATCATAAAACAGCTCAAGGATTTGTCTCGCGTCTTCGCCCTGACTTGCAAAGTACTGCCCCATGGCAATGAGATTGTCGCGGCTTGCGTATCGCGAGGGAGCGGATTGCATGAGTAAAAGGATTTGCCTGCTCGCCGCGTCTGCTTCGTCTTTTAATCCGCATTGCCGGAGAACATCTACTCCCATGAGTCTCAAAGAGAGGCTGGTGGGGTAGCGTTTGATCGCTGCTTGATAGATTTCATTCGCTGGTTGAGCTTTACCTTGAATCAGCAGACATTCGATGAGAGTTTTCGGCCACTTCTCATTCCAGATTCCGCTCTCCACCTGTTCAGTGGAAAAGGCCTCCGCTTCTTCGTACTTCCCCGAATTGATGAGTTGCCTGACGTCATCGAGGTCAGTCGACCAGCACAGGGAAGTGGTGGCGTTTAGTAATGTCAAACAGATAGCGATGAAAGGCAATAGCCGCGTTTTACCGCTCGCAACAAGTAATAAGTACCGCCGCGCGAAAATATTTTCCACCGATTTCAGACTGGGAGAAATCCCTTGGCCTTTTGGTTCATCGCTCGTCGGCTGACCCATCATGCTAAATCCCCTGCAACGTACTCCTGCTTCACCACCCCAGTTTACGGGATTGCCAATGGAAGTGGGAATGTTTTATGACGTTCAATCCGAATCAATTGGCGTTGGCCACTGGTGGTTTCGTCTGACTGAGGCAACTAACGGAGAAATCCTGAGCTTCTAGGGCGGGGTAAAGACGAATTGGGCGGGCGATGGCTAATAGGCGGGGGGGGAGGCCCATTCGCCTACCTAGCGTGGTATGATTTTGGATCACTCACCCCTATGAATTGCATTCCTAGTGAACAGATCTTATGAAATACAATCAGGTATCCAAGAATTTGTCTAGACGTTTTGGGTTGATGG
>JAAXIK010000519.1 GCA_012270385.1 Rubripirellula sp. | reverse complement strand
CGCTTCATCAAGCCGCAGCGTTTTTTGCTGTCGCAGCACTCCGTGTCAGCTTCACAACAAACTTCTACTTCAACCACTTCGGTATCTGCATCAATGACCGCCATCATTTTCACAAGGCGGCCTGCATCCGCTGATGCCATCAATACGGTCGCTAGCATTAGGACAGCGAGACAGGCAATTTTCGTTCCACGAATGTTCATGTTACTAACTCTCAAGATGTGAAATGGAACCAGTTCCGTAACGCCCTATTATGACTAACCGGTACTCGCTTCGCCAAGTGCCTATTCTCTACAGACAGCAAAAACAGCCAAAAGTTAGTCAGTTTCAACGGGTGAAATGAGGTCCTGCGTCGTCATGGATGTGCTTCGAATTGCTGCTTTCTGAATTCTACTCATTTCAACACCACCCATCATCACTCACCTCGATGGGCTGCCACCACCCTATTCGGAACAATTGAGCCTACTTCGACACGCGGCAATGATAGCAACCACCCAGTCTTTTCAGCGTTCTTCTACACACGACTGAAGACGCATGAACTTGGTGCTTGCAATCGCGACAGCTCCCTTCGCTATTGTCCAATAACCCACGCAGGGATAACCTTATCAGGGTAGGGCAAAGGCGTGCCCCCAGCGCAAAACCAGGAGGGTGAGATGCTGCAATCTGTGAAGCGACTATCGATCCAAGCCAAATTAATGCTGGCTCTTGGAGTGCTGTCTGTATGTGTCACGCTTCTTGTCGGTTCCTGCATGGTAAGCCTTCACCGATATCAGGACTACAGCGAGGTGATTTGCGAGGGATCCGATCAGTTTCAGGAAGCTCACCAGCTCTATCAAACCGCGTTGGATCTCAAAGCGACCAAAGAGCGAATCCACAGCTTCAATCAAAAGGAAATGCTCACTTCCAATCCACTACCTGATCCTCTGCTGAACCTGACTGACTATGAGTCCAATAGCTATGCGTATCTGGTCAGCTCTTTTGAGGATCAGCTAAGTCGCTACAGAGAGCAGCTTCAAGAAAGCCAATCGCAGAACCTGGATGGCGTCGCGGAAAGAAGTTACCAAAGCCAACTGGATGGGGTGGAAGAGGCTTTTGAAGAGTTACTTCGAAGCGAGCGTGAGATCCCGCACGATCCCGCTGACTTCTACGCAATGATGCAGCGTCGGCACGAGACGCTCGTCGTCGCGACAGATGAGCACCTCAAAGCTACCAAGCACTCAATCGATCAGTACAGCGCATCGACAAGAAAGAGTAGCCGTAAACTGCTGAATATGGCGATCATCTGCGGAGTGATTGCGATAGCACTATCCCTCACGCTTCTACTCGGTTTTTTCTCACTTGTTGTAAAGCCCTTCAAAACACTGATTGGGGGTGCAAGATTGGTAGCGGGTGGCCATCGCAATCATCGAATTTACCTTGGCACGGAGGATGAGCTTGATGAGTTGGCCGCCGTTCTCAATGAAATGACATCAGGCTTCCAAGCCAAGATGGAAGAATTGCGATCGATTAATGACAATCTCGATCGGGAAGTTCGCGCACGCACCGTGGAGGCCATCCAAAATGAGCAGCTAGCAAGTGTTGGTTTTCTTGCGGCGGGTGTCGCGCATGAGATCAATAATCCCCTCGCCGCCATTGCATGGAGTGCCGAGTCACTTCAGTCGAGAATTGCAGAGCCTTCGTTCTCTCAGGGCCATGATGATTTTGATCCAGAGGATACGAGATCCACGTTGGCAGGTAACCTGCAGGTGATTGAAGAGGAAGCCTACCGATGCAAGGCGATTACCGAAAAGCTATTGGAATTTAGTCGACCCGGTAACAATAAACGAGTGCAGACCAATCTTGTCACCTTAGTCGAAGATGTTGTTCAGATCGTCAGTAAAGTGAGCGACTATCGCTCCACTCCCATCACGGTGGTCGCAAATGAAGAAGTTATCGCATCGATCAATCCACAAGAGATTCGCCAGGTCGTACTGAATCTTCTCACCAATGCGTTACAAAGTTTGGACGGAAGCGGAAGCGTTCGGATCGATGTCACGAAAAGCGCTGAAAACTCAACCATCCGAGTCATTGATAATGGATGGGGGATGTCTCATGAGGTCAAAAGAAATCTTTTTGAACCCTTCTTCACACAACGTCGAAATGGTGGGGGAACGGGACTTGGGTTGAGTATTTCGCGTCGGATCGTCATGCAGCATGGTGGATCCCTTCAAGCGCACAGCGGTGGGGAAGGAACAGGCTCTACATTGGAGCTATCGCTTCCCAATACCAATCAAGCCGACCTAAAAGAGCGGCTCGAGAAAAATAAGCAGGGACTGGAGAATGAGCGTGTCACAGCAGCGTAAGAAAAATAAACGGGGAATGAACATTCTCTTTGCTGACGACGAACGCAGCTTAAGAGAGATCATGCGACTGGAAATCCCACGCATGGGACATCAAATCGAAGTCTGTGCCGATGGACAGGAAGCGATCGAAGCGATCAAACGTAAACCCTTTGATTGCATGATTGTTGATCTTGATATGCCAGGAATGAACGGAATCGATGTCGTCGCAGCCGCTCAACAACTTCGCCCCGAAATCGAAGCAATCATCTACACAGGGAAGCCAAGCCAAGAGACAGCGATCGAAGCACTCCGCCACCATGCCTTTGAATACCTCACCAAGCCTTGTCGACTTGCTGAACTTGCAGCGATCCTCGGTCGAGTCGATGAACGCCGTTATTTCAAAAAACAGATGAGCGCTCTCGAGTATCGCCTTAAACAAGTGGAGGGTGACTCAGAATTAATCGGTAGCAGCACGGCGATGGATCAGGTGAAACGTTTGATCGATAAGGTCGCACCAACCGATAGCACGGTACTAATCCGCGGTGAAACGGGCTGCGGAAAAGAACTCGTGGCTAGAGCGGTCCATCAGGCCAGCCTGAGATCGGACGGCCCCTTGGTTTCGATTAACTGTGGAGCTCTTCCTGAAAATCTGATTGAAAGCGAACTATTTGGACACTGCAAAGGAGCTTTCACCGGCGCCGATCAAGCGAGGACGGGCCTATTTGAGGTTGCTGACGAGGGCACCATCTTCTTGGATGAAATCGGCGAGCTACCCATTGCCATGCAGGCTAAGCTGCTTCGTGTCTTGGAAAGCGGTGAAATTCGCAGACTGGGAGACAATCGAATTGTACATGTCAATGCACGGATCATCTGTGCAACACACCGCAACCTAGAAGATATGGTTGAAGCCGGTGAGTTCCGGGAAGATCTGATGTTCCGAGTGAACACATTTGAAATCAACGTCCCACCTCTTAGGAATCGGATCGAAGATCTTCCGATCCTCGCAAGCCACCTTCTTCAGCGACACCGATACGCAAACTCCGAGGATCAGCTCTTTACTCCAGCCGCAATGGAAGCACTCAAAGCTCATCTATGGCCGGGTAATGTTCGCGAGTTAGCGAATGTGGTGGAACATGCAGCCGTGCTTTGCGACTCCCTTCCAATCGATACCTCTGATCTTCCAACGGGTTTTTCGAAAAGGCAACTGCGAAAAGAAATCCGTGATTCAGGACCGATCACGCTCCGTGATCTAGAGATGATTGCAATCCAGAGAGCCTTGGAAAGGCACGAGGGGAACAAGCCTGCTGCGGCGGAGGAATTGGGCGTAAGCCTGAAAACTCTCTACAACAAAATCAATGCTTCAGAAGAACGTCAAAAAGCAGCCTAATCTGAGAGCTTCAAAGCACTAGACCAACCCTATCTTCTGGAGTGCAACTCGCAAACGCTCGATATCTTCGATCGTGTTGTACACCTGCATCGAAATACGCATCATCGGCTGCCCGGCAGGTTGATCCTCAGCGTCCGTCAGGCCAGGATAAACTGGAATCTCAATTCCAAACTCCTTCCTCAGTCTCTGCCCGAGCGATTCGACTTGCTCAGGTAGTACTGCATCGAGCGGAACTGCCAGCATGCTTCCCAACATGGAATCAGGTGCAGGTGATCCGATGCTCATTGATTGACAGATCAGATCACGAGCTTTCAATAAATGATCATGATTTCGACGCAAGTAACCCTGAAATCCATCGGCGAACAATGAGCTTAAGAAATCAACAGCTGTGGGGATAGCAAGAATGGGAGTGGGATCGTACGTTCCCACCCAGTCGAATGAACTCTGCCACGCAGAGCGATTGTTCCTCGGTCGATTATAGGAGTGGCTAATCACTGTCGGTTGAACCTCATCTTGCCACCTCGGGTTAACATAGAGAAACCCCGAAACCTTCGGAGAGCAAAGCCATTTATGGTGGTTCGCCGTATAGTAATCTGCACCGATCTGCTCTACCTGAAGGGACAGCATTCCGGCAGCATGTGCACCATCAATCATGACCCTCGCGCCGCGGTCATGCGTTAGCTCAACGATTTGCTTCACAGGAAAGATCAACGCCGTTGGGCTCGTCACATGATCCACTAACACCAATCGTGTGCGAGAACTTAACTTCTCTTCCACGGCATCAAGAATCTGTTCAGAACGCGACAAAGGGTAAGGAATCTCGGCGATTTGGACGGTGGCACCACTACGCTCCGCAACATAGCGGGCGACGTTATTGCAGGCGTTGTAACCGTGGTTGGTGATCAACACCTCATCACCTTCACTCAAACTCATTGAACGTAGTACCGCATTCACACCATCCGTCGCGTTACGAACAAAAGCGAGATTGGCAGGCTCAGCTCCCACCAAATCACCGAGCAAAGAGCGAACATGATCGAGCTTGGGCTCAAGCTCGCGTTCCGGAGCAAGAAAATGAATGGGATCGCTTTCCAGCTCCTCTCTCCAGCTACGTACTGCCTGCATCACCACACGAGGAACTGCACCAAAACAGCCATGGTTGAGAAATGTCAATTCAGGATTCAATTGCCAATGCTGTTCGAACTTCATCTGTCTAAATTCCTAGGTCCATAAAATGGCGAGACCCCTGTCCATCGGTTAAGTGAGACGGCCTATCTCTTTTACCGGACAATTAGAACGGTAGCAATTCTGCATCCTGCTTCGTGATTCTGAGCAGCAATGCTCAAGTTCGAATTCGGATTATAGGACTTGTCCTGATTACGGTAGATGTACTCGCACTCGCCGACCCCGCCTAGGTGGAAGGATCAGAATCCTCCACCTCAAACGCATTTCTTGCCTGAAACGCAAAGCTTTAGCTTGACTAAACGCATCGGTGCCCCACGTTTCATGCGGACGTCTGCGCAAATGCCTATCGCGAGTCCGCCCTTTGGAAAAAAGCTGAACACCAACAAATTCGGAATCTATGAACGCTCCACTCCTACTTGTTGCTGATGACTGTCGGACGATACGCGTCATCGCGCAGAGGTATCTGGATGCCATGGGATTTAGATGCGTGATGGTTGAAAACGGCATTCAAGCTCTTCAGGAGGCGAAGCGGCAACGGTTTGACGCTTTGCTTCTCGATCTTCAGATGCCGGACATCGATGGGCAGGATGTGGTGAATTTGATTGGCAAATCGAAAGAACTTAATTGCAACACACCCCATCTGTTCATCTCCTCCGAGAGTGAGTTGGAACTTAGTGAACGGGGAATAGCCATCGAATCGGTAATCCGTAAACCACTGAATCAGAATCAATTTCAAACCAGTGTACGGCGAGCCACACAGTGCGTTAACGAGGAGCAGCCATGTTGATTTCATCCAAATCAAACTCGGGAGATCTTGCTCAAGATTCAGGTGAATCTGTCTCACTCAACACGGAGCAGGAACTAAAAAATCGCATCCAGGAATTTCGCCAAAGGGTTAGCGATCAGCTCTCGCAAATTTATGAGGAACTCCAAAATATTCGATCCAACTTGCCGCAATCCCCGGTGAAGGAACAACCGAATTTGAAGCATGAAGTGGTGGCTTCGGATCCATCCGCATCAGGTTATACCGATATCGGGTCGCCACCCTCCAAGGATCACCTCGAGCTTAGGAATGCAATTGAGTGCCTGAAGAGGAATATCAAGGCTCATCCTGAAAGTTCTACCGAAAACTCCGGCGGAGCAAGATAAAGCATGATACCCAGCTCTTTGATGTTGGAAGCAGAGGAAACCCTGCTCAGTGAGTCTTCAAGAACGAAGACTCAATACTGCATCTTCCGATCCGGAGAACGATGGTATGCGGTACCGGCCATCGAAATTCGCGAAATCTGTACATCCTCACGCCTAACCTCCGTTCCCTTCAGTAGCGGAGTCCTGGCAGGGATATGCAATCAGCTAACTGAGTTCATCCCCATCTTTTCACTCGCGCGACTTCTCGATTCAGAGGCGAACCTAACCCAACAACCGCAATCTTCACTCCTTATTTTCGCAGGTAAGCAGCCCTGGGGAATCGAAATCACCGAGGTCACTTCGATTATCGCACTCGACGGTCTGGTGCCCCATGAAAATCGGGGAACTGAAAATCGGGGAACGCAGGGACGCCATCGGTTCCTGTGGGGAACAGCAATCTACAACCAAAACGTGATCAATCTGATCTCCCTTGAACGGCTCCATTCGAAAGCAGGAGTCGAACTCACCGATTGGTGGACGGACAATCTCAGCGTCACTCCACATGGAGAAGCCTCGCAGCAAGGAACGGCGCAGTGAAGTTAAACACCTACTTCTTCATACTCAATGGTCTCCAAGCGAGTATCATCCTCACCACGGTCGCGATCACCGAATCGATGCCAAACACTGCAAAAGTCATCTGGCTCTCGGCGGTGTCCATCGTATGCTTGGCCCTCTTTGCACTGATCGCGACCTCAAAATTGCGAAGGGGACTTCACATGCTTGAGACGTCCGTAATCGAACATAACACGGACCTCAGCACGAGCGTGGGAATAGACGAATTCGCAGCAAGCGCTAAACAACTGAGTCGACAAGCGGAACATTGGGAAGCCATCTCCGAGAAAAATCGCGAACAGACACAAACACTGCATGAAATCCATGCTCTGATTTCAGATTCGAATTCCGATTCCCCGCCATCCAGTGAACAAATTCAAAAACAACTCGCCTCACTGGCCAATACCCTTGCCAAGCATCTTGAGCGGTTCACCAAAGCAGCCTCCAAGGTAGAACTCATCTCTGAGCACCTGCACGAGAATACTGAATCTCAGGGTTGCGCTATTGTGAAAGCAAGTACCTATTTAGAACAACTCTCTGATGTGATCGAAGCCATACATGGTAATGCGGATGGGGTCATCAAGAAAAACACGGATGCATTCCAATCGGTGGAACACCTCATCACAAGTATCACCCAAGTAAAAAATGAATTAGACAACCTTGAAGCTGCGAATCGATCCTCTGGAAGAAAACTCAGCGATCTAGGAGACCCAACAAGACA
>JAAXIK010000512.1 GCA_012270385.1 Rubripirellula sp. | reverse complement strand
TCAGATTATATTCTAGATGTATTTATTTTCTGTCGTTCTACTCGATGTAATTCTGCTTTGGTAATTTCCTTCGCTGCTTCAAAGACAGCCGTCTCGTTACGTGAGTCTTTTTTGTCAGCAATTGGTAAGGATCGATTCAATTCCGCAACGAGATCGTCATGGTAGGCTGGCATCCGAATGGTCATGAAGGGGCGATGCGCCGCTTTTTTTGCACTAAATATCTCCTTCAGACTACTCGAGGTCAGCTTCGCTCCCACCCCTGTTAACGCTGGCGGAAATCTCCCCTCGTCACCAATATCCACCTTTGCTTTTGTCTGAAAGAAAGGTTTTCGATTAATTCCAATCCCCCCCCATGCAACGCTCTCACCATCAAAAACTCGTTGATGACATGCTATGCAATTCAGGCGTAGCATCTCGTCTTGCACAATATCTACCTCACTCTGATTAGTCTCCGATGTCTCGCTTTTCTCTGCACTCTTGAGGGCTTCAAGTGCTGAGACGACAGCCGAAATCTGCTCAGCATCAAGACGATAATCTGGCATGCTACCGGAGGGTTGAGAAATACAGCTGAAATCCTGATTCAGATTGAGTTCCATCAGTGGCTTCGCCTCCGTGCCTCCCGTTGAAACCTGAAGGGTATGGCAATTGACACACCCATATTTTCCGAAAGCTATCTCACCTCGCTTGATGAGCTCCCTTGATTGATCTCGATCACGCTCCGTCATGTCCGGGAGAGAAGACATAGCGTCTTGATCGAGTGTCAAATAGGCGGCAAGATCTGCGGCCTCCGAAGGTGACAATCTTAGTGACGGCATTTGCCCTCCAGGCCGAACCGCGTGTGGATTCAGCAAGAAGAGGGTCAAAGATTGACGCGTATATTTCGCTCCTAACTGATTATTTACCCCCGGCTTGAAAGCGGGCACGGAGGGAACCGGACGTAACTGCTGCGAAAGCCCTAATTCCTCGATCTCCTCGGGTTCCAACTGCTCTAACAGCTGTTCCAAGGCTGAAGTCGGCGGAGCGTCTAACTCAAAATCAGGGTCTGGCTCGTGACATGCCACACAACCTACGGAGTGATAAAGCTGGCGACCCTCTTCAGGCACTCCCTTATCCCAAAATTCAAACAGGACAGGTGAGGCGCCGTTCGCGCGAGGTAATTGAACTGGCTTCTGCTTCGAAGCGAGAAATACGGAAATCGCTTGGACCTCATCCGCTCGCATGGAAGCATCCAACATCCACAATGGATCTGGCATTCGCGTTCCCGGCATGACTTGATGTGGATTCGATAGGTATTCATTGATCCACTGGCGATTCAGGCGATGCCCAACATCCGCAAGATCAGGTGCTTTCCCTGCATTCAAGAAAGCATCACTCGTCTTGTGGCAGGCGGAACACCCCAACTGGCTGATGAGAAGCTCTCCTGAAGCTTGCTTGTCTAAATCATTGTGACGACTGAATCGTTCGAATGCAGCGACAAAGGGTGGACTGGCAGCATCGGCATTGGGATTAACACCCGCACTACTGGATGCACGCTGATCTGGCTCCTCCCCAAAACAGGTAGCGGCAACGCATGGGTGCAGCAGTAAGGCAACCAAAAAGATCCTCAACACGAATCCTGGGAGTGCGCATTGGAACTGCGGAGTGGAACGCGAGTCCTTTTCTATTTCACCAACCTTCATCACACTCAACCTTGCCATCATCTCACTAATCTTGGGTAATCCATTACGGGTTCAAAAAATGTTCGGATTCAGGGTGCGGGCAAGAATTGAATTGCATCAGCAATCACATAACCGTCGGCTTCCTCAGAACTTATCCTGACCATTGCTTCCCCTTCAAAGGAAAACTTCCCTAAGGAATGGAATACTCCGTCAATCTCCGGTGATAAACGCTGATTGACGACACACGTTTCCACGCCATTCTGGTGATGAATCTCAACCTGCACGTTGGATGCACGGTTTTTATTGGCTGGGTACGATAACCGCACTTCGTATCGACCAGGTTCCAAAATTGCTTTAAACACCGCCGTGATCTCCGCATCGGATTGAGCATCATTGTGCCGATAACCACTATCGACGAAACCCGGATTTGCCGATGAGGTTTTCCAAGCACCCGTGAACGTCGCACGGCGATCATCCACAACTTGTCCTTTCATTTTCCTCGATGCATGTTGATAGACATCCTCAAGTTCCAGAACCTGACCATCCTGAATTAAAACTTGGCGAAGAAGGTCGTACGGCACTTCTTGCACCGTGGTCTCGTGATCAATCGAC
Organism: Rubripirellula sp.; assembly: GCA_012270385.1. GTDB lineage: Bacteria > Planctomycetota > Planctomycetia > Pirellulales > Pirellulaceae > Rubripirellula. The sequence continues at coordinate 5,101 of JAAXIK010000512.1, read as the reverse complement.
AAGCAAGCTGCCGTAGCTGCCGACTGACCAAGAATCATAAAGACTGGCTCCATTCGAATGGACCCAAAAGCAATATGACTGGAGGACACACAAACTGGGACAAGCAGATTTCCGCACTGATCCTCCTTGGGTATCAACGAACCATAGGATATCTGGTACGGACGTGGCGTTCTTACACCAATATCCCCTTCATTCTGCACGAATCCGTCGGGCTTGATATATCTCTGCACATTGTGGGAATCAAGTGTGTACGACCCCATGCCCACGGACTGTGGCGTGTCCTTGAGATCCAAACAATCATGCTCTGTCATGACGTAATGCCCGACCATTCGCCGAGCTTCTCGGACATAGATTTGGTGAGGCCATCCACCCGTCTCCGTGAATTCATCCTTGGCAAGTCCCCACTTGCTCATCGCCTCTCTCACATCCTTGGGTACACCGGGGTCGTTGGCCATGAAAAAGAGCAGACCTTTTTGATACTGTTCATGCTCTCGAATGATCTGCTTGCGCTCTTCATCGCTTGCTTCGGGATAGTCATAATTCATCCCGATGTAGTCCGTGCTTACGGGACCATGGTTATTCGTATCTGTCTTGTGGTTCGGAAGAGGATCAAACTTATTGAATAACTGCCTCCAGCCGGCAACTAAAACACGTCTCAACAATTCGTACTGGTCGGGGTTATATCCATCCGGCTTTGGGAACGGGATCCGATTCTCAGAAACATTCGTCAAACACATTCGAAAACAATAAGCTTGCAGTCGCCGATCCCCCTCACCTCGAGTGCCGGGTGGTTGATCGCTAATTAAGGGCAAGACACCACTGTCAGGCTTTCCTGGCACCACGTAAGGATCAATCGGATCCTTGAACCAATGCTGGTGATGCAGCACACCGACTTGCACACCATTCCACTTCTCACCATAAACCTTTTCAGACTCACGACCCACATGAAAGCTGACTCCGGCCAAGGCCATGAGATCACCCTCATAGGTTGCATCAATAAACATCTTTCCAGAGAAAGTTTTCCCATTGGTCATCTTGATCGAGGAGATGCGTCCATGATTCATGGTGATTCCCTGCCCAGACACGCGATCGAGATAGCTCTCTCGATGAACCGGTATTTGATATTCCCTGATTAAATCTTCGAAGACTTGCTCCGCTACATGCGGCTCAAAAACCCACATGGTGGCACCGTCACCAGACTTGCCCGGAGGACTCTGGTTACGATTACCGAAGTCGGCTTTCTCCTGCCATTTCCAAGCTTCATCCTTCTGGTAGTGTTTCCAAACACGGTGGTAGAACTCACGGCTAATCCCACCGATCGCATCTTTGTTACCTGAATCCGTCCACCCAAGACCGCCAGAGGTTAACCCGCCCAAATGCCGGTCCGGACAAACGATGACCACCGACTTACCCATACGTTTTGCTTGAACCGCGCTGGCCACTCCTGCACTGGTGCCGCCGTAGATGACAACGTCATGCATTTCATTTGACGACGCAAAACCAGACCGCATCGAAGCCATACAAATCATCAAGCAGGCGACCCAACAAGGGCGTTTCCAAACAACCACCAACAACTCCTCAAGTACATATCGCAGCTTCCCGTGATCCTAAATTCACTCGTGAGAATCATGTTGCTGATCCAACGAGGTTTGAAGGCACGCAAAACATTCAGTTTTAATAATTTCTCAAAAGCTCTTATCAACCAGCAACACGATGATCTTTCCGCCGTTTAAACTGTCACGAAAATCGCGAGTGCAAGCTGGCCAATAGCTTATACCAAAATGAGATAGCAGACTTGAATCTTTGCTTTGCGCATCCATGAATCAATAGAATTACTGTCGGTCGTGATCTCCCAAGAAAGAACGACCAGCGGCTGAACTCACAAAGTGGCAATCGGTACGGGAAGAGGGCATCAAGCCATGGGAATAAAACTAGTAAATCGGCGTGATACACTGCGAATCTTTGGCGGTTCGTCGGCTGCACTCATGGGGAATCTTGCACTCCACTCCACCGGCTTTGGCGCTGAAGCCGAAGTCCTTTCACATCAGGTCATCAGTCAAAGCCCCAACCTATACTGCGGATGGCCAACGCTTACACGCCGAGCGAATGGTGAACTGATCCTTGTCTTCTCCGGAGGTCGAGAGGAGCATGTTTGCCCGTTTGGCAGAGTAGACATGATGCGTTCGAGAGATAATGGGGAAACTTGGTCGTGGCCGAGAACGATCCACGATAGCGCGATAGATGACCGCGATGCGGGTGTACTGGAAACACGGCAAGGAACACTCTTGGTCACCACATTCTCATCGCTCGCCTATGAGAGCATCCTTGAGAAAGCCAACAGGGAACATTCAGAGGGCAAGTCATCTTGGTCATCTGAAAAATTGGATCGCTGGAATACAGCGCACACAAGACTCTCTGATTCACAGCGACAAGCCGAACTCGGCCAATGGATGCTCAGGTCGACTGATGGTGGCTTATCCTGGTCTCAAAGGTATCGCTGCCCGGTCAATAGCCCGCATGGTCCCATCCAACTTCATGATGGGTCACTTCTGTACGCGGGTATCCAACTCTGGGATGATCCGAGAGGTGTGGGTGTGTGCATTTCTGAGGATGATGGACTCACGTGGAAATGGAAATCCGATCTGCCCATCCGAGCCGGAGACGACAGTCGCAATTATCACGAACTTCACGCAGTCCAATGCAATTCAGGGAAAATCATTCTCCACATCCGGAATCATAACAGTAATCAATCCCGAGAAACCCTGCAGTCTGAATCCATCGATGGTGGGAAAACGTGGAGCGATCCCCATGCGATTGGAGTCTGGGGGTTACCCTCTTTCCTGTTACGCTTGAAATCAGGTCGAATCTTGATGAGCTACGGCTACCGGCGCAAGCCTTTTGGTAATCAAGCTCGGTACAGTGATGACGAAGGCACCACATGGAGCGCACCACTCACCCTTTCCGATGATGGAATAGGTGGTGACCTTGGCTATCCGAGCACAGTGGAACTAGACGATGGAAGCCTCTTATCCATCTGGTACGAACGCCTTCAAAATTCCCCTCGTGCGGTCCTCCGACAAGCTCGCTGGCGAATTCATTCTTAGAAAACAGATATCCATATATTCAGTGAATTCAATACCCATCCGAACAGTGCAAATGCAAAACCCTGCAAATCTTTCTCGACTTTTCAAGTATCACGGCTTCTTCCAGATCCTTTTAATCTTCTCGTTCAGCTATGCAAGCGAGCATGCATTAGCACAAAGGCAGAAAAACTATCCGCCAGAGTTCAGCCGCTGCAAAACCGAAACCTACAAAAGTATCGGAGAGACAAAACTCAACTTGTGGATATTTGAAGAGGAAAACTCGAGCGACCAATCGGCCAAGCCAGCCATCGTCTTCTTTTACGGTGGTGGTTGGAGAGCCGGCACACCGGCCCAATTTGAGCATCACTGCCGATATCTGGCCAAGCGAGGCATGATCGCGATCACTGCGGATTACAGGGTCCTGACCCGACACCAGACCCTCGCGGATCGATCGGTTGCGGACGCAAAATCTGCAATCCGTTACATTCGCTCAGAAGCGAAACGACTCGGAATCGACCCCAATCGTATTGTCGCAGCAGGTGGCTCGGCCGGAGGTCACCTTGCAGCTTGCACGGATCTGATTGAAACGCTCGATGAACCAAATGAAGATCATTCAGTCAGCAGTCGCCCCAATGCGGTCGCCATGTTTAACCCTGCCGTACTCATCGCACCTTGGCGCGACGTCACACTGGACGAGGAAACACTCGCCGATATCGCAACCCGAACAGGTGTTGCCCCGGAGCAGATTTCGCCAATCCATCACCTCCGGAAGGCAGCCGCTCCGAGCATTATCTTCCATGGCAAAGCGGATAGCACCGTGCCGTACTTCACTGTCGAAGCCTACGCAGAAGCGTCTAAACAGCTGGGGAATTCATGCGAACTGATTGGCTATGAGAATGAGCAGCACGGATTCTTCAATTATGGCAGAGGGGGTAATCCCGGCTTTGCTTATTTGCATACCCTTTCTCAACTCCATCAATTTTTACATCGACAGGGATTCTTGAAAAATGGCCCTTCCGGCATCACAACGCTAAGCGAGAACATCCGACTGCGGCAGCCGTTTGTTAATTCATGGGAAGCCATCACACAACGTAAAGAAGCGACCGTAGCTTTCATTGGTGGATCCATCACAGAGTTGAATGGTTACCGGCCGATGGTGAGTCAGTGGATGCAAGAGAAGTTTCCTCAAACTCAATTCCATTTTGTTAACGCCGGAATCAGCTCCACCTGTTCCACGACGGGAGCCTTCCGACTACATCGTGACGTACTCTCCAAGAAACCCGACTTGGTGCTCATCGAGTTCGCGGTTAACGATGATCAAGACGCTGCCCACAGCCGTGAGGCATGTATTCGCGGAATGGAAGGCATCATCCGAAATGCACGCGTGAATCATCCGCAAGCCGATCTTCTGGTGACCTACTTCATCAACCCGCCCATGCTGGAAACATGGCAAAAAGGCGAAACACCATTGAGTGTTGATGCGCACGAAAGTGTCATGCGACACTATGGAGTGTCATCGGTTTGGCTGGCGAAAGAAATCGCCGACCGCATCAAGACGTCCAAGCTGACTTGGAAAGATTACGGGGTAACTCATCCTGCTCCGACTGGAAACCAGATCGCTGCAAACCTCGTTCAGGAACTGCTCACGACGGCTTGGGATCTGAATCCATCACAGGGAATCGATCCCAATCGCTCCGCTCGGCCATCCCTACCCAAACCGATGGATCAAAAGAGCTACCAATCCGGAAACTTGCAAACGATATCCGATGCGGAATTGGACGATCACTGGCAGATCAACGTACCCGACTGGAAAACAATTCAAGGCGGAATGCGATCCCGCTTCGCAAATGAGCCCATCCTCTCCGCATCCACCGTGGGCGCTGAGATGAAACTCGATTTCAAAGGAACGGCGATCGGCCTATATATCCTCGCCGGCCCCGATGCCGGAGCCGTGGAGTACCAGGTTGATGACCAACCCGTTCGGACCAAAGACCTCTACCATCGCTTCAGCAAAGGCC
>JAAXIK010000468.1 GCA_012270385.1 Rubripirellula sp. | reverse complement strand
ACTGTACTAACTCCGCCTACGCAACGTACGGCTAGACCTGGCCCCGGCAATGCGGGACGCCATACGAGATTCTCAGGAAGCCCTAATTCAATGCCCAAACGCCGAACCTCGTCTTTGAACAGGTCACGCAGGGGTTCAATCAGTTCGAAGCCTAATTCTTCCGGAAGCCCTCCCACGTTGTGGTGTAACTTAATGGTTGCCGCGGGGCCGTCGGGGTCAGCACCACTTTCAATTACATCTGGGTAGAGCGTCCCTTGTGCTAGGAAGTGAGCATCATCAATTTTGGCTGCTTCCGCTTTGAAGCACTCGATAAATTCGTAGCCAATTCGGCGACGCTTCTCTTGAGGTTCACTGATTCCCGCTAAAGCACTCATGAACTGGTCCTCACCATCCACGACATGCAAGTCGGTTTTGAAATGCTCGGAGAACTCTTCAATGACCATGGCCTGCTCTCCTTTTCTCAGCAATCCATTGTCAACGAGTATGCAGGAGAGTTGTGGTCCAATCGCTTTGTAGAGTAAGGCAGCGACCACACTTGAATCCACTCCACCGCTCAAGCCACAAATCACTCTGCGATCACCCACTTGGCGGCGCAGCTCCTTGATGGTTGCCTCCGCAAAATCACCCATCGACCAAGTCGGTTCGCAACCGCAGACTTCAATCACAAAATTTCTTAGCAGTTGACCTCCAAGCGGAGTGTGTGTGACTTCAGGATGAAATTGCAATCCATAAACGGGCAATTCGTTGTGCCTGATCGCAGCGAATGGGCAGGTGCTGGTCTGTCCAATGGCTTTGAATACCTCGCTGATGCTGGAGATTTGATCCCCATGACTCATCCAGACGTCCATCTCACCTGGAAGGCCTGCGAAAATCCCGGAGTGGTCATGAATTTCGCATGTAGCGGGTCCATACTCACGGCACGGAGTGTTATCTACTTTTCCACCGAGAGCTTCGCAGGTTAGCTGCATCCCATAACAGATACCGAGAACGGGTATCCCTAAATGGAAGAGCTTCGGGTCGCATTTGGGGGCGCCGTCTTCGTAGACACTGGCGGGACCGCCTGAGAGAATGATTCCCTTGGGGGCAATCTCGGCCAGCCGTTCTGCTTCGATGTCATGCCTAAGGATCTGACAGTAAACGTTCTGCTCTCGAACCCGCCTAGCGATGAGTTGGGCATACTGAGAGCCGAAATCAAGTACAACAATACGCTGTTGGGTCAAATCCGGCGCTGATGATGGTTCAGTGCCTTGTGAAGGCGTGGAAGCGGGTGCTGAAGCGTCGTGTGATTGGGTCATCCGATCTATAGCCACTTGCGAAGAGTCGCGAAACGGTAATCACAGATTGTAGAAAATGACAGACCACTTCCCAAGGGGCCGAAAGGGTGAAGGAGGGTAAGCTGCCAGATTTACCCGTTTCTTGGTGCGGATTCAGCCATAAAGCTGAAAATGGTTCGCGAAACTCCCGAGAGCGTCGGCGGGGCCGGTTTCCAACAGCTGGATAGAAACCGAACGGCCCCAGCACATTGATACCGGTGAGAATGCAGGCCCTTCGCACATTTGGGTTTCTCGCAATTAGACTGTGGCGAGCACTGTGGTGGCATCTAGAGGTTTTCTCATCCCATTCCCTGGCATCGGAATCGACAGATACAGTTCTCCATGATTTCGGCTTCCTGACACTTCAAATTTTCAATCTGATTCGCCGGGGTCGTACGATGGGTCAACTACCAAGATAAAGGGATGTTGTGAGAATTTTACTTGCGAATGACGATGGGGTTTATGCACCCGGACTGGCGGCTCTGGAGCAACAACTGCGGCACCTTGGTGAAGTCGTGGTTGTGGCGCCGGCAACCGAGCAGAGTGGCGTGGGGCACTCCATCACTTTTCTTACCCCGCTATCCGCAAAGTCGATTCATCGAGAGGGCCGGCATTGGGCGTGGGCAGTGGATGGCTCACCGGCCGACTGCGTTAAATTAGCCATTGCCGAGCTCTATCGTGATGAACCCTTCGATCTCGTGGTGAGTGGAATTAACCACGGATTGAATGCTGGGATCAATGTGCTTTACAGCGGCACGGTGGCTGCTGCGGTGGAAGGTGCTTTCTTCGGGGTCACGAGTGTTGCCGTTTCTCTTGAGTATGACGAGGATGCTGACTTTCAGGCGGCAGCTGTCATCGCGAGGAATGTAATCACTGGATTGAGTGCGAAAGAAGCTTCACAAGGTGGTTTATTCAACCTCAATATCCCCACCTCCGCGACCGAGCGGCCCAGTGAGTTGAAGGTGGTGCCAATGGGTCTGGAGCAATATGGGAGCCGCTACGAGAAGCGTACCGATCCGCACGGACGCGACTATTATTGGGCGCTTTGGAGTGAGCCGGAGCAGCCGCCGCCAGAGTCTGCGGATGTAATCCAATTGAGAAAGGGTAATGTGACGTTGACTCCCTTGCGTTTTGATTTGACGGACCCCCGCCGGCTGGAGCAAATGAAATCATGGGATCTGCGGACATGATAGGGCCAGCGGACAGGCTGCCCAACAGTTAGTGGGGACGCCAGAGAGTCCGCATCTTGATGTTTCTCAGCGAAGCGGAAATTCTCTTACCGCCGTGGGAAGTCGTTCTGACTGGACATTTTGGTCTCCAACCTGGTGAAGCATCGGATTCGAGATCCCAGAGGGAAGAGTCTCTGAGTAGATTTGACGATTGCCCCTTTGGTGTTGGGATTGTCCCGTTTTGGGGGGGTAGGTTGTATCGTTTGAAACGATCCGTTGCCGTCGATGTCGTTGCTCTGCGGCCTTTCATTGCTATTTCACCCCTCCCGAAAGAGCCAGATTGCGAGTAACCTTTCGGCTGAAGTTTTGAGCCTACTGATGTCGGAAGTCCTTTTTCCGGATCAATTTTTGTCCAATTTGTGAGTGAGCTAGCTAACAGATGAGTGTTGCATCGAGTGACCTAACAAAACTTGCCGTCGACACCATACGTACCCTCAGTATGGATGCCGTTCAGACAGCGAATAGCGGTCATCCAGGGACGCCGATGGCACTTGCACCCATCGCGTACCAATTGTTCAACCACACGATGAATTACGATCCTGCTCAGCCGAATTGGCCATCACGCGATCGTTTTGTTTTGTCATGTGGTCACGCATCCATGCTGCTTTACAGCGTTCTGCACTTGTCTGGTGTGCAGAAGACTGATGAGGATGGGAACCCTACGGGTCAGCCTTCGATAGGGCTCGAGGACATCAAAACCTTTCGACAGATTGGCAGTCCTTGCGCAGGACACCCCGAGTACGGCGAGGCGGCCGGTATTGAAACCACCACGGGCCCATTGGGTGCTGGCGTGACCAACTCGGTGGGAATGGCCATGGCCGAAAAGTGGCTTGCTTCCAATTACAACACGGCTGAGCACGCTCTATTTGATTACAACGTCTACGCTTTGTGCAGTGACGGTGATTTGATGGAAGGCGTTGCGTGTGAGGCGGCCAGCTTGGCCGGACACCTCAAATTAGACAATCTCTGTTGGCTTTACGACGACAATCACATCACGATTGAAGGGGACACCGCCCTGGCGTTCCGCGACGATGTGGCTGAGCGTTTTCAAGGCCTCGGCTGGAACGTCGTAAAGGTGAGCGACGCAAACGATCTTAACGCACTAGCGGGAGCGATCGAGGAATTCAAGGCTTGTAATGATCGACCCACTTTGATCATCGTTCGCAGTATCATCGGATATGGCGCGCCAAACAAACAAGACACGCATGGTGCGCACGGAGCACCGTTGGGATGGGATGAGGTCGCGTTAGCAAAATCGGCTTACGGGCTACCTGCAGAGGAGAAGTTTTACATCCCCGAGGGCGTCCGAGAGCATTTCGATGAGAATCTAGGTGCTCGCGGGGCAGAAGCCTACAAAGCGTGGAGCTCGCTCTGGTCTGACTATCAGGCTCAGAATCCCGAAAAAGCAGCAGAACTCAACGATCTTTTTGCGGGCCGACTTCCTGAAGGTTGGGATCAAGATATTCCCGTTTTTGAAGCCAGCGAAAAGGGGGATGCAACTCGCAACAGTAGTGGTAAGGTACTCAACGCTATTGCCCAGCGAGTTCCGTTCATGATTGGTGGTTCCGCTGACCTCGCACCCAGCAATAAGTCGAATCTCACATTTGATGGTGCCGGAGATTTTCTTCCTGGTGCATTCGGCGGTCGAAACCTTCACTTTGGTATTCGAGAACATGCCATGGCGGGAATCGTCAATGGAATGTCGCTATCGGGATTGAGATCCTACGCAGCAACCTTTTTCGTCTTCACCGATTACATGCGAGGTGGCATGCGTTTGTCGGCGATCATGCATCAGCCGGTGATTTATATCCTCACTCACGATTCAATCGGAGTGGGTGAAGACGGGCCCACCCTCCAGCCGATTGAGAATTTGACTGCCTGTCGAGCCATTCCCGGGCTTTATGTATTCCGCCCCGGGGACGCGAATGAGGTCGCTGAGTGCTATCGCACTGCGATGCAAATCGACAACGCACCTTCTGCTTTCGTTCTCTCACGCCAAAATATGGAAACCCTTGATCGAACACAGACCGGATCCGCTTCGGGATGCTCCAAGGGTGGCTATGTCGTGATGGACTGTGAAGGAACTCCCGAAGTCATCTTGATGGGGAGTGGCAGTGAATTGGGGTTGTGTGTGGATGCTGCAAGACAGATTTCGGCAGATGGCAAAAATGTCCGCGTGGTGAGTATTCCTTGTATGGAATTGTTTGCGGCGCAGTCGCCTGAGTATCTCGAGGAGGTTTTACCTTCAGGGGTCACGCAACGGGTTGCCGTCGAGGCCGGGCTGCAGATGAGCTGGGACCGCTGGATCGGTCTTCAAGGGAAGTTTGTCGGTATGAGCGGCTACGGTGCGAGTGGGCCTTATAGTGAGGTCTACAAACACTTTGGAATCACTGTCGATGCCGTTGTGTCGGCTGCCAACAGCTTTTGATGGTTGGCTTGGAATCCAACGTCTCGCTCGCTCAAGCGGTGAATGCAATGTGCAATGGACGCTGTCAGGTTATGACGGCAGCAGGTCTTAGTAATCCGTAGGATTCAAGCACTGTGAGTTGCTCTCCGCGTCACTGTAAGCGGTGCTCTCGAATTGTTGGTCACCGCTTCTAAAATTTGCGGTGGATGCTGAAATACGCAATCGCCTCGAGGCATTGACGAATCTCGCTCTGGTCAAATTGTTCTAGAGCTTGGATCGCGTTGTTGTAGTGTAGCTCTGCGATGCTCTGCGTATACTTCTTCGCATCCGAGGCCTCCAAGATGGGTAGGATTTCAGAGACCCTCGCCTCGGGTGGTCCTAGCAAAATGCTTCGAATCTTTTCACGCTTTCGAGCGTCGCTATTCTGGAGAAGGAAAATCACGGGGAGCGTGATTTTGCCTTGGAGCAAATCGGTGCCCAAAGTTTTACCTACGGTTAGGGGATCACCCCAGATATCGAGGAAATCGTCTGCAATTTGGAAGGCAATACCAAGCGAATTTCCAAAATCGGATGCGGCTCTGCTCCGTTGTCCTCCGCCGCCCGATAGCTCTACCGCGAGTTCGCAGGCGACTCGGCATAACTCACCCGTTTTGGCTTGTAGCATGGATAGGTATGTTGTTTCATCCAGATCGAGAAGATCTCGGTGAAGGACCTGCCTCAGCTCTCCCTCGCAGACGATTCTTGCTGCTTCGCCGACTTTCTCGCAAACCTGTGTAGAGGACGTCGTTGCCGCGAGGCGGTAGGCCTGGGAAAAAAGGTAGTCGCCGACAAGAATGCTGGTGTGCTGATTCCACTTTGCATTGATAGTCGGAACATGCCGGCGGGAGTCCGCCGAATCGAGTACGTCATCGTGGATAAGAGTCGCAGTATGGACCATTTCGATCACTGTGGCTGTGATCAAATGGTTCTTTGTGATTCTTCCAGACGCTTTTCCGAACAGCAGCAGCATCGCGGGACGCAGTCTTTTCCCTCCAAGTTGGGTGCCATGCCGGAGGACGTTTTTCAAATCAGGGTGAGGAGATCTTAACTCTTCCGAGAGGAGGTGCTCCACCTCACTGAGTTCATGTTGAATCGGACGGTAAATAGAGGAGAGGGAGTCCACAGCGGAGTCACCGACAGCTCGCAGTGATTCCGCTTGTGTCGTCGACTCTCGGAGGGCCGGAGAGGTGACCTGGTTCAAGGTTTCTCTCGGGATGTTGGTTTGTCGATCGGTCAGAGAGTAGGCGTTCATGGCCATGCCGAGCTTCGTTGGTGGACGCGATACGGTGCTGTCAAATGGATTTATTTCCTCGTTCCGTTAACCGTATCTTGGGTCCACCGCTTAACCGCTTGAGCCGGAATCCACTTCAAAATCTCCCGATTTGCCCCCCGATTTGCGGAGCAGTCTTGCCCGGCGGATCTCCGAGCTACGATCAAAAGATTTGATCATGTCATAAATAGTCAGACATGCCACGGTGACAGCCGTCATCGCCTCCATTTCCACACCCGTTTTGGCAGAAGTTCGGACTTCCACCTCGCATCTCAATTCGCTTAACTCTGCATCCGCTTGATTTTCCCAAAAGAAGTCAATTGAAACCGCTTCGATTGGAATCGCGTGACACAGTGGGATAAGCTGAGGCGTCGATTTGACGGCTTGAATGGCTGCGATCCGTGCAATCCCCAGCACATCTCCCTTTTTGACCTGAGCGCTCCTGATTTTCTCGGCAGACTCTGGGTCCATCATCACGCTGGCAGATGCGGTCGCAACTCTGACCGTCGTCTTTTTCTGCGACACGTCGACCATGTGTGCGTTGCCCTGTTCGTCGAAATGATTGGAGATCGGATTCAATGGTCGGGGTGCGATGGAGGAAAAGGTGTGGTTGAGGAGAGGATTTTGACGACGCGTTCTCTCTTTGGTTACCGATTCAGGTCGCAGTGAATCGCTTTGGATTCTCGGCATTTTCGGCAGCTGCAAACGGTACCGCATTTGAGTCCAAAAAAAAAGCGTCTTCCACTTGCGGGGGTGGAAGACGCTTTTTTGAACGAGGTCGCCGTTTTACCGAGACGCTTTTAGCAGATCCGGCTAACGCCGGTCTGAGCTACAAGCGAATCAGACAAGTTCCTTGCGAGAACCGACGAGCGTACGTAGACGCTCTGCGAGCAGGTGTGCATCGAAAGGTTTCTTGAACGTTTCGTTGATGCTGCTACGATCGAAGCTCATTGGCTGTCCATCATCTGGAAGCAGTGCGATGAGAACGATATCGGTGAAATCGATGTTCTTGCGCAAGTTCTGGCAAATCTGAACCGCCTCAATCTTCCCAATCGAGAAGTCGACGATGATGCAGTCTGGGTTGAAACTCTCTGCTTGAATTCCAGCCTCGAAACCACTT
>JAAXIK010000387.1 GCA_012270385.1 Rubripirellula sp. | reverse complement strand
CTGACCGTCTTTTGGGACACTCGCTTTACGTGCTCTGGCAATACCCCCCAACTGACCATGCCCATCACCGACAAGATGAAAACTCGCATCTCAGCACATCGCCCCCGTGCCTCCAAAAAAACGCGAGCTGCGAAGCTCAGACTTTCAAAAAGTCCTTGGGATGCATGAAATTCGTAATCCTTGAGCGGCCAAGCTGCTGATAACCTACAAATCAGCTGATTCTTCGCCGGTTCCCCCTTGTGAAAATAGGTAGAAATCGCGAGACTGAGCCCCCCAAAAGAAGAAAAGTAGCGTGACCACTTGCCGGCTGACGTAAGCCGCAAGGTCAAGTTAGCAACTTCAAGTTGATGAGAGTTGCTGAATTGGACGCGGATCACGCCGTGCTGATCTCTGATCCGCACAATGCCTCTAACCGCGTTTTAACGTGATAAGGATAATCGAATGGCTCGATACACTGGTCCAAAAGGCCGAATCAACCGTCGTCTAGGTACCCTGATCTACGAAACAGCTGGAGCATCCCGTGCTTTGGATCGACGCCCAAACCCGCCAGGTATGCATGTGCGTGGCCGTCGCCCAAGTAACTACGGTGCGGCATTGATGGAAAAGCAGAAGATCAAGCACTACTACGGCTTGGGTGAACGGCAACTTCGCCGTTATTTTGACGCGGTAGGTCGTAAGCCTGGCAACACCGGTGAACTGTTGTTGCTGATGTGCGAACGCCGACTTGACAATGTCGTCCGACGCGTTGGGTTCACCAAAACTCGACCTCAGTCACGTCAGGGGATTACTCATGGTCACTTCAGAGTGAACGGGGTCAAAGTCACTAAACCAAATTACCTACTGCGTCCGGGTGATATCATCGAGGTACGTGGCAAGGAAAACCTCAAGAATCTCTATCGTGGTGTGATCGCCAACGCGAGCCCTGATGCTTTGGATTGGGTGTCCTTCGATAGTGAAAACCTCAAAGCAACCATGCTGGGTGTTCCTGGGCCGAGCGATATCAGTCTTCCAGTGGATGCGAATAGCGTGGTGGAATTCCTATCGCGGTAGTTGCTGTCTTGATAACGAAATCGCTTGATCCTTCGTTTCGATACCAGCAGACATTTTTGAACGCACGCTCAAAGCGTCTTTCCCTGAAGGGTTAGACGCTTTGGTTGTATGCGGTTCGTAGATTGGCGTCGGTAGGCCCTTAACAGGGTCCACCGCATACATTACACAAGACTCTGATTGGAACTCAGAACCATGCACGCTCCCGTTGTCGTTCTCGGTGGTGGTCCCGGTGGTTATGCCGCAGCCTTTCTCGCGGCCGATGAAGGTCTCGATGTGACCGTTGTCGAGGCGGAATCCCGCCTCGGTGGTACATGCCTGCTTCGCGGTTGCATCCCCAGCAAGGCGCTTCTGCACGTCGCGAAAGTAATCAGCGAAGTGGAAGAGATGCGAGAAGATTGGGGCGTGAGCTATGAAGGGAAGCCTCAAGTTGACATCGATAAAGTCCGTGCGAAAAAAGACAAGGTGATCGCCGCGTTGACCGGTGGATTGGGCAACCTTGCAAAGAGACGAAACGTTACGGTCATTCAAGCACGAGGATCTTTCATCGATTCCAATACACTCAAACTCGAGGGTGATCACGAATCGATTCCAGAAGGCGGTCAACTCACTTTCGATCACTGCATCCTGGCGACCGGCAGCGTCCCAGCAATGCCACCCGCATTTCGAATCGACAGCGACCGCGTGCTTGACAGTACAGGCGCACTAGCACTTCAAGATATTCCTGAGTCCCTTCTCGTAGTGGGTGGTGGATATATCGGTCTTGAGATGGGATCCGTATACGCTCGGCTTGGATCAAAAGTGACAGTAGTCGAATTGATGGATGGACTACTGCCAGGAGCTGATCGCGATCTCGTCAAGCCACTCGCCAAAGCAATGGATTCATTATTTGAGGGTCGCATCTACCTGAACACAAAAGTTGGATCACTCGCCGAAGTAGATAACCAAATTGAAGTGACCTTTGAGGGTCCAGGAAAGTTTGGCCACGAACGTTATGATCGTGTATTGGTGAGCATCGGAAGACGCCCCGTGACCTCCGGTCTTGGGCTTGAAAATACCAAGGTTGTCGTCAATGACCGGGGATTCGTTGTCTGCGATTCACAGCAACGCACTTCTGATCCAAGCATCCTTGCAATCGGTGATGTAGCGGGTGATCCAATGTTAGCGCACAAAGCTACGCACGAAGGACGAGTGGCTGCTGAAGTCATCGCTGGGAAATCCTCTGCCTTTGATAAGGCGGCCATTCCCGCAGTAGTATTCACTGACCCAGAAATTGCTTGGGCAGGATTGACCGAAGCGGAAGCCAAAGAGGCTGGGAAAAAGGTTGACGTGGAGGTCTATCCCTGGGCTGCCAGCGGACGCGCGCAAGCGATCGGTGTAACCAATGGATTGACCAAATGGTTAGTTGACCCAGAAAGTCATCGAGTCGTTGGCTGCGGTATCGTCGGAAGTGGTGCAGGAGAACTCATTGCCGAAGCTGTTCTAGCAATCGAGATGGGCTGTGAGGTGCACGATATTACAGATTCCGTGCACCCTCACCCAACACTCAGTGAGACCCTAATGAATGCTGGTGAGGTTCACTATGGAACCGCCACGGAGATCTACAAGCCCAAGAGAAAATAGGCTTGGAGAGTTCCAATGAAGGTGGGATATTTATGACACGGCCTGCTTAGGCATGCCGAATCACAATTTGCATGTAAAGTTAGGGTTTGCTTTGGTGAGACGTGATGCAGAGCCTTGATCGTCACACTTTTAACAATCAGAAGCCGTAACTGTAGGTGTATCCAAGCCTGTCATGCCCACCCGACCCCTGATCATCGTTTCTCTTGAGGGAATCGCACCGCAGGCACTCAGTTGTTACGGCTGTTCTTGGAATCAAACGCCTTCGCTGGATCGAATCGCTGCTAACGGGTTGCTTTGGGACCGACTCACCGCGAACACGGATCTGCCTGGGAACCTCTTTTCCAGTTGGACCTCGAGCCAAGTGGAATGGGCAAAGCGATTTCGGTCAATCGGCCCCTTGGTTCTTATTTCAGATGACGACCTGCATGAACTTGGTGAGCACTGTTTTGACGAAATTACACTGCTACCTTTTGAATCCGTCCAAGAGAACCAAGTCGCAGAGGAAGAAGCATTTCAAACACGATTTGGTCAGCTAGTTGCTACGGCAATCGATCGCATCAGGCAACCGGAAGCCATGGGAGCAATCTGGATTCACAGTAGCTTCCTCACACGCTGCTGGGATGCTCCGATAAAACCTATGGAATCGGTCACCGAATTCGAATACCTAGAAGAACCGATTGAACTCGAGTCAAATCAAGAAGCAAATGATGCCAACGAGGTGGAATATTCGAACGAAGTTTGTTCGAAGTTGGTTATCCCACCTAGCTTCCAAATTACACCTGAAGATGATCCCGATCTGATTCCACAATGGATAGATCGCTACGGTTCACAAGTCGGGCTCATTGATATGATGATGGATTATCTGTTGGAAGAAGCGGAGCAAATGGATGCTCAGATTGTCTTTTTAGGAACCAGTGGATTCCGGTTGGGGCAGGGCGGTGAATTTGGCACCGAACCAGAAAATCTAAGAAGCGGTGACATCCACCTTCCTTTGTTGATCGGAAGTGAAGCCACTCTGAGGATTCCCCACCTGACCTCTAGTGAGCAAATACCTGAGATCTTGAAGTCGCTCGCCGTCGAAGGAGAGCCAACCTACACCGCAGAACAATGGGCTCTGTCCAGATCGAGCTCTCCCGTCATCCCTATTCAATCTTCTCGCACCGCATCGGCTGTAATGAGCCCTAAGTGGTTCTGTGTGATTGACTCGGATGGTGCAGAAAATCTGTTCCTTAAACCCGACGATGCCGACGATTACAACAACGTTGCTCGCCTGCGCCCCGATGTCGTTGACGAGTTGATCGCTTTATCGAACCCGAACTGAAGCCCATCATCGCTACGTAGGGATGATGGGTTTTGCATAGCATCCGCTTTTGTTTGGATACCAAAACGTGAGCCCTGGGTTCGCTTAGGACTTGGGTGCAGGTGGAATCGCTTCCACCGGTGCGTCGCTGCTACTCTTCTGAGTCATTTCTTCTGCGTCGATAACCACTGCTTTACCAGAGCGTCTAGAACGCAATCTTGCAAAAATACCCCCTCGCTCCATCTTCTCCACTTCGTCCGCGTTCGACTCCACCGCAGTTTGGTCGTTCACTGAATCCGTATCACTAACCTCTTCGGTATCTTGATGTTTACGGTTGCACAAACAACAACCAT
This sequence comes from Rubripirellula sp., assembly GCA_012270385.1. GTDB lineage: Bacteria > Planctomycetota > Planctomycetia > Pirellulales > Pirellulaceae > Rubripirellula. The sequence continues at coordinate 29,205 of JAAXIK010000387.1, read as the reverse complement.
CCTTTGATTTCATTCGCTTCAAAAAGCCTGAACTTCCCATTGCTGAAGCATCCATCGACCCTAGCAAGATAGTCAACGCAAAAATGCTTGTAAAAATCCATAACGAGTGTTTCGTGAGCAAACTTGACATCAATATTAACCCTTATCGACGGTATCTAACCCAGCTCGGTGAACTCAGATCATCCAACTGATCAAAGCATGCGGATCTATCCTAGGCATGTTGAATCAAGAAGGCAACTTCGCCAGTGCGACACCGAGGACAAATCCAAACAAGAAGTCGTAATCTTTGCTGACGCCGTGAGGGCTAATGGACTTTCACGCGCCCTTACCCGCATGATGCGGCATCATTGCCTGACATCCCATCAAAACATCGAGAACCACGTTTGGTTTACGACTGTGAAAGAATTTCTGTGTCGCAAAAATCAGATAGGACTCAACGAGCTAGCGATTCACTGAGGAACCGGACGCGGCCGCCTTGGTTCCCCCCGCCTCTGTTTTCTTGGCGGGTTGGGAACCTGCAAGCAATTGAGCCATCATATCCCCGTTTTCAAAATCCAGAACCACCGGCGATTGACTCTCTTCCACGGCAATGACGAGTCCTGAGATTCGCCAATAGCGATCCTCCTGCTCCACCGCCCAAACCACCTGATTGGTTGTTTTGCCACCCGTCGAATTCGGTTCTATCCAAAGACTATGAACCAGTGCCGATCCCGGCTCATTGGGTACGGATTCCGCTCGAGTGACCTGGAACGAAGCATCCGGAGAACCGATGGGCTGCACGGTTTGTCCGATTCGCTGTAATTCCGACTGAGCTTTCCTCGTCAGCAGGCTCTGGGCCAAGGAATCCTCTCCACCCCTTCGCACTTCATCAAGAAACTGACTCACGACATCAGTGGGGCTATTCACCAATGCCTGAGATTCTTTCTTTTCACTCGAGGAGATGGCGGATCGATTTGCCATCGGCTCACTATCATTTCCACATCCGACAAAGAGTGGCAGCGAACAGAGAACGATCGGGAAAAAGCGAAACATGATACTGCGCCGTGATTGGGTGCAAAAAGCTTGTGAATCACACTAACCTAACTGGATCGGTTGGAGATAACGAAATCAAGCTCGAGCGGTCAAGAGATGTTTTCATGGGATAGGCTTCAATCCAACACATCCTCGTAATATTTCGGTCTATCATGGAAAAACGAGTGGCAATCTCACTCGATAGGTAACGACTGAGGAGAGGTTGACCGCAATGAGTCGAGGTTGACCGTATTCACCTATCGCGTACCGACAGTTTACTTAACAATGTCAGCAGCGAAGATGATCCTGCGTTACCCTGATCAGGCTTTGAGAACCACATGAATTGGAAAAGACCGCTTAAATGAGTCCCGAAGAAGAAAACACGATTTCGGTAGACGGACGGTTGGTGGATTTGCGCAACCGACCGCTAGCTGCTCTATTGGCTTGGTTAATTCCTGGAGCTGGTCACTATTACCAAGGGCGTACCACCAAGGCAGCCATTTTTTTCGTCTGCATTCTATCCACCTGGATTCTCGGCTTCGGATTGGGAGGAAAGCACGTTGTCTATTCCTCATGGCAACCGGGTGATAAGCGATGGCACTATTTTCTTCAGGCTGGTGCAGGTGTGGTAGCACTCCCCGCCTACCTCCAAGGAAGAAGAATGAATGATGCAACTGATGCACTGAGTCTCAGTACAAACCCCAACTATGAACCGCTATGGGGAGGCTTGATGGCACCACCCTATCGACCTGTCATCGAGAATCAAGCGGATGAAGTTGCAGCGTGGTATGCGACCTACGGTGCGGGTTATGAAATGGGGACCTGGTATACGGTGATTGCGGGGCTTCTCAATATACTAGTGATCTATGATGCCTACGGAGGACCACTCTCTGTTCCCATCAGTGGGCGGAAGATTGAGGACGAGACAGATCCTGACGACGAACCGGAAGATGAGAGGGAGACGAGTAAAACGTCGACTTAATCCCCTGCAAGACCAGCCGATAAGACACAAAATCACAACATGGTTTCTCCCACAAGGATACCATGGAAGGCAAGCAACGCATGCTACCGATTTCACTGACCTATATGCTCTATTACTTCCCATTGATTATCGCGATTGCGATAGTTTTTGGTGCAACACGACATGAGAGCATCGAGATGATTCAATTTCACGCCTGGCAAACCGGAAAATGGATCACTGGTTTTATGGGTGTGATCTTTATCGTCCTGTATGTTATTGGGTGGATCACGTGAGTTTGTATTGTTGCTCGCCAGATGATCTCTGTTTTGCACTGATGATGGATCAGAGCACTCATAGAGGACTCCACCGCTGCCCACTGAGATCGGCAGCATCACATCGAAAGAACCACGGAATATGCAAGTTCTGACTTTAGGTGCGGGGACGGTAGGTCGATGGGTTTCGGATATTCTCTGCCGCCGCGGCCATAGCGTTACCGTAGTCGACGCTGATCAGGAAAATGTTGCTCAAATCAACAGTGAGCTGGATGTGCGCGCAATTGTCGGAAGCGCAGCACGAAGCACCGTCTTGTTCCAAGCAGATGTGTGTGCCGCAGATGTTTGCCTGGCGGTCACAGGAGACGATGAAGTGAACATCCTCGCCGCAAGCATGGCAAAAGCACTCGGGGCGAGAAGAAGTATTGCGAGGGTCTACGCACCCGCGTTTCAGGATCTCAGTACATTTGATTACCAGCGACACTTCAACATCGACAGCTTGCTGAGCTTGGAACAGCTATCTGCTTTTGAATTGGCACGCGCAATTCGCAATCCAGATGCAATCCCGTTGGAGCATTTTGCGCGCGGCCAACTTGAAGTTTATGAAGTGGAGGTCGATGCGCGCTCATCTGCGGCAGAACACTAATTGAGAGTCCTTGACTTAGCCGCCTCAGTACGCATCGGCTCCATAGCGCGAGATGGCAGAATGTGGATCGCCAGCGGAGAAGATGAACTACACGGGAAGGATCGCGTCAGCCTGATCGGAAATCCCGAATCTGTCGCCAAAAGTCGCGAATTTTTCACGCTTTCTAAAGACCGAAGTGCTCAACAAAGAGTGATGATTGCCGGTGGCGGTGAAACGGGATACCACCTCGCGGAATCTCTGGCTCGACGCGACTACAGAATTGTGATGCTAGAAGCCGATCCTGATCGCTGTGATCGTCTGTCTCGCTTGCTTCCCAAAGCGACAGTTATCCATGCTGACGCTAACCGTCGTACGATCCTAGAGGACGAGGGAGCCGGAACAGTGGACTACTTCGTGGCCTGCACCGGCAATGATGAGAGCAATATCATGGCAGGCGTGGAGGCGAGAGAACTGGGTGCTGCTCGGGTCATGTGTGTGGTAGGTCGACCCGATTATGCAAACGTGGTTGGCAAACTCGGAATCGATCATGCAGTGAGTGAAAGGGATGTGACAGCACGCCAAATTCTGGGCTACCTAAATGAGGGTGCTGTGATTAGTCAACGTCGACTGCCCAACGGTGCAATCGGGGTCTTTGAACTAGAAGTTCTTCCTGATGCAGCAATCACAAAGGCTACGCTCGCCGAATTACCACTTGCTGGCCGATGCTTGATCGCTGCCGTGGAAAGGGACGGATTTGTCCGCGTTCCACAAGCCGATGATCGCCTTGAACCTGGTGACATCGTCGTCGCACTGATCGACCCTACAGCGGCCGAAGAAAGTCTCGCGTTGTTCAATCATTAATCGTCAATCATTCCATGTCCTCCGCTCAACCTAGTAACCAAGATAGCATCCGTGTTTGGGCAGATATAGGCGGTACATTTACCGATTGCTTTGTTCTGGCAAATCATCAACGCCGTGAAATCAAAGTGCTTAGTAGCGGTCTTACTCGAACCAAGGTTCGATCGCACCTAGGTGATCACCGATTTTCGCTTGAATCTTTCCCCGGAGCGGATATTCCTCATTTCTGGAATGGTGCTAGTGCAATCCTCAGTGACCAGAAGGGTCACATGATTGATCTGGGTAAAATCAATCATCAGAACAGTGAGTCGATTGGAGTTGAGAACGCCAATCCATCAGCACTTACCGATCTCTCTGGTGACCTGACTTTTGAGATCGATGCGAAACTTGAGGCTCCGGTTATATCAACAGTCCTTTTGCTAGGAAACCTTCTCCTCGACCGTCTTCAAGAACTCGTTGTTCGGCTTGGAACGACCAAGGGAACGAATGCTCTCTTGACCCGCGCCGGGGCGAAAATGGCATTGTTGGTCACCAAGGGGTTCGGTGATCTTTTGGCAATCGGTGAACAGGATCGTCCCGACTTATTCGCACTTCAGATTCAAAAAACAGATCCATTAACCGATTACATCATCGAGATAGATGAACGATTGGACGCCACAGGGGAAATCTTAAAGACAATCAACGAAAAACAGATCGAGAGCGATCTTGCACTCGCGGTTGAACAAGGCATCGATGCCGTTGCAATTTGTTTATTGCACAGCCACTTGAATCCCGAACATGAACAACGAATTGCCACGATTGCTCAGCGATGTGGGATTACGGATATCTCTCTTTCTACTGACGTTGCTCCCTTAATCAAATACGTTGCAAGGACAGAAACCACCACTCTGGACGCTTACTTAAATCCAATACTCAGTTGTTATCTCGGCAGAGTGTGGCAGCAATTTGGAGGGGTTGAACGCTGCAGACTTCAATTGATGACCAGTAATGGCAATCTAGTTGAACCCGCTGCTTTCCAAGGGAAAGACAGTATTCTTTCCGGGCCCGCAGGTGGTGTAATCGCCCTCGGAGACCTTGCGATAAAAACAGGTCACTCCAAAGTAGTTGGGCTTGATATGGGTGGCACAAGTACGGATGTCAGCCGATTCGAAGGCCTAGTGGGAATGCGTTACGAATCAAAAATTGCTGGCATCCGCGTCATGAACCCCATGATGGACATCGAGACCGTCGCAGCGGGCGGCGGTTCGATCTGCGGTATCAGTGAGATGGGGCGTCTTACGGTCGGCCCCCAAAGCGCTGGATCGGAACCAGGACCCGCTTGTTATGGCAAGGGTGGCCCCCTCACCATAACCGATGTGAATTTATTGCTCGGACGCATACCGACTGATCGCTTCCCATTTCCACTCGATGTCACCGCTGCAAAAAACAAACTCACACAACAAGCTAACAAATTGCCGCCTTCCAAAACTCTATCTGTGGAAGAGCTTGCCGATGGCTTCTTTGATATTGCGATCACACATATGGCCGAAGCAGTGCGAACTGTCACCACCGCTCAAGGTTCAGATGTAAGAGACATGGCTTTAGCAGGGTTTGGTGGAGCCGCAGGACAGCACTTGTGTCGTATCGCTGACACACTCGAAATAAAAACCATCATTGATCATCCCGACTCCGGCCTACTTAGCGCACTGGGTATCGGTATCGCAAAATTGGGTTGCCTTGCAGCCAACGGGATCTATCAAATCTGGGATGGTTCATCCAAATTAAAAATTGATGGACCCAAAAATGCGGCAAAACGCTCGGCTGGTGCACAGCTGACACAAGATCAGGAAGCTGATCGCATGATTGATTATCGATTTGAAATTGACATGCGTTACAGCGGGACAGAAGCTCCATTAACCATTGAGCTAGAACCCCAGGATTCACTGGCTAAACGATTTCATGAGACCCACCAAGAGACCTTTGGGTACTGTCGAAAGGATCACCCCATTGAATTGGTCGCTATACGATGTGAAGCCACTGCTTCTGAAAAGTCGATATTCCACGTCCTATCCGGAGATCAAGCGAAGCATGGATATCGAAGAGGTGGTGAAAACGAAAATCATTTTCAGAAATCGGTTCTACCTCAAGAGAAAGCTCCGACCAAACTCTGGCATGGTGGAAAATGGTTGGAAGCTCAAGAGTGGGATCGAAGTGAAATCCATACTGGCCAAGTAATCTCTGGGCCAGCATTAATTGCAGGACCCCACTCAACATTGGTACTCGAACCCGGCTGGACTGCGACCGCAAGTGCAGCGGGGATCATTACCGCCACAAAACAACATCCAATTGATCTTCATCAAAGCAATGATGAAAATAATAAGATTGGTGAACTTTCATCAAATGGCCAAGGAAATTTCCATCACGAAAAGCTAGAGCGACATGGCGATCCCTGTCCTGCCGCAGATCGAGACGATGCAATTCTTCTCGAGGTGATTTCTAGACGCTTGCAGGGCATTGCCGACGCAATGGGAGAGGTTCTTCGTCGGACATCTGTAAGTGTCAACATCAAAGAACGCCGTGATTACAGTTGCGCCATCTTTAATTCCGATGGTGTCTTGGTAGCCAACGCGCCACACGTACCGGTACATCTTGGTGCAATGGGACACACAGTGCGGCATATGATGGATACTTATCCCGAGATGTATTCCGGTGACTGTTACCTGAGTAATGATCCATTTTCCGGTGGTTCACACCTACCCGATGTCACCGCAGTGACTCCTGTTTTCTGTGATCAGAAAAAAGGAGGCAAGCCAGACTTCTTTATCGCTTCCCGAGCTCATCATGCCGAAATTGGCGGAATCTCACCTGGTTCGATGCCGCCCCATGCAACGTGCCTTGCAGAAGAGGGTGTTCTGATTCAAGACTTTCCACTGGTAAGGAACGGTATCCAGAAACGTGTGGAACTTCACCAACTATTATCCTCGGGAGAATACCCGTCGCGATGCCCCGACGAAAACCTTGCTGACATTGACGCTCAACGAGCTGCTGGCCTCTTCGGGGTCAAATCACTCCAGGAGTTATCAGAGATCTATACCAAGATGCGATTACATTCCATCATGGATCAGCTTTTGGAGGTCTCAGGTAATACGGTTGAACATTGGATAAGAACACTACCCGAGGAACCGCTTGAATTCAAAGACTGCCTCGACGATGGTACCGCGATCGGAGTGACCTTAAGAAGGGAGGCCGGAGGGCTAACGATCGAGTTTGAAACCGGACCTGCACATCCCAATGGGTTCAATGCGACCCCTGCAATTGTTACCGCTGCGGTACTCTACGTGATTCGATGCCTCGCTGGATCTGAACTTCCGCTGTGCGAAGGAGCTCTTCGCGATATCAACATCATCATCCCACCGGGTTTGCTTGATCCGCCTCATCACACTGACCCTCGACAATGTGCCGCGGTGGTGGCTGGAAATGTCGAAACGAGTCAACGGGTTACGGATGTTCTACTGGGTGCACTTCAAGCAGCAGCGGCATCTCAGGGCACGATGAATAATTTCCTCCTAGGAAATGACCATTTTGGGTACTATGAAACCATTGCTGGAGGTAGTGGTGCCACAAGCCACGGGAATGGAGCCGATGGTGTCCATACCCATATGACCAATACACGAATCACTGATCCGGAAATCTTGGAAAGTCGGCTACCGGTTCGGTTAGTCCAGTTTGCCATTCGCAGCGGGAGTGGAGGTGGTGGCGCATATCGTGGAGGGAATGGGGTCATTCGAGAATTTGAATTCCTTGAATCGCTCGTACTCTCTCTCATCACATCCCGACGCACTACCGAGCCTTATGGCATGGAAAATGGTTTACCAGGGGCAGCCGGTCAAAATCACCTTATCCACCGGAATGGCAAAGCTGAAATGTTAGATTTTCGGGTTTCCAGAACGGTGATGCCCGGTGATCGATTGGTGATTGAAACTCCCGGAGGAGGGGGATGGGGCAGTTCCTGAATCGATTAAACCGCTGTTTTGAGTCGCCATCGTGCCGCGGTAAACTAAACTAGACTTCTCCCATTCCAAAAGATCTTGAGTGCGTTGCTCCATGATGATAACCACGTCCAATTCGCTCTATCGAATCCTCTCAACCACCCTACCATTGTTTGTCATCTTCGTAGCTTCGAATTCGGAGGGTGTCTGGGCTGAATCATCGGAGCAACCTGGCATTGATTTCAATCGAGAGATTAGACCCATTCTTTCTGATCACTGTTTTGCATGCCATGGACCCGATGAGCATGATCGCAAAGCGGATCTCAGGCTGGATACGATTGAGGGTTTACGGTCGATACTGTCTGAACAGGACACCGATAGAGACTTTATACTCGACCGAATTCACTCAGAGGATTCTGACGTCCTGATGCCTCCCCCAGAATTTCAGAAACCTCTCACCATTGATCAGAAAAAGATTCTTGAAAAATGGCTTCAGCTGGGTGCCACCATTGAAAGGCCTTGGGCGTTTACCTCGCCTGAGAAGCCAAGAGTCCCTGAAGAAATCGAGAAAGACAGTGAAGCCATTGACTACTTCATTCAAGAGCGCATCAAAGCCAATGGATTGATCAAAAATCCTCCAGCAAAGCCATCTGAACTCCTACGGCGAGTTTGCCTCGACCTAACAGGTCTACCGCCAAGCAGGGAGCAGATTGATTGGTTCCTCAAGGACCCTTCTCCGGAAGCCTACGAGGAACTCGTAGATGACCTGTTAGCTTCACCTCAATTTGGAGAACATTTTGGACGCTATTGGTTAGATCTCGTTAGGTATGGGGACACTCATGGTCTTCACTTAGACAATTACCGAGAGATGTGGCCGTTTCGGGATTGGGTGATCAATGCATTGAATGAAAACATGCCATTTGATGCATTTATTAGTCAGCAACTCGCGGGAGATCTGATTCCCGCGTTGGGTGATCCGGGATTAGTTGCGAGTGGTTTCAATCGCTTGAACGTGACCACCAACGAAGGTGGTTCAATCTATGAAGAAGTGTTTGCCAGGAACGTGATGGATCGGACGGATGCATTTGGAACGATCTTCTTAGGTCTTACGGTGGGTTGTGCAGTCTGCCACGACCACAAGTTTGACCCCATTTCCCAACGTGATTACTATGCGCTCTCCGCTTTCTTCAATAGTTTAGATGGTCGAGCCTTGGACGGTAACTCCAAGAATCCCGCGCCTGTAATCCCCGTCCCGACAGACGAACAAAAAAAGCTTCTTGCCGAATATGACCAGGCCATACTCGACTTCGCAGCTGAGCGACAAGGTCCCATTGAAAGTGTGGATCAAGCGCAGGCTACATGGGAGCGTTCCTTAAGCGACAATGCGAATGCATCGAAGCATGTGATTCAACCGAGTTCAGTCGAATCCTCCTCCCAAACCCAAATGGAAATTCTTGAGGATGGCTCGTTCAGGATCGCTGGCGAAGCAGCAGATCAAGACACAACAACCATCGTCGCTCCGCTACCCACTGGCACAAGTTGGCAAACCCTACAGCTAGAAGCTCTAGTGGATTCTGAGAATGACAAGGTCGGTGTTTCAGAAAATGGAAATGTGGTCCTCACGGAAATCACGCTTGAGATTGGCAATCCTATGACAGGAAAACCATGGACCAAAATTCCACCCATTTTTGCTTTAGCGGATGTGGAACAGCAGGATGGTCCATTTGATGTGCGATACGCAATCGACTCCTCAATGAATGATCGAGAAGGCTGGGCCGCCGCAGGTCACCAGGATCCTGGTGGTCGTAATGCTTGGTTTGTTTTTGCTCCACTGGATTCTGGAGAAGACGAACTTCTGATTCGCATCCAACTCCACTATCAAAGCGTCTTTGCGAAACATCAATTCAAACACGTAAAGTTGACATTGAGCGATTCCAATCCGTCTATCCCCGCCAACCAACAAGTCACCCTAGGTCCAATTTTCAGCGTCGGTCCATTTCCCATTGAAAACCCAAATCCGGGGTACGGAAGATCTTTCGCTTCACAGGGCAAAGCGTTCGATGCAGAGGAAATATTTAATTATCAAGAAACGGAGTATCGTTGGAAAACAAGAGAAGATCTTGGCCCCGTATCCATTCATACGCTTCCATCGATTGTTGATCGATCCTCGGCCTTAATGATCTACCAAAATCTCAAATCACCCAAGCCTCAAAAAGTAACGTTACTGTGTGACGTTGACGATGGCTTGATGGTTTTCCTCAACGGAAAGGAAATCTCAAATCGCCGCGGACCGCACCCACTCAATCCGCTTGAACAGGAAATTGAACTGAATCTCAAGAAGGGGAGCAACGATCTCTATTTAAAAGTGATTAACCATGAGGGAACATCCCGTTTCTCCTATGCCTATCGTTCCCCAGCAATCCCGATCCCATCCGAGTTGATAAGCATCACGGATACACCTTCAGCGCAGCGTAGTGATGAAACCAATGCTTCCCTGCGAAGATACTATCGAAGTGTTTTTTGCCTCCACCCAGATTGGCTCGCCTTACTTGATTTAGAAAAGGGTACGCGAAAAGCACGCGAATCCCTGGAAAAGAATGTCGCGACCACACTCATCTGGAAAGAGATCGATCCCCCTCGTACCTCACACATCCTGATTCGCGGTCAGTACGATCAACCAGGAGATGCGGTTGAAAGATCCGTACCCGAATTCCTCAGTCCATTTCCCAACGATTCACCTCGCAATCGACTTGGCTTGGCGAAATGGCTTACCGGTGAACAAAATCCGCTAACAGCCAGAGTTGCTGTCAATCGTTTTTGGCAACAGCTATTTGGGACGGGTTTGGTAAAAACGAGTGAGGACTTCGGGAGCCAAGGTGAACCTCCAAGTCATCCAAAACTTCTAGATTGGCTAGCTGTTGATTTCCGAACGAATCAATGGGATGTGAAAAGGCTCATCCGAATGATTGTTACTTCGGAGACCTATCGCACGAGCCATGAAGTAACACCTGAGTTACAACAGAAGGACCCTTACAATCGCTTGCTCGCACGTGGTCCAAGATATCGTCTTGATGCAGAAATCCTTCGAGACCAAGCTCTCTTTCTATCCGGACTCCTGCAAGACGAGAGGGGCGGGCCCAGCGTGAAACCACCTCAGCCTGACGGGCTGTGGGCCGCTGTGGGTTATTCCGGAAGCAATACTGTTAAATTCAGACCCGATCAGGGAGACAAGATTTATCGACGCAGTGTCTATACCTTCTGGAAACGCACCAGCCCTCCCCCACAGATGACGATGCTGGATGCTCCAAGCCGTGAGTCGTGTACAGCTCGTCGAGAACGCACTAACACACCACTCCAAGCCCTTTTACTACTGAATGAACAGCAGTTCCTTGAGTCCGCTAAGAAATTGGCGGAAAGGGTGGAATCGGAACTGGACGAGATAAGCGATTCAGAAAAAATCAACTGGCTTTTTCAAACCATCACCACCAGATTACCGAGCGATCTCGAGACCGAAGCCATCCATTCTTTGCTTGCCGACAGCCAAGTCTACTATGAAGATCAAACCGATCTCTGCACCGCGCTGGTAGGAGAGCCCAATGCGAGGAAAGCTGCTTGGACCCTGGTTTGCAATACACTCCTGAATCTGGATGAGGTCGTGTCCAAATGAAAACTGAAGTCCTGCAGGAATCGCTCAACCGCTTAACGAGGCGCTCGCTTTTCTCCAAAGGTGCTGCCGGCTTGGGTGCAGCGGCTCTCGCATCCCTTGAAACCGCGGGTCACGCAGATGCCACGGGAGCCAATACTGATTCCGGTTCCGAGTCCCCGTCACCAAGAACTCACCATCAAGCTCAAGCGCAAAGGGCAATCTATCTGTTTATGTCGGGTGCTCCGAGCCAAATGGATTTGTGGGACCACAAGCCCAACCTCGTAGATTGGTTCGATAAAGATTTACCGGACTCAATACGGCAAGGGCAAAGATTAACCACGATGACCAGTGGTCAAGCAAGGTTTCCCATCGCCCCCAGTATTTACAAATTTTCCCCTCAGGGTGAGCAGGGAACGATGGTAAGCGAACTGCTTCCTCACATGTCGAAACAGGTTGATCAGATTGCCCTGGTTCGGTCAATGTATACCGAAGCCATCAATCATGATCCAGCCATCACCTACATTTGCACCGGCGATCAGTTACCTGGTAAAGCGAGCCTGGGATCCTGGCTAAGTTATGGTCTTGGCACGGAAAACGAGAATCTTCCAGCATTCATGGTGATGACAGCGTCATGGACAGGAAGACAACAAGCACAAGCACTGTACAACCGACTTTGGGGCAGCGGTTTTTTACCGAGTAAATATCAAGGGGTCGCACTCCGTAGTCGCGGAGACAAAGTTCTATTCCTGTCGAATCCAAAAGGGATTGATTCCACCGCAAGACGCAGAATGCTCGACACGCTGGGTTCACTTAATCAACTCAATCTTCAACAAGTTGGTGATCCAGAAATTAATGCAAGAATCGCGCAGTATGAAATGGCTTTCCGAATGCAAACCAGTGTTCCTGAACTGGCCGACCTTTCTGATGAAACACAGCACGTACTGGATCTGTATGGACCGGAGGTTTTAGTCCCAGGCACTTTTGCAAATTCTTGCATTATGGCGCGCAGAATGGCAGAACGAGGCGTTCGCTTCACCCAAATTTTCCACCGTGGCTGGGATCAACATGGTGCACTTCCAAAAGATCTTCCGAAACAATGCAACGATGTAGATCAACCTTCTGCTGGTCTATTGACTGACCTGAAGCAAAGAGGGATGCTCGATGACACACTGGTCGTTTGGGGTGGAGAATTCGGCCGTACCGCTTACTGCCAAGGCAAACTGACCAAAACGAATTACGGGAGAGATCACCATCCAAAATGTTTCTCGATTTGGATGGCCGGTGGTGGTGTAAAAGGTTGGTGCGTTCACGGAGAGACAGACGATTTCAGCTACAACATCACCAAAGACCCTGTTCACATCCACGATCTCAACGCAACCATTCTGGATCTACTTGGTATCGACCATCGTCGATTCACCTACCCGTTCCAAGGACTTGATCAAAGACTCACGGGTGTAGAACCCGCTAGAGTAGTCAACGAACTCATTGCTTAAGCAAGCTCGGTTCCAACCTGTCGTTACCGTCAAGCGATCAATGGAAACGCTTGACCCTCTGCCCGCTTGATCGTGCCACCGAATAGATAACCATGAGAGTATTTTTTGTCATACTAGTCACGTTACTGCCGATGCATCCGTTTTGCCAAAGCACGGAGCTAAGTGATGATCAGAGCAAAATAGAAAAGCCAAATATCCTATTCATTTTCCTCGATGACTTCGGCTGGCGGGACTGTGGTTTCATGGGATCAGATTTCTATGAAACACCTCACCTAGATCAACTCGCCGGTGAAGGCATGATTTTTACCAATGCCTATTCAGCCTCCGCGAACTGCGCGCCGGCTCGCGCGTCCCTATTGTCTGGACAATACAGCCCACGACATCAGATTTACAATGTCGGTACGTCACGGAGGGGCGAACCACAATTTGGCAAATTGATGCATGTCCCAGGAACGGACACGTTGGATCGAGGGATAAAAACTTGGGCAAAGCAGATCCAGCAGAATGGATATCGTACAGCGATCATGGGGAAGTGGCATCTGAGTCAGGATCCCAGACCCTATGGATTTCACATCAACATCGCTGGGTCCCATAGTGGTAGTCCACCCAGGGGTTATTTCCCCCCACACCCGAACGTTCCAGGTTTAGACAGTGCTGCAAAAGACGAGTACCTGACTGATCGGCTGACACAGGAAGCTGTGACATTCATTGAGGAGAATTCCTCAAGACCCTGGCTGCTGTACCTATCTCATTTTGCCGTTCACACACCTCTTCAAGGGCGGCCAGATCTTGTTGAAAAATACAATCATAAACCTAAAGGTAGCTTGCACGATCATGCGGTCATGGCAGCCATGATTGAAAGCGTCGACCAAGGAATTGGTAAATTAATCGAAACGTTGGACAGGACGCAGCAACGGAATAACACAGTCGTTATTTTCAGCTCCGACAACGGCGGCTATGGTCCGGCAACTTCCATGCACCCACTCAAGGGATACAAAGGAACATATTACGAGGGTGGTATCCGTGAACCATTATTTTTTACATGGCCGGGAATCATTAAATCGGGAACTTCGAATTCCTCTCCCGTTATCAATATCGATTTGTACCCAACCTTATGCGAAATCACAGGTTCGCCCATGCCGAGTGATCAAGTCCTCGATGGAGTAAGTCTGATGCCGCTACTTCGTGGTGAAAAACATCAGCTAAGTGATCGAGCACTTTATTGGCACTTCCCAGCGTACCTTCAAAGCTACCAGCGAATCGATGAACAACGCGACCCGCTATTCCGAAGTCGGCCTTGCAGTATCATTCGCTACGGGCAGTGGAAATTACATGAATACTTTGAAGACGGTGCTCTGGAGCTATATGACCTGAGTAAGGATGTAGGTGAGACCACGAACCTTTCGCAGACGAACCCGAAGAAAGCCGAAGAACTTCACCAGATGCTGATCCGATGGAGAGCGTCTATCAATGCCCCAATTCCAGCAACTCCCAATCCTCATTTCTCAGCACAAGCGGAAGCGGAAGCCATTGCCAAGATTAAATCTAAAAAGAAGAAAAGGGTCAAATCATCAAAGTAGCTTCGCACGTAAATCTTACCCCTACCCCAAAGCTAATGGTTCTTGAACTGTTAAGCGAATGGCGAGCGAGTGGATTTCAAGCAGAGCTACCGGTTAGCCTTCGAGAACCGTAGCTATCGCGGAGCAGAATTTCTCCATTTTACTTTCCTGCATGCCCGCAACGTTGATCCTCCCACTCCCCACAATATAAATTCCGTGATCCGCTTTCAATTGATCAACCTGCATCTTATTTAATCCACTAAAGGAGAACATGCCGGATTGATTCAGCAGGAAGGTGAAGTCATGGCCTTTTCCCGTATTCTTCATTGTGGTGACGAACTGTTCGCGGAGCGCCTTGATACGATTTCTCATATTCGCCAACTCGGACTCCCATTTTTGCGTCAGTTCACTACATCCCAGAATGGTGGCCACAATGGAACCACCGTGGCGAGGAGGATTGCTGTAATTGCATCGAACCAATTTCTTCAATTGGCTCTGAACTGCAGTCGCAGCATCGGAGTTACCAGCGACAAACGACACGGCACCGACTCGCTCTCCGTATAGTCCAAAGTTCTTCGAAAACGAGTTACAGATGATCGCTTCGTCGTTGTGGCGCAGGATTGTTTTAATGGACTCAGCATCTTCACTTAAGCCATGCCCAAAACCTTGATAAGCAAAATCAATCAGTGGCAGTAATCCCCGTTCTGAGACAGTCTTCGCAATCACTTCCCACTGTTCACCGGATGGGTCGATCCCGGTAGGGTTGTGGCAACAAGCATGGAGCAAAACTGCGTCGCCCGGTTTGGATTTGGTATTGAGATCTTCGATCATCGCATCAAAATCCAAAGAGGTCCTATCGGAAGAGAGGTATCGATAAGACTCAATCGGAAGTCCCTCGGACTCGAAAACGGCGTGATGATTAGCCCAAGTTGGGGTCGAAGCCCAAACTCGAAGCGGCGGCATCTGCGAGCTCAAAAAACTTGCAGCGATACGCAAAGCGCCTGTCCCGCCTGGAGACTGCAGGGTTGCGATACGGTCGCTGGAGACTGCATCGCCAAAAATCATCTGCTTCACCGCTTGCCGATAATCAGGAAGCCCATCAATGGCGAGATAACCTTTTGTTTTTTCGGTTTCCAGCAGCCTTGATTCAGCCTCTTTGACACACTCGAGGACGGGGGTTTGGCCGGAAGCATCCTTGTAAACACCAACGCTCAAGTTCATCTTGTCGGAACGTTCATCAGCCAAAAAAGCTTCTGTCAGCCCCAAAATCGGGTCAGGAGCGGCGGTGGATACGGAAGAGAATCGCAGAGAGGCGTTAGATTCGTTGGAATCAGGCATGATTAGGCAATGATTGCAAGAGGTAGTGAGGCTTGACTCGTGGTGGCCAGCAAGCCAAAAACGTCAACACATATTTTTGTGAGAGAATCCTAATCGACAAATCACGAATCGACCATCGTAGAGACATCCAGAAATTTCAATGAATCAGCCAGATTATATCGTCGTGGGAGCAGGATCGGCTGGCTGTATTTTGGCTAGACGCTTAGCTCAAGAATTTGGTGCGGTGGTTATCATCGTGGAAGCCCCCTGCAAGGCAGCGCCCCAGATCGACCATCTGCGGCCTGCACGCTGGCTAAGGCTACTTAAATCCTCGGAAGATTGGGATTTCACCACATCCGCTAATCCATCTCTCGCCAATCGCTCGCTTCATTGGCCTCGAGGCCGTGGTATTGGTGGGAGTAGCCGGATCAATTCAATGATTTGGTTTCCACCCACTGCCTCCGATCTTGAGCAGCTTTCCACATCAACGCAGAACCGCTGGAGTGCGCAACGTATCCGCAACGCCATCCATTCACTGGAACAGATACTCCAACCTGAAAAGCCACGTTGGCTAAGTCACACTGGAAAATCATTCCTGAAAGCGACTGAAACACTGTCGGACTGTAGTCCGATGACCTATCGACGCCTGAATCACAAAGGATGCCGAAGATCGCTAGAAGAGGTGATGCTTCCAAGAGATGAACGATCTGCAACATGGCGAAGCAACATACAGGTCGTCCGAGGCATAGTGGACCAAGTATGCTGGAACAATCAACATGCCGAAGGAATCCAAATATTAACTGCGAAAGGCACAAACCAAGTGATGTCCAAGTATGGAGTCATTCTGGCTGCGGGATCGATCGGTACACCATCCATTCTCATGAGAAGCGGGGTCGGATCACCCGATGATCTCGATCAACACGGTATCTCCACTCGATTTAACAACAGTTGGGTCGGGAGAAATTTACGTGATCATTTACTGATGCCCGTCATTTACCAATGTGAGAAGTCACTCAAACCCTTCTCATATGATCCAGACCCGCGAGTCGTCGCGCAGTGGCAAGTCATGGGCACAGGTCCTCTATCGAGTAATCTTGCAGAGTGTGGTGGCTTGTTTCTTAATGACACGATTCAGCTGCACGTCACACCCACGCATTATTTGACTTTTCCTAAGTCAACGAATTCTGCATGGATGAGTATTGGAGTCAATCTAACGCAACCTCGGTCCCAAGGTTCCCTTCAACTCAGTTCAGCTAATCCGATGGATCCACCAAAAATCGACGCTGACTATCTCCATTGCGAAGAGGACCTCGAGCAAATGATTCGCGGTTTTGAATAAGTACGTGAAATTACAAAATCGAAGGACCTGGAAAAAGTGATTAACTCCGAAACCTTACCGGGGAAGAAGCGTTCCACCAGTGAAGCCATCGGGAAGTCGATTCTTCGTTATGCCCAAACCCTTTACCACCCCTTGGGCACCTGCGCAGTGGGAACAGAAGGTGAAAGCGTGGTGGATCCACAGTTCCGGCTTAGGAACGCCTCGGGAATTTGGATTGTGGATGGTTCGATTTTTCCGGGAATCACGGTGGGAAATCCGAACGCAACCATCATGGGTCTAGCCTGGATAGCGGTGGAAGAAATTGCGGCGAGAACGCTGGGGCGAACGTGTTGAATTCACGCAGTGGGATTTCGGGTTTTTCATCTGTTATTCAACGATCGAAGAAGATGTTCACAAGTGACCTCACCGAATCGCGGCAAAGGGACTATGATTTCAGGGAGCTGCCTGGCGCAAATCCATCCATCGGATGCTGGAGCGAGCGAATCTGACATATCCCATTGAATCTTTGAGTTAATCTTCATCTGACACCAATCTGGAAAATTGTCCGCAAAAATGACTGGGCACACACAAAAACACGGCATCATCCGCACTCTGATTGATAACTCTTTCCTTCTCATTGCGGGAACGCTTTTTGCGCTCCTGTGGGCGAATGGTGCTTTCAACCTCAACTCCTTGCCAGAGGGCTTGCGTCTGACTCCTGAGCAGTACATTGATTTTATCGAGTTCGATCTCGCAGGCGGAGCAGAAGATGTTCACGAAGAGAGTAGCCAAGTAGCTGACGATCATGAATCCGGAGGCCATCACGGTCTGACTATCCATTTCATTATCAACGATATCTTCATGGCTTTATTCTTTGCAATCGCTGCCAAAGAAGTATGGGAATCGATGTTACCCGGTGGCGCACTCTCTAACCCTCGGAAAGCGGCAACTCCCCTTCTGGCAACCTTTGGTGGCATCGCCGGCCCAGCCTTGGTTTACCTCGGCGGATGCCTGTTAACAGGGCAGATGTCTGTGTTTGCTGACGGATGGGCAGTCCCCTGCGCGACGGATATTGCGTTTAGTTATTTGATTGCTCGGGTGATTTTTGGTAACGGACATCCGGCCATCGCTTTCCTTTTGTTACTTGCGATTGCTGACGACGCCGCCGGGCTGATTATCTTGGCGGTTGCCTATCCACAGGCACCCGTGGAGGTGAAGTGGTTCTTATTAACTGCTGCCGCGATGATCCTCGCCCGGTTTTTTAAGCGAGCACGAATTCAGTCACATTGGGCATACCTGATTGGTCCCGGGGTGATGTCATGGTTTAGTTTTTATGAAGCTAATATCCACGCAGCCTTGGGACTCGTTCCAATCATCCCATTCATTCCCCATGCACATACGGACCTTGGCATCTTTGCAAAACAAGAGCTGCATCGTGATGACACACTCAATGAGTTTGAGCACTTCTGGAAACTACCCGTTGAATTCTTTCTAGGCTTCTTTGGTTTAGCAAACGCCGGCGTAGTCTTCAGTAGTGTTGGCACCGGGACGTGGCTAGTACTAGCTGGACTGCTTATCGGTAAACCGCTAGGAATTACTCTCATGACCCTTCTTGCTGAAAAAGGGTTCAAACTGGAGAAGCCAGCTGGCATGGATTATCGACACGTTGTAACCCTGGGAATGGTCGCAGGGATTGGCTTCACGGTTGCTCTGTTTGTCTCGGTGGCTGCCTTCAAGGTGGCTGGCCCCGTGCAAGACTCAGTAAAGATGGGTGCACTGTTGAGCTTCGCGGCTGCTCCGTTAGCTGTAATCATTGGAAAAGCACTTCGCATCCAGCCCAATCAGGCAATTGAAACGGCAAGCGAATCCCACACAGCCGACTGATCCGAAAACCTATTCCGCTGTTCAAACGACCTAAGGTAAAATTTGGGCAGCTGCGTCGGGGAAGGGCACACCGGAATTTTCGATACGACAGCTGCGGAGACGGTGCGGCCGGGGACGTTGCGGCAATGCACCAAGGTGTTCGTTTTACCACTAACCTTAAAGGAATCGATTATGGCTCCAGAGGAACTCCCGATCGAAGCTATTGGTGAAGACGAACTTGAACGACCGCAGCCAGCCAACGAGCCGCTCTCCGAGGAAAAATCGGAAGACCTCTTTCAAACACTCCAAAAGACCATTACGCGGCTTGAAGAGGATCAACCCGCAAGGGGAGATCTGAAGATTCTCTCTCGTACCCTTCTGGAGTTGCGGTACGCTTTCTCAGTTTTTCGACCTTATCGCAAACGGCGAAAGGTGACCATTTTTGGGTCAGCTCGCACCTCAGAAGATCACCCTGAATATCAAGCCGCAATGGAACTTGGCAACAAGATGGCGAGCCATGGCTGGATGGTCATCACGGGTGCCGGCGGTGGGATCATGGAGGCCGGACATCGAGGCGCTGGGCGTGAAGCCTCCATGGGACTCAATATCATGCTCCCATTTGAGCAGGGTGCTAACCCGTATATTGACGGCGACTCCAAGCTTGTGACCATGAAGTATTTCTTCACTCGCAAGCTTATGTTCGTAAAAGAGTGCAGTGCAGTAGTTTGTGTGCCTGGTGGATTCGGAACCCTCGATGAAGCCCTCGAAACACTCACCTTGATGCAGACGGGAAAACAGACCATTTTACCGCTGATTCTCTTAGATCATCCGGGTGGAAGCTACTGGAGGGACGCTGGTGTTTTCTTTGAAAAACAACTCCTCGCAAACGGAATGATCAGCCCTGAAGATGTGCATCTTTACAAAATTACCAACTCGGTAGATGAGACAATTCATGAGATCATGAATTTTTACCGGGTCTATCACAGTATGCGATATGTCAAAGATCAGTTGGTATTTCGACTGAAATCAAAATTGTCCGATGAACATCTCGAGCGTATCCAGCAGAAATTCTCAGATATTCTTGTCAAAGGATCTTTCGAACAAACCCAAGCTCTTCCCCTTGAAGCTGGCGAGCCGGATCTGGCGGACCTTCCTCGACTGGTATTCCATTTCAATCGCCGCGCACTGGGAAGATTAAGAATGCTCATTAATGAGATTAATCTCACGGAGGCTTCCCGCTAACGTTTGACGCTGGCAAATACATCATTAAAAAACCGTGCACTCAAAAGAGCGCACGGCACATGAATTCTTAATTCCCTGAAACTCAGTCTTCCTTTGCAGGAGCTTGCTGATTGGGTTGGTTCAGGCCCGGACGAACACGTTTGTTAATGTCAGTCTCAAGCACACCGAAGACTGCCTCATGTCTAGCAACCGACATCTGCAATGCCGCGAGTAATCGCTTGGCTGTGTAGAAATTAACAATGATTCTTTGCTTTACCTCGATTGGATCTTTTGGAACACCAATTGGCTGCGGGTTCAAACCAAAGTCAACGATCAGCTCTTCCGGTGACCCAGTCACGCGGCAGAAGTTTGCATAGGATGCCATAGCGTGATCCGCGTTGACTTGAACCTGAACAGGTTGTTGGGTTTGAGCCTGCTCAGCGGGCTGTGCTTGATCTGAATCTTTACTGTCGGCCATTCACTTTTCTCCTGTAATGCTCAAGCGACTTTATAAAGGTTGAGTTGTTTTATTTATCCAAGGTAATCGTTATGGAACTTACTGATCTCTTACCCGCAGGGTAACTCCACAAACGAACGCCATGTGTTTAACACAAAGCGATAACCATCAAAAGAGAAGCTTGGATAGGATTTTTAAAAATTGGGGATTAATGTGCCCCGCAGAACACGGAGGTTACGGGTCAGATTTCGAAATTGAAAGTTTGTGCGATGACCCGCCATAATCGGGAGCCAAGTGACATGGGATCGACATGTATTTTCGCTGAGCCTCGATATCCGGGACGCAACGTCAAACCCACCTCAGTAAGCGGCACTCTGGCTTGATAAGAAATACTACGCGGTTTGACTTGGCCTGTTGCGGGATCGATTTCGGTTTGAAGATCCCCGCCAGTTTGACTTGCTAGCGACATTGAGGTCGCTGCAATCGGTTCATTCGACTTTTCCGTGATTGCACCGTGATAGGTAGATTCTCTCTCCGCGTCTAATTTTATATCCACTTGCTGCCCTATCTTTACTAATTGAACATCACCCTGATCAACGACCAGTACAGCTTCGAGGGCTTTTGGATTTCCTATCTCGCAAATCACATCCTCGGCCGTGAGCATGGCCCCGCGGTTTCGCGGCTCCAGGGGTGAACCCACCCATGTCGGCAAGCGTCCATCTGGAGAATTCTCAGCAGGTCGATCATTCGGCGGAATCACGTATCCGGAGCGAGGCGCCAGTACAGTTAGCTCCTTGATTTCCTCCTCTGTCTTCTCCCTCAACAACTCAATAGCTGCTAGCAACTCCTCTTGGGTGTCGATTTGAGCTTTCAAAGCGGCATCATTCCGACTTCGATAAGACAGATTCCTAAGCTCGACTTCGGCAATTTCTTGCCGCCCCCGAAGATCTGCTAAGCGGATCTCCAGATCTGGATTCCGGAGGATCGCGACGGCATCATCCTCGTTCACATATTCCTTGGGTGAGACAGTCCACTCGATCTGACCGGGGGTCCCAGCGTAAACCAGACCGGCCTGGCTCGGCCGTATCTCCAATGCGCAATCGATATGGTGGGGTAATGGCACATAACAGACGAGTGCCAAGATCACTGCAAGAACACCAAGAGAAATCATTAATGGAGTTCGCTTCACTTTGGATAATCTCCCAGGAGTACGACAAAACTTCCAAGTTTGAACAATTGGCTGTATCACTAAACCGGCAAAACCCACCACGGCTACCATTCGACCAATTGCCTGGAGACCGTAGGGTTCCAGAACTTTGATGACAAACCAACAGATCGAAAACACGACAACCCACCGGTAAATCACACTGGCAACGGTGAATGCACCGAAAAAGAACCGCCCACGAGTTGGCAAGAATGGATCTTCCGGTAATTCCAATCCCAGGCAGGTTTTCTGAAAGGCACGCTTCAGAACTTCGGTGCTCTTTTGCCGAAGATTCGGAATTTCCAGAGCATCCATCAGGATGTAATAACCATCAAAACGCAGCAGCGGATTTCCGTTGACCAGAACGGTGCTAACAGCATTGAGAAACATCATATTGAGAGACAGATCGTTGATCGCTGTACCCTCCTCGGTAAACCACCAGATAAACGTGGCGATCGACGCGAGAAACATCTCCACATAAATTCCAGCTGCACCAATCCAAACCCGCTTCCATTTATTGGGAAGCATCCAAGAGTCAGAAACGTTGCAGTACAGGCATGGGGTAAAGACGAGCAACATGAATCCAATCTCATGACACTCTCCACCAAACTTCTTGCAACTCAGACCGTGGCCGAATTCATGTAGAACTTTGACCAAACCCATGGTAATGGCAAGAATGAACCAACGATCCGCTGCGAAAAATTGCTGAAAGGATGGTAATCTCGAATAGACCGTCTCGTACTGCGATGCCAAAAGAAGGGAGGCCGCCATGAAAATCAGTACGAAACCAATGAGCGCCGGCACGGTGAACAACCAACCAAACCATGGCAGCAGTCCATTAAGAATCTTCTCAGGATCAAATCCACGGTAGCGAATGGCAAATACATTCGTGAATTTACCCATCACCTCTTTATTCTTTTTCTTCCTCCCACGCTCACGTAGGGACTTCCCTTGCCCAGGAGAATTACTAATGACCAATCCGCTTCGATGAAGCATTCCAATGAACTGCTGCAAATCACCGAACGTGATCTTTTGAGGGGCAAACCTTTGCTCAAACCCATCTTTAATCTGTTGAAGACTCACATGCCCGTCGAGCATGTTGAGAATGAAATATTCTTCTTCATGAAAGCGGAAGTACTGGAGTCCAACTGGCTCTTTGACTACCCAGTAACCTGTCCCTTGATAACGTTGGCGATTGGCAGAAAGGTCCGGCCGTTTGCGCACCGTTAGCGGTCTCGAAGAGCTGCTAACTAAGGATTCCGCAAGCGTTGCCATGTTTCGAAGTGATTACCGTGTGGGATAATGGGTGACTTCAGAGAAGTTTAAGATCCTTGAGGAATCTTAATCGATGCTCGCATCCCCGGTTTGATTTGCCAATCGATCACCTTACCGGTCGCCTCATCGATAATCGGTTGATTCTGAATCTCGACCCAGACTCGATGACGATTATTGAGATCGATCTCCATACTCACATAACCTAGCTTCCCGTCTATTTTGATTGCCTTATTCGGATCCGAGTCATTCTCGATAACGACTTTCACGGGCGTTCCCTGTCGAACCCGACTTCGAAAGCTTAATGCATCAATGTCGCCTTCTACCCGCAGACGGTCCATTTGAATCAGGGTTGCAATTGGAGAACCAGGTTGAAGCCACTCGCCCAATTGTGCGTATCGTGCTT
The DNA here is from genome assembly GCA_012270385.1 of Rubripirellula sp. Classification (GTDB taxonomy): domain Bacteria; phylum Planctomycetota; class Planctomycetia; order Pirellulales; family Pirellulaceae; genus Rubripirellula. The sequence goes on along the minus strand of JAAXIK010000387.1, from coordinate 5,754 downwards.
CAATGAAACCAGTGGAAGGAGTTTTTACCTGCCGTTGGGAAAGTTCAAACTCGGCAAGCTGGCGTTCGCTTCGTTTGGCGATCATCTGAACCTCTGCGATTTTCTTTTGCATGACGGCCAGATCAATGCGAAGCTTTGCCCTCTTTGCTTCAAGACGCTTCTTTTCCATCTCCCAGTAGGGAATGGCTCCTTCTTTTCGAAGATCCTTGTAAGCTTCCGATTCTGCACTCGCGAGCTCCTCAGCATTGAGGGCATCCTCAAGGTTGACCTCGTTAGCGGCATTCATGACCGCTTCTTTTTCTTCAGCTAATTTCAATGCCACTGCAAGAGCGGCTGCCGTGTCATCGATCACTGCGATCAACTGACCCATCTTGACGGTGTCTCCCTCCTCAAAGTGCAATTCCGTTAATACACCTTCGGATCGAGCTGCTAGCATCACCTTAAAGATGTATTGCACAAGACAATTTTCTGCCTCAATGACTTCGCCGGGTGAGGGCTCGGGGGCCTCAGCTTGCTGTGACCAACAAACTGGATTCGCCGTCAGCGTAGCCAAGCACAGACTGAGGACGGTCGTTGAGAGTCTCAATTGCATCTTCTCTTTACTCCGAAGGAACAACTGCTGCCGGATACTCGGCTCAATAGATCGCGATGAAAACATCAGAAAAAGAACTTGCAGCACCATTCATAGATCTCGTGAAAGAAGACAAACCCACTGCTCCTACGACCACAGTAAATCTTGGCAATGACCTTTGCTCCGGGCCTAGGCTGTAATTCTCGTAAAGTGTCTTGAGCCGGGATGGCTCGCATCTTGATAATCGCGCCATGTTCCTCATCTGCATCGGCTCGCATGGAAACGCTGTCTAACGCGAGTTTGGCTTCGAGTGGCACATCGGGATCAGTTGCCAAGATGTAACTCACTTCAAGCTGATCATCTTTCTGCAGGCTCTGATCCTTGATGTATCGATCTAGGTGCCCCTCTCTTTTCTCCGGTAATTCGACTTCAAGAACCAGAGGTTGATTCAGGTCTGCAATTTCCACCAGAACCTGCCCGGTAATGATGGGTCGGCTGTGAAGGGTTTTTTCAACATCCCAAGAAACGACATTCCCTTTGATCGGCGAGCGAACTTCCAATTCACTCATTCGCTCAAGATAGAGCTGCTCTTTTTTTCGGAGCACTTGATATTCAGTTTCCAGCTTGATCTGTTCTGCCTCAAGGGCACGACGTTCGGATAATTCGATGTCGCGCAGGCGCAGTTGACCCTGTACTCGACGTTCCTCAACACGATTGGTGGAAATCTGACCCACGACCTCAGTCAGCTGAATTTCTAAATCACGATTGATCATGCTGACCAGCAGATCACCTTCTTCGACGGGATCATCATGATCCACCAAAACATGGAGAACCTCGCCATCAATCGGCGCGAACACCTCGCGACGCTGGATCGGTACCAAAGTTCCCTCTGCCTCAAGATTAAAATCCTTCTCAATAAAGATCAAACCAAGGATGACGACAAGTAGAAGCGATACCACACCAATCGTTTTTGGTAGTGTCCTCGCCCTTAAGATCCAAGAGGCGCGGCCTAACGCACGCCATAGTGGCATGAGAAATAGATTGCTATGTGCAAGCGAATTGGCGATTGCTCGAGTTCCGTGTTCATAAACCAAATCACATCGAGCTTTGAAAATTTCGGTGGGGATCGCACTTTCAATTTGCTCAACGATCAAAGCGCCGATGACCTCTCCTCGATGCGCATTGTCACGATCGATTTCTCCAGCAGCTCCTTGGTCCGAATTCACTCCGAGCCGTCGCTCAGGTTCCCGTAAAGGTAAAACCGCAACATTGCGACCGTAGCTCTGATCAACGTAATCCTCCAAAGCTTCTTCAATCTGCGGCGGCAAATCCTCGGTTGAGCCGTCATGCCATAGTGGCTCGCCGGCTGCTACCACTCGAGTAGCAAGTTGGTTTAATGCAGCCACGATATTGGAACGATTCTCAATCGTGTCTTGCCCACTGATTGCTTGGACACGACACTTTCTTCCTTTTTTAATGGCAACACTCACCCGATCACATCCGATCAGACGACGGCCATCGTTAGCAACTATATAAGCCGTTTCTTTTAAATCGAGTGATTCGTGGGTAGCGCGGGCGAAAGCATCGGCTTGTTGCCAGAGCGTTTGTCGATCACCGAGGGTACGCAGAGTTTGACCACGGAGCCATTCCGCTGCCAAATCGCACATCTGCTGGACAAACCGCAGGTAACCTTTTTGAGTATCCGGTGCGGTGTCGGGTCGCTGAAAGACCTCGATCAGTCCATCTTGTCGCTCGTCGTGCTGAAGAGATCCAAGCACTAATAGATACCGAGTCGGATTACTCTCTCCTTCTCCATCGGTAGTTCCTGAAAAGGGTGGAACAAGGATAGATTGCCCGCTTCTCGCAACCCGCTCGATGAGGCGGTGATGCTTCACACCATCCTCATTTTCTTGATTCAGCAGATTCTGCTCCGCATTGACCTGGTACTGCAATCGGAGCTTGCCATTCTCGTCCAATAACCATATTGCGCCACCGGCAGCGGCGAGCGCGGTGATAATACGAGTCAAAAGTCCAGAATAAAATTCGTCTGGCGTCGCACCGCTCTTTGCAAGCTGCGCGATTTCGTTGACCAAACCCCGAATCTGGGCTTTTGTCTCCTCAACCGTTTGCTGATTGACCGTCATTTGCGTCTAAAGAACGAGATCGGATGAATGGGAATATCGTCTGACAGTAGAGAAATTTAAATCTCACCGCCAGTTTGACCTTGCGATGATTTTTCCTTTGCGCTGAGGATTTTTCTCAAATCGACTTGCCCGAACCCAAAAGATTATACATTATGTATAAACCTCAGCAAGGAAAACGTACCTGTATTCTCGATTGAATTGATAGCAACGACCGATCGCCAACGGTTCCGATCACGGAAAACTTCATGACAGTGAGCGAGCAGGATGCAAATCGCAAACCCGAAGCAAACAGCCGAAAGGATGCAACACGCGAGCCGGATTCGTCACTCTCTGCCATCGAGCTAGAATTAAATCGGCTGCACCGCTCCATCCGACTCACCATTCAAGACTACCTTCGAAACTTCGAGGGGATGCAGTACCCAAGTCTTGAAGAGAACCAACGGGTAGTGAGCACCATACAGAGGCTCCTCGAACGCTATGGACTTCGCGTTCGCTGTCCTGAATGCGGAAATCCATCGATTCTTCGCGTATCCTCTCGCAAGACTGCGAAACGAGGCGTGTTTGTATTTGATCACAATATCAACGGGAAACGCACCTTTCATGGCGGTAAGAATGTCTTTCCAAAAATGCAGCTCGTGGAAAAACCTGGAAGAAGACTGACAAAACCTCAGAGCTAAAGAAGGGCAGAGAGCGGATGGTAATGAGAAGGGATCGAGCGCTTCATTTGCTCAGCCAGTGTCGCGGTGACGAGATTTGGAGTGTCCAACACTGCTTGGAGCAGGGCATACCCGAAGACTGGATCGAGCGGCTCGCCGACGCATTTGAATCGGGATACCAGACCGATTCACAGACCATTTATGAAAATGGAAAGATGACGAATCAGTATCATGGCATACGAGACTTGGATCTTGCCATACAGCTCGCTTCTTCGTTAGGTGTCAACACGAAATCACTACAACTTGAGTGGATGGATCGACAAACAGCAGTGCAAGCCATCAAAGATGCAATCTTGGAGGGCTAAAATGATCGAGCGAAATGACATTCGGAAATGGATCAATACGAAAGCTACCTAACACGTTGATTACTTTGGAGAGGATTTCCTCTCTGTCCACATTGATACAATCCGCTCAAACGCTACTTGAACCTGATAATTCTCCCCCCCTCGATAGGCAAGCCAGCTTGAATGATCTTTTTGACCTAACTTTCTAATAGGCGAGTTTCGTAGTCCAGTTCAAACTCCATGGCTCCGCGGACGGCTATTCCCCCGCCCATTATCTGCTGCGGCCGAAGCCTTCGGCCTGCCTAAACCTCAATTTATACCGAAAGACAGATGGATCGATCGACTTACTCGCCTACCCAACCGCCGGTGCGCGACCACAGCGTCGATCATGCTGCATGTGTCACGATTATTGACGATGAACCAATTAACATTGAGGTTGTCAAAGCCTATCTCAGCGAAGCAGGTTTCTCCAATTTTCGATCAACTTCCGACTCACGAAATGCTCTGGATCTGATGGAAGAAAACCAGCCGGACATCGTCCTGCTGGATATCAACATGCCTCATCGCTCAGGCCTTGAGATTCTGGAATTGATGCGACAAAACGAGCGTTATCAACGAGTTCCTGTTCTGATCTTAACCGCTGCTGATGACCCGGAAGTCAAATTGCAGGCCCTCAGGCTGGGTGCCTCTGATTTTCTTTCGAAACCCGTGGACCCATCTGAACTCGCACTTCGAATGGAAAATGTACTTGCGGTCAAAGCTTACCAAGATCATCTGGCGCGACATTCTGAAATGCTCGAGGAAATGGTTAAGGAAAGAACGCGAGAACTGGAGATCTCACGCCAAGAAGCGATCCACTGCTTGGCACGTGCTGGCGAATACCGTGATGATGACACTGGGCAACATGTGACCCGAGTTGGGCGGTACACCCGAATCATTGCGGATGAGCTAGGATTTGATCGTCAACAGATTGATTTGATTGAACAAGCTGCAAAGCTTCATGATGTGGGAAAAATTGGCATCCCCGATGCGATCCTTCACAAGACTGGCAACCTGGATGCGACAGCATATGCAGCGATCAAGCAGCATTGTGGGATCGGAAGTGAAATCATGAATCCGACGCACAGTCAAACCGATGCTGACGCATCCCACCCAGCCAACGGAGAGGCTGAAACCCTTGAATCCACTCGTTCTCCGCTTCTCCAGTTGGCATCAATCATCGCAAGCTCGCACCACGAGAAGTGGGACGGCACTGGATATCCAAAAGGTCTTTCGGGCGAAGAGATTCCCATTGAAGGTCGCATGGTTGCCGTGGCAGATGTCTTTGATGCCCTGAGTTCACCACGGCCCTACAAAAAAGCTTTCTCCATGGATCAATGTCTGGAGATCCTTGAAGAGGGAAGGGGTAAGCACTTCGACCCCAGGATTCTCGACGCCTTCCTTCGTCGAAAGCATGACGTCATCGCAGTGCAACGGGAATCCGGTGAGCAAACCTGAGACGATTGAACGCCCGAGACAATTGAAGGATGCAATATCGGGAACAGAGCGCTGCGTGATCCATTACAGAAGGCGGATTTCAAATCCCTTCCGTGGGAGCGAACTCGGCATAAACGGGTAACTGCCCGCTGACTGATTCAGCTTCCACGGCATTCAGATCGAAGTGCCGTGGGTAATCGAAAACACCCCCTCGACCAATCGATTCGGTAGTTGATTGGTTGTCGACAAGAATGTTGCTCGTTTGATACTTCCCGAATACATCCGTAGCTCTACCCCTGACTGAAGCAACGATATTCGGCATGGAAATACTAGGTACAAGATAGGCATCATCTGCTTGAAACAAACCTGCCATCACCACATCATCTTCACCGCGACCGTCATTTCTAACGGAGTCGATAACATCGGAAAGTAATTCAACCTCCGATGGGGCCTTGGCCAGGGCAATCCGCACATTCACTAATGAAAAAGTCCAAGCACGATTTGCCGGGGGCTCTGCAGCTCGAAACCAAGCCACCAGTGGGTCGTAAGTGAGCCGGTCGGTA
>JAAXIK010000492.1:7062-7441 GCA_012270385.1 Rubripirellula sp. | reverse complement strand
TAACGTCTGCGGTCACCCTTCAATCGACGCTGAGAAGTTGCTCGGGTACTTTGGGAGATTCCGGTTGGGCGGTTGGTCATCATATTGTTTTGTTGGATGGAGGAACCTTCGACCGATCGACGGGGAAACGCTCGCGTCACAGAGAAGAAGAATTTCTCCAATGCCGGTCATCTCGCCTTCACTTCGGCTTTTAGCGGCTGCAAGGATTTTACCTATTTTTCCTATTATGCCACGACTTCAGGCAAAATCCAAATTGCTAGCATGAGAAGTCGTCAAGGAGCAGAAAGCCCCGATAGCGGGAATCGTCAAAAATTACCTTTTTTTCCCAATCGGGTGCGTTTGGTATCAGTCGGTCCGCAATAAGAGACTTGGAATCAAG
>JAAXIK010000492.1:0-7052 GCA_012270385.1 Rubripirellula sp. | reverse complement strand
CCGGGCTTTTTGTGTCAGGCCGTAATAAGAGGCATTGAATCAAGCAACAGGGGCACTCTTGAGTGCGAATAAGAGTCTGACCAACAGAAGGCTTCGCAGCCAATCACGCAGATCCAGAGCTTGGGCAACGGCCCATCAGGCCGCTTTCCGGTGCTCATCGGCCTCATGCGGGACTGAAAAGCCGAAGGCGGCACCGGCATCGGTCGCCTCCAGCCCGACCAGAGTGTCCGGCGAGAATGCTACACTGAGTGGAGCTATACGAATCAATCACCGCGTTTGAAGGTATCCCATGCGTGCGACCGTACTGAGTTTGTTACTGGCCCTGATTGCGTCCTGCTGTGCAACCGCCGCGGAGAAGCCAAACTTCATCATCATTTTTGCAGATGACCAGGGATATGGGGATCTCAGCTGCTTTGGTTCGGAGACCATCAAGACACCCAACGTCGACCGACTCGCGGAGGAGGGGCGAAAGTTCACCAGTTTCATGGTCGCCTCTCCGGTTTGCACTCCCTCACGTGCTGCGTTATTAACCGGATGCTACCCCAAACGTGTCGGGATGCATCAACATGTGCTATTCCCATCTTCAACCAAAGGACTCAATCCTACTGAGCACACCATCGCTGATCACCTGAAGGGAATAGGCTACGCAACCGCGTGTTTTGGCAAATGGCATCTCGGCCATCACCCAGAAGTTCTCCCCACCTCCAATGGGTTTGATACGTATTTGGGGATTCCCTATTCCAATGATATGAATCATCCAGACAACAAGGGCAAACCGAAGGGTGGAGCGGACGGAATGGACCTACTCTGGAAAGACCCTGAGTCAACGCTTACCAAATGGAAGACGCCTCTCTTTCAAGATGAAGAGATTGTTGAATTACCTGTGGACCAACGTACCGTCACTCGGCGATACACGCAGGCGGCAATCGACTTTGTCACCCAACATCAGGATGAACCCTTCTTTGTCTACCTGCCACATTCGATGCCGCATATCCCATTGTACGTGCCAGATGATGTGCGTGACCCGAATCCGCTCAATGCCTACATCAACGTCATCGAGCACATCGATCACGAAGTAGGGCGTCTACTCACGGTGCTTGACGAACTGAAACTTTCCGAGAACACCTACGTGATCTACACGACGGACAATGGACCGTGGCTGCCATTCAAACACCATGGTGGCTCTGCGGGCGTGCTTCGCGACGGCAAGGGCACCACCTTTGAAGGAGGGCAACGGGTACCCTGTCTGATTCGCGGCCCAGGTATCCCTGCCGGCACGGTCTGTGATGAACTCACCGGCACCATTGATGTGCTACCCACCATCGCGGCATTAACCGCGACCCCATTAGACGACACTCGGAAAATCGATGGCATCGATGTCTCTCAGCTGTGGAAAGGAGAAATCAAAGAATCTCCGAGGCAAGAATTCATTCACTACACTTCTCAAGGAAAGTTGGAGGGGTTACGTCAGGGTGACTGGAAATTGCTGGTAAAGACACCGCGACAAAATCGCAATCAGCAGACTAAAAAAACCGCACAACAGGTGATGCTTTTCAATCTTTCTGAAGACATCAGTGAAAAAAATAATGTCGCAGAGCAAAACCCAGAATTGGTCGCCAAGCTGAAGCTTCGGATGACTCAGCTCGATAGTGAAATCACAGAAAATGCGAGATCACCTTGGTTTAAAGACAAGTAATTCGTGAACTAGTTATCAGGATCAAGACGGCTTAAGCGATTCGACGTCAGCGAGCACCGTTCAGGAAAACGAATGGCAACGGGACGCTCGACGTGATTAAACTATGGCCAACGGGATTTCAAACTTCCATTCGGACAAATAGCGAATGATCAATTTTGAATTCGGAAATCGCTTTCGAAACTGCAGTGGGATTTCTCGCCGAACTTTTCTCTCGGCAGGCTCGTCCGGCATCGCTGGTATTAGCCTCCCTATGCTGCTTGCCAATGACGCAATCGCAGGCCAAGCTAAACGCCCCAAGTCTCTCATTCTGATTCACCTGGACGGTGGCCCACCTCAGATGGATTTGATTGATCCAAAGCCTCAAGCTCCAAGTGAAGTTCGCAGTCCATTTTCCCCCATCAGCACTAACGTTCCTGGCATTCATCTCACCGAACTGATGCCACAGTGTTCAACGATTGCCGATCGGCTCGTCTTCCTTCGATCTCTTGTTGGCTCCGATGGCAAGCATCATGCATTTCAGTGTCAGTCTGGGTATCACGAAAAAGAGCTCAAATCGATCGGTGGTCGACCCGCAATCGGTTGCGTGGTGAAGCACTTGAAATCCAGCCCCAACGACACCGTTCCGAGTTTCATCGACTTGATGCAAGGACGCCCCCTGGTTCGGAACAGTGCGCGTCCCGGTTTCCTTGGAATCGGGTGCAAGCCCTTTCGACCCGACATCTCTGATCTCTGGCATCGCGAGCTAGAACCGGGAATGAAAGGTGAGTTACAGCGATTGGGCGCAGGACATAAAACTGCCCTGAAGCTGAATCCAAATGTACCCTCTGAACGCATGATCGAACGGTTGCACTTACTGAAGACGATTGATCGATTTGAAAAATCGTTGGATCCATCTGGATCCATGATTGCGATGGATCAATTTCACCAGCAAGCGTTCCGCGTTTTGACCTCAGGGGCATTTTCCAACGCGATGGACATCCACAGTGAAGACCCAAAAGTGGTTGCCAAGTACACACCACCCATGAAATTCGATGGCACTCAATCCACCACCAGTGAGGGCCCTGAAGCGATCTTAAAGTTCATGCTGGCTCGCCGGCTGATTGAGGCAGGTGTCCGAGTGGTCAGCCTATCCCTGAGTGACTTCGATACACACTCCAGCAACAACCAACGCATGAAAAACCTTGGACCGCTTTTTGACTTTGGCTTCCATGCTCTGATCACCGACCTCGAAGCCAGAGGTATGCTTGAAGATACAACTGTTCTGGCGTGGGGCGAATTTGGCCGCACTCCTAAGGTTAATGACAAAGGTGGTCGCGATCACTGGCCGAATGCATCGATGGCAATCATGGCTGGCGGTGGATTACCCCAAGGTATTGTGATTGGCGCGACGGACCGAGAGGCGGGTAAAGTCACTGAACGTCCGATCTCTTTTGCCGACGTTGCATCGACTCTCTACCGGCAAATGAACATCGATCCGCAAACGATGATCTACGATCAAACCGGTCGTCCCCACATGCTGATGTCAGAGGGATCTGTTATCCCTGAACTTACCTAGCTGACCCGTTCATCCCGTTACCAGAGCTCGAGCTTGCCAAACCAATCCGGCACGAATTGGTCAGACGCATTAATAGATCCGATAACATCTCAGGATTCATCAAGCTAAGACATCTCGAATCACGTGGCCGTGAACGTTCGTCAAGCGTCGCTCCAACCCATTGTGATAAAACGTGAGCCGCTCGTGATCGAGCCCCATGAGATGCAAAAGTGTCGCGTTGAAATCATAAACGCTGACAGGATCCACCTCAGCCTTGAATCCGAATGAATCACTCGCGCCGTGACTGTGAGCTTTCTTGACCCCCGCACCGGTTAAAAAGCATGTAAATGCGTTGGGGTTATGATCTCTTCCCGTTCCATTGGCTTGAAGAAAAGGCATTCGGCCAAACTCTGTTGCCCAGACCACTAGGGTATGATCCAACAAGCCTCTCTGCTTCATATCCGCGATCAGAGCCGCGGTGGGCTGATCCATGATCTCTGCTTGCATCGCATGTGTCTTGAGGATATTCGAATGGGAATCCCAGTTGGTAATCCCATTACCTCCCGATGGATCACTGCCATTGAAAAGTTGAACGACTCGAACACCTTTCTCGATTAGTCGTCGAGCCAGAATACAGTTTTTGGCGTATTCACTCTTCAGATCAGACCCTCCTTCTACACCGTAAGCTTCAATGGTGGACTGAGTCTCCGAGGAAAGATCCATAACGTCGGGAACCGACATCTGCATCTTACCTGCCAATTCATAGCTCGCTATCCGCCCCGCGAGATTAGCGTCTCCGGGGTAGGCTGCTAAGTGCTTGGCATTAAGTCGCTGCAGCAGGTCGATCGTTTGCTGATCATCAAAGGCTGTGAGTGACTGGGGCCGAGATAGATGATTCGGAGGATGCTTTGCATTAAAATCGGTACCCTGGTAGGCCGCAGGCAAAAAACCATTTCCGAAGTTATTCTTACCACTTCGAGCTAATCCACGCGGATCATTGATCGCGACGAACGCTGGCAGATCCTGATTTTCAGTGCCGAGCGCATAGGTCACCCAAGAACCAAAGGATGGGAAACCCTCCATCGTGAAACCTGTATTCATAAAGTTCTCTCCCTGTGGGTGTGCACTGGTGTCGGTGTGGAGAGAATGAATAAAACAAAAATCATCTACCTGCTTGGCGAGATGAGGCAGCAGGTCCGATACCATTTTTCCGGACTGTCCATGCGGCTGGTAATTCCAAAATGGCTTTGCGATATTTCCACTCGGACCCTCGAACGTGACCGCGGGAAGCCCCGGTGGTTTTTTCCCATCGAGCTTAAAAAGCTCTGGTTTGTAGTCAAACGTATCGACGTGACTTACAGCACCGGGAAGATAGATCACCAGAACCTGCTTTGCTGGCGTATCAAAATGCGCCGCACGGCTTTGATAAGGTTGATTAGGATCAATCTGTGGACGAATTGGCTGTTTACCACCAACCGTCTGCACCTCTTCAGCTAAGAGACCATCGCTCTGAAGAAGCGAAGAGAGTCCCAGTCCCGCAGCGGAAAGACCCGCCGTCCCTAGAAAAGAACGTCGATCCAATAACCGTTGGCCGTGTAACGATAGATGTTCAGGATTCTTCATCTGGTCACCTAAGGCAAGTATGCAAATTCGTTGGAGTTAATGAGTGCTCTACAAACCAGTGCTAAGTTATCCATTGCCAAGCAGGCTTCACGCTCCTGGGTACCCGGTTCTCGACCCAGGATTAGATAGAAACATCGATCCACAGCAGAGGATCCTATTTGGTTCGCTTCGACTTCTGCGCGAGCTGCAATCCTCCGCGACTGCTCGATAACAAACTCACTGTTCATCAGATTGAGTGCTTGCAACGGTGTCGTCGACACGGGTCTCCGCGCGCGTACCTGTCCGCAATCAGGAAAATCAAACGCAGTGAATAGCTGATCATCGACTCGTCGCATTCGCTCTTGATAGATCATTCTTCTCCAAGTCTCTGGACCGTGATTGTCAACCACTTGCCACTGAGCATACGTCTTCTTCTCATTATGGATTCGGTAGCTTCTACCACCGATGGACGTGTCTAACTCACCTGAAGCCTGCAGGATCGCATCGCGGATAACTTCTGCTTCAACGCGTTTAGGGGGGAAACGCCATAGATATTGTGAAGTTGCATCCAAATCCAGTCCCTTCGCGTTAGGTTCACTGGACTGCTTGAACGCTGCAGAAGTCACGATCATCCTTATCATGGACTTCACAGACCAGACTCGTCCCGACTTTTGGGAAGGCGTGACAAACTCTGCTGCCAGCCAATCCAGCAACTCAGGGTGTGTGGGCTTCGCGCCAGCGTTTCCAAAATCACTGGTGGTAGGGACCAACCCCGCACCAAATAGATGATGCCAAATACGATTTACAGCGACCCTAGCGGTTAACGGGTTGGCTGGGTCCGTCACCCAATTAGCAAAAGCTTCTCGCCGTGACGGCCCGGTTGCGGTGGAATCGAGATTGAAATCACCATTCAAAACCGTCGGTGCTGCAGGATGAACCTCACCTCGAGGGTTTTCAGGGCTGCCACGCAACAATACATGCGTCACTGCGGGCTCAATCAATCTTCCGACGAAGGATGGCCTTGGTCCCTCCTCCGCCAAGGTGTGAATGATCTCGTGAGCCTCCTCGAGGATCGCCTGACGTTCAGGATTTTGTTCACTCAGCTTTTTATTTACCGCCCAAGTCCCAACCCATGGTTTCCAACTACCGTCCTGACTCCGCACTTCAACATCAAATTCGTATCTTGGAAGATTCGGTTTTCGCTCCAGATAGTCCGTATCGTAGTAGTACTCGCGATTGTTGCTAATGCGAATTCGATCAATTGCTTTGGGCTCAGGCAAGTTGAACTGTACCCAAGGCCGCTCTTGATCCTTCTCGACCTTTGCTCGCCAAACCATGGTTCCGTATTGCCCATCACTGATTCGTGTGAGGGGATTGCGAGACTCAAAGCCTTTCTCTGGGTATCCAGTAAGCTCAGCACCACTTCGCGCGGATGCTAAATTTAAATCAACTGACTCGGGCCCCAGCACTTCCAACTCATCAATGAAGATTGAGTTCATTTTAAAACGAACGCGAACTCCGTCGGTGACCACCTTCTTGAAATGCAACTCTCGATAGGCTCCCCAGTTTTCTTCCCAGCCCCCATAATCGCTAAGAGCTATTCGCATTGCATTCAGTTGTTGCTCCAACTCAGCTCCCCGTTTAGCGACGGGGTGATCCTCTGAAAACTCAGGATGCCGTCCACCAAATTCAATATCTTGAAAAACTGCGGTTAATGCGTAGTAGTCCTGAATCGAAATGGGATCAAATTTGTGGTTGTGACAGCGAGCACATCCAATAGTCATACCCATGACTGAAGCGCCAACGGTTTGCACAATCTCATTCATGCGATCCGCACGTGCCTGCCGGATCGCGGACGGCTCACGGCCTACCGTCGCGGCGGGGACATGAGGTCCGGCAACTAGAAATCCAGTCGCCTCACCGGCACCAAGTTGATCTCCCGCTAGTTGCTCACTTAGAAACAAATTGTATGGCTTATCTTCATTGAATGAACGGATCACGTAATCTCGATAGACCCATGCGTTTTTCCGATAGAGGTTTGCCTCAGATCCATTAGTCTCTGCCCAACGAATCACATCGAGCCAGTGCTGAGCCCAACGCTCACCGAAGTGATTCGATTCTAGTAAAGTATCCACCGCATCCAGGTAGGCTTGGTCAGGATCCTCCGCGTAGGACTTCAGGAAAGCATCAAGATCAGGGAGGGTAGGAGGTAATCCAGTG
>JAAXIK010000145.1 GCA_012270385.1 Rubripirellula sp. | reverse complement strand
CTGCCTTAGCGAGTTCTGTGTCTGGCATCGATCGACAAAGGAAGTAAGACAGACGGGATGCGAGTTCAGTCTCGGTCAAATGACTACGTCCTGTTTCGTCGCCCTCAATGAGATAGATGAAGTTACGAGAGGTAAGAATCCCCGTTAAGGCAGTCATGTAGGCTTGGGTAAAGTCTGCACCTTGCTCCATCTCGCTCTGATAGGCTGACAAGTAATAGTCGAGCTCATCAGGTTTGACTTCCCTACGCCACGCACGTTCGCAAAATCGTCGTAGAAGCTCAGGAATAGACTGAGGTGGAGTCGCGGCGGTGGGAAGGATCCCTTCTCGTCGTTTTAATTCTTCAGGAGTTTCCAGTGGACCTTCCCACTCGATCCAGTCAAGGAGCACGGTGGAGAAAATGCCATTCCCCTCGTCGTCGAACATTTGGGGAGCATTGGGGTTGAGAAGACGTGTTTCTGAGCTATGTGTGAAGAGATAGCCGTCCCTCGCACTTAAAGCGTTCCGGAACGCAGCACCCCGTCGACGATCAATGACGTTAGTGGAGACCACACTAAAATGAAGCGTGCTGGGCATTTCTAGAAAAACTTCGAATTCGAAGATCTCTGGAGTGTCCTCCTTCGCTGTGACATCAAATTCAATCACTCCGCTCACTGTCTCCTCACTGGTCTGTTTTCCGATGCTTAGGTGCGCCGGCTGACCTCCTCTCGGTCGAATTCCACTCGCTTGTAGACGCACTCGATAAAGGCCACTGTGTTGTGGCCCCGTCTGTCCGAACCAATTGCTTGACAGAGCGGTCTGAACGCGCCCGGGAAAGAGTAGTAATCGCAGTGGCCGAGTGATTCCAAACCTCGCCAGTGACTCACGATGTTTCTCCTCACCTCCATACCGCAATTCCGATGCGGTTTTGCGGATCTTCCTTGCCTCAATTCGGGCTTTCGGAAAGGCTCGCGAGAGAACCGTCTCTGCAGCTTGGTAATAGCGATCCATATGGGAGGGAGACAGCGATAGCTGTGAGCCGATGCGGTCATAGCCTCTGAGTCGAGTATCCTCATTGAGTTCACCCGGTTTAGTTGGGTCATAACGAACTCCCAGAAGATCATAGATCGTATTTTGGTACTCACTCCGACTCAGACGGTAATGAGCGACCGCAGGTCTCGCTGCGAGGCGAGCGTCTCGTCCTTCGTCCAAAAGATCGGAGAGTTCGGAGACCGTGTTCCCGATTTCGCTAATGGAGGGTTGAGGTTCACCCTGCGGTGGCATCTCACCCGAATTAATCCGTTCGATAACTTCGGCCCATAAATGAGAGTCCACTCCGGCTTTGAAGTCCCGCGACAGTCTCTCGATGTTGAAATCCTGTTCGGTGCTTTCTTCGCCGTGACATCGAACACAAAATTGGGTCAGAAATCTTTCATAAGATTCTGCCCGCACGTGGGAAACGGTTATCCAACTTAGCAGGAGTACTTTTAGGTAAGGCGAATTCATTGACCGACTTGTTTGGGCTGTTACGCGGTGATCCAACATACTGGACGCCTGCAGTCTAACTTATTTGGGGTGAAGCATCATGATCACGAGGCATCTGGATCTGGAATTGACCTCAGTTGCCTTGTGAATCCCCCCAATCAAGCTTCTGAAATGTTGTGTTCAGGCTATACAAAAACGAGACTCCGATGTTTCCTATGGCTTCACGGTGCAGGTGGCTATTTCATTGAAAAGAGTTTGCTTAAACATTGCTCGATGAGATCTGAAGTATCACTATTGCTATCAAAGTCGGTGGTTGCACCATCGCGGTCACAGATGCCAATCGGTTGAATGTTGCCCTTCTCCAAGTTCAGTTCAAATACTATGCCCGGAAGCTTACTCGGTTGGTTGCTGGGAAGATTGAATAAACAGACTCGATCGCTCAGGTAGTCCTTGACTGCCACTACGCGGTGTTCGAGGGTGCTACCCGATTGCGTGGAGAGATCAAGCCCGTCTAAGCCATCCGGCCGATTGATTTGGATCCCCGCGATTCCCAGCAGGGTCGGTAGTAGATCAGCGTGGCTGGTGAGTTCATCGATGAGCTGGGGTTGAATGTGGGGCCCCAGAAACACAGCTGGAGTTTTGGTCTGCCAATGGCTTAATTGCGTTCCGTGGCCGATGGTTCCGTCTTCAAGAAAGGATTCACCGTGGTCACCTATAATGAGAAGGGTTTTATCTTCAAGGGGGATTTTCGATAGAAGTCGATCTACGGTGTGCGCACTATTCAGATATCGATTCCAAACCCTGTTCCGTTCGGTTCTCCTGTAGGGGTAAACCAAACGATCATCGGCCGCGGGAGTGAATATTCGATCCTCCAAATAGCTTTCGTAGGGAGCGTGGGTTGTATACAGATAAGCGATGGCCACTCGCGATTGGACTGAATCCTCCAAGGGTGAATCCAAATAACGGATCGCGCGCTCTAGGGTTCTACGATCAGTTCCGACTCCGTCGAAGTGATCACATGCAAAGGCGTCGAAAGACCGCGGATGAATAAATCCATCCATGTGGAATTTCCCCCAGTCATTTTTGCTTGCAAAAAATCCAACCTGGTAGCCAGCTTGCTTAAATAGTCGATTTAACAGCGGAGAGAAGGTGATGGGTTGATGGAGCCAGTATCCGTTAACCCCATTGATCAAGCTGAAGATACCATGTTGAGACGCGTTGCCCGTCGAGAAATGATTTCTGCAAAAAATAGCATGCCCGGATTGTTGATGTAGCCATGGCATGATTTCTGGATCTATGAGCTCGGGTCGAAGTGATTCAACGATCACCACGAGGATCTTCTGTGAGCTTTTCGCTTGTTCAGGATTCACCGAGCGGACATTGATCATCCGATGTGCGAGATTTCTTGCTTCGATTAATCTCGGGAAGGAGGGGGTGATCTGCTGAGGAGCCGTAGTAGCCTCCGTTAATCGCTCTGGTGCTGGATTTTGTTTTGATGCTGTGACTGGATAAGTGATCGAGCGAAGCATCATTACCAACGGGTGCCTTGTGGGGCTTTCCACCGCGAGCCGCTCAATTTGTTCTGTATACAGCGATGAAGTGACGAGAACGAAGAGTAACAGGCCAATGGAGACGAGGCTTGGAGCGAAGTAGTGTCCAAAGGGAAATCGGATGGATAGCTTCGCCAAGTAGTAGTTTCCAGTCACCACGCACAAGATTGCCACGAGAGACAGCATGGCGTGGAGTAGAGTAGAGGGAGAAGCGAATTCGATGAGAGTAGTTGGTAACTGCATTAAGATATGCAAGGCTTCTTCCGAGAACAGTAGATGCCCGGACCACTGGTAAACCATGCTCTGTAGCCAGACCCAAATCAGCAGGCTAAACTGTGCTAGTAGTGAGAACCGTATGGCAACAACTTGTGAAAAGATCAAAATGATTCTAGACACTAGGAAGCCAACGCAAGTCATCATGCTGACTTCAGCAAGCATCAGGGAAAGATGCTTGAAAAATTCAGTGAACGATCCTATCGCATCACGATGTAAGGGATTGGCTAGGAGCAAGATAGCCGCTGCAAGCGCGCCAAAAATCCATATCTTCGCCAGTGTTTGGCAATAACTTCCGTTTGAAACAGAATCGACTCGACTGGTGTCTACGGATTGCATTAGCGGGTATCAAAACTTGGAAGAATGATGCACATCCAGTGCCTTAGAAGTCGGGAGACGATGACTTTTGATCCATGGGGTAACGCATCAAAGCACTCAGCTGTAGCAAGGCAGGGACACCCAGATATGATCAGGGGTTCGTTGATTGCGAGATGACTGCCGTCAAAGTGGCGGAGGCTACTGCCGACGGTTCACCTCGGGTAGTGACCCTCAAGACTGAACGTACGCTGCCGGGAGGGGTCTCCGTTTACATCAATCTTATCGCAATAACATTAAAGAAATTTCTGCTATTGGACAGCGTGGTGTCTCGCGTCGCACCTTCGGCGTCGGTTGCGTCGTTTACCACCGGTTTCCGAGCGATAACGACTAGGTTGATATCAGATTTTTGACCAACCTCAATTTCTCCAAGAGTAATAAACGCCGGAGAGACAGAGAGTTGATCTGCCAAGTAACCGGTCACCAAGAAGGGAATACTTGTTGGTTCCGGTTTATCGATCTTGATGATAATCTCTTCGCGTATCTGACCCGGGGGGGCATTCTCATTGACGGTTACAGTGAGATCGAAATTGGTTTGATTCCCGTTGCGATGGGTTTGATTGGATTGGCGGGTGATCCAAGGACTCTTGGTTTCAATTTTAGCGATCTGCAGCGGTGGGTCGCCCGCGTGCATCAGGGTGGCCTTCTTGCTTACGACATCACCGGCAAACATATCGTGAAAACGTAATGTATCAGGATAAAGCACCAGATCACTCCGTATGAAAGCTTGAAGGCGTAGCCTGACTTCCATTTTGTGCGGGGCACCGATGGTCACTGTGATCACCGCTGATCGTCTACCGCTATAGGCAACCGTGTCGACCTCGCCTCGAATGTGAGATTTCTCACCGGGTCCAATCGTAAAGGGGCCGGTGGAAATGGAGGTGCAGCCACAACTGCTGTCGATTGCGGTTACTTCCATATCGTGTTCGTAGGGATTCGTCATTGGAAATGCGAACTGCACCTTGGAACCCTTGGCGATCTCACCCAAATCGATCTTCTCTTCCTCAAAGATCCGACCTGGCGAATCCTCCGCGAGCAGGTTCATGGAGATCAGCAAGAGGAATGGTAGTGCCAATGTCATCATGAGCGTTCTGAACTAAAGAGTGTTGGTTTCCGTCCCTTCCATTTAGTCTCGCCGCGAAATTCTCTGGAACGGCAACAAAAAACGGACCGGAGAGATATTCCCCGATCCGCTTCGATAATAAATACGATCCGTTTTGCGACGTCAGGAACCCTGACTATACACCACATGTGGTTTCGCAGTGCAGTTTTTCTTCGATGCAGGCACAACCCTTCATAAGGTGCTTGATCACACCGCGAACGGGTCTTGGGAAACACGGTTCGCAGCAGGGCGTGGGACAGCAGATTTCAACGGGGACCTGTCTGCAAACGACGCGTGGAACGCATTTGACCACGGTGTACGGCTCACAGACACGTCTGCATTTCTTCACCCGAATGATATCTGTGTAGCACTCCTTGCGACACTTCGTTTCACACACGGTTTTGGTGCGTGTCTCGGGAACCATTGTGCAAACCTGATAATTACAGGTTTTAGTCCTCTTTTCGGGAACCATTTTGCAAACGCGGTACTGACAGGTTCTCGAACGTTGTTCGCAGACCATTTTACAAGTGGTGTAGTTGACCTGCTTGGTCCGCTTCTCTCGAACCATTTTGCATACCTGGTAATCCTGGGTTTTCGTTCGTTTTTCGCAAACGATTTTACAGGTAGTGTATTTCACCTCTCTGGATTTGGTTTCAGGTACCATCTTCCTGACCGTGTAATTGCATACCTTTTCTCGCGTTTCAGGAACCATCTTGCAAACTTGGTAGTCGCAAACCTTGGTTCTGCATTCAGGGACACGCTTGCAAACGGTGTAGGTGACATCTCTTGTGCGACACTCTCTTCTGTACCTCTTGCAGCAGATCTCTCTTGTCTCACAAGTGGGGACCCACACCTTTTTGCAGATCGTTTTCGGTGGGCATTGGATCGTCTCTATTCGGCACCGGCCCGGTTTGTAGACGCATTTTCCACGTGCTTTGTCATATTTCCAGCATCCTGGCTGCCTGACAAGTTTCCTCATTTTTGGGCCTGGCACACAGACAGATTGGGTCTCCCAGTGTCCGCCTCTTACCTTGATGGTTTTGGTGTAGTGTTCTGGTACAAGAACGGTGTAGTTCTCCGTCCGAACTTTCTCTTCGCGAACGGTATTGTATACCGTGTAGTTGATAGTTCGCTGTCGAGTCTCATACTTGGGTACGCAGACGGTGTACTTGATTGTGCGTTGTTTCGTCTCATAAACGGGTTTGCACACGGTATAGTTGACGGTTTTGGTGTGCGTCTCATAGACCGGTTTTCTAACGGTGTAATGAAGCGTTCTTTGCTTGGTTTCATAAACAGGTTTGCAGACCGTATATTCCACTTCCTTAGTGTGGTTCTCGTAAACAGGTTTGCGAACGGTGTAATTCATTACACGTTCTTTCGTTTCGTAAACCGGCTTCATTACGGTGTATTCGGTGGTTTTTGTTTTGGTCTCGTATTTGGGGACCATCACCGTATATTGGACATCCTTGGTGACAGTTTCGGGAACAAGACGGGTTCGCTGGACCTCTTTGTCCTCATAATAAACCTCTCGTCGAGAGCGGTACCTGGTTTCCTCAACCCGGTCATAGACGATCTCGCGGATGGTTTTCATGCAGGTATAGGTCCCGCCTGCAACTGGAACTTTCTGCGCAGTTGCTTCCTCAGTGACGTCAGGTTCCCCGCATCCATCGCAACCTTTGTAGCTCACGGCGCCACAATAAGCGGCACTCGCGTGATTCGCTGTGAGAGCGAACGTCGCAATTGTTAATGCCAATAGGGTATACAGTCTATTCATTGCTCGTATTCTCCCGCCCATCGCTTCGTCGGATCATGTCGATAATCATCCCATTGGGTGATTAACCTCAACACAATGGTGATTAACCAAGCAAAAAAAGCTTGGTGGATTCCACGTTTAGGTCAGCAAAATCTCACTGAGTCTGCCGGTAATCCTGAGTTTTCGCATTATCCAAGCTGTTATTAATGCAGAGACTACATCGTCTCAAGGATTAGCGTGGGTCAGGCTAAGCAAACCGCCAAGGTAAAAGAGGCCGATTCTCCGGCAAACCAGTGCTGGAGGAAGCGAATGTGCGGGTTGTGCCGATTGCACAACTGAAGGTCGAGGGGCACTCGACTGCTAAATTCGGTGGCTACCGAGAAGCTTAGAAAACTTCAGAAGTAAAAAAGACTCGTTCCAGGAGAGGATCGCACGCTTTTAGCCTGAGATGAGGTGTTTTTAGTGAAAACTCCTTCTTTCTCATCGCGGCTTCCAACCTTCATAGATAGTGGCAACACCAATCGTAAGATGCGTGTACTTCACATTCATCATTCCCGACTCCTCCATCAACGACGCTAATTCGGATCCGTCTGGGAATAGTCCAACGGATTCGGGGAGATACTGATAGGCAGATTTGTCATTGCTGGCGAATAGCTGACCAATTCGTGGAAGTACGCTGCTAAAGTAGAACTGATAGAGCTGGCGGAGTCCGAATAAATAGGGGCGTGAAAACTCCAGGATCATTACCTGACCACCCGGCTTGCATACCCGGTTCATTTCCGAAAGTCCGCGTTTTGTATCGGTGACGTTTCGGAGTCCGAAGGCAACGGTGACGCACTGAAATTGGTTGTCATCAAACGGCAGGGCCTGCGAGTCCGATTCAACAAAACTCGTTGACTCATAACGCTGCAGATCCCGCTGTTTTTTCCTTTC
>JAAXIK010000225.1 GCA_012270385.1 Rubripirellula sp. | reverse complement strand
AATAGTTGTGGCAACGAGATTGTCATACCTCTCCTGATCATCTGAATAAGGCAGGAGATCCCCGGCAATCTGCTGTCGAATCATGTGCTGAAGGGATTGATCCATGTTGAAGGATCGGATGAGATAATCACGATATCGCCACGCTTCATGAAAGGTTGCATTGAAATCACTCCCGTTACTATCCGCGTAACGAGCGACGTCCATCCAATGGCGAGCCCAATGCTCACCAAAGGCAGGGGAAGCAAGTAGTTGGTTAACCAACTGTCTCCACCTCAAGTCAGAGGGATCCGCTAGCCATTCATCCTGCATCTCGATAGTCGGTGGCAAGCCGGTTAGGTCATAGCAGAGCCGCCGAAGCTGCAATTCGGGTTTGGCGGGAGGACTGGGCTGGATTTCTGATTTCATTAATCTCCAATTGAGATGGTCATACAAGAATCCAGTTGTCGGATAAGAGCCCTTTAGGTTTGCTGGAATGTCATGGGTTGAAGGATTTGCAATTTTACGTGAACGTAAAGCCCAGAAAGCTCTAGCCGAATCCCAGTCAATTTCAGTGATCGAATCCATTTTCTCGGATCCACCTTCCCTTGGATCTACCGCACCGGCGTGAATCCAAGCCTCAAAGTCATCTATCACCTGCGCTGGCAATTTTCCGCTTGGAGGCATCTCGTAAGTTTCATAGCGGATAGCCGACATGAGTAAGCTGCCCGAAGGATCACCCTCATTGACTGCGGGGCCACTATCACCACCACGTCTCAAACTCTCTCGAGAATCCACTCTCAAGGATCCAGATATTTCATCGGATTGCCCAGAGTGACACGGATAGCAATGTTCAATCAAAACGGGGCGGATCTTGGTTTCAAAAAAATCACGAGTGCTGGGATCTTGGGATCGCGAAGTGTCGGAAAGGGCCACAAGACACGCTACAACAAGCGAACAACGAATAAGATTCAATATTGAGTCTCGCATGTTCATGCAAACCCTTGCGAGTTCAGAAATGGGACTGGCAGGCCACACACCGGTAAAAGCCGAGGCATCATCAGGAATGCCAATTTTCGCCGAAGCGACAGGTGTCGATGACAGAACGGTTACCTACACCCTCGTCAAAATAGCTCGACTACTCACTTCATGACGTATTGTGCCGGGACTCCAGAGTATAGCAGGGATATCAAAAAATTAAATCTTTGACCTCGCTGCAGCCTCAATGACAAAGCATCACCCTTAAAAAGTTATGGGAGGTTTACCATGGGGATGAAACCGCATCCTCTGGGTCACCATGCAATAGTCGAGATGAAAGATCGCTCACATCCTTGGGACAACACCAATCCCGAGCAACTGTAGTCCTAATTGGAGGATCCGTCCGGAAAGACAAACGAGAGACAACCTTGCAGCTTGTATCTGGGGTGTCTCTGCTCTGAGCACGTGACAGTTCTCATTAAACTTCGAGTAGGCCCGCGCGGTATCCAGCAGGTAGTCTACCAACTGGTTAGGAGCATAATCCTTATGAAGAGTAACCAGTGATTCCTCGAGCTTCATCAACATCAGCGCAAGATTCCTCTCCGCTGGGTGTGTCATCTCGATACCGTGCTGCTCAACCAATTGAATGATATCGAGCTCAGCCTTTTTGGCATTCTCGAGTATTTTCTGAGTGCGTGCGTAAGAGTATTGCACGTAGGCTGAGGTATTCCCATCGAGAGCAACCATTTTCTCAAGATTGAAGCGGTAGTCGCTCGTCCGGTGATGGCTGAGATCTGCGAATTTTATGGCTCCGATCCCAACGGCCTCCGCGATCATTTCCTGCTCAGCTTCATCCATCGGAGGATCGAAGGTGGTTAAGCGATCAGGATCACACACCACTTGCTTGGCTCTCTCCACAGCACCGTCCAGAAGGCTTTCCAGGCCAATTAACGTGCCACTCCGCGTTTTCATTGGCTTACCATCTTCACCCAAGACCGTCCCAAAGTTCACATGAACCAATTTGACATGCTCTAACCCAAATTGATCTGCGACAGCGAAGAGTTTCTCGAAATGCTCGCTCTGCCTTGTATCCACTACATATAAGATTTCACCGGGATTGAATTCATTCAATCGATACTGCAATGTGGCGAGATCAGTAGTCGCATAAAGGAACGCACCATCCTGCTTCTGCACAATCATGGGTGCGTCAAATCCATCCATAAAGACGCAAATTGCCCCATCACTTTCCTCAGCCAAACCGGCTTGCTTGAGTTTCTCAACAACTCCCTGGAGCTGTGAGTGGTAAAAGCTTTCACCCAGCGTGTGATCAAACTCAACACCGAGTCGATCATAAACTCGATTGATCTCATCTTTACAATGAGGAAGAAATTTTTCCCACAACGCGAGATTCTCTGAATCACCTTGATGCAACTTGGCCGTTTCTTCCAAAACAGCCTGATCGATTTCTGCGTGTAATTTTGCTCGTTCGGCTAAAACCGGATCACTCTCTACGACGTTCACCTTTTCCGTTGCCGCGTTAAGGGAGGTGATTGCAGATTGCGAACGTCTTTGCGCAGAAGCAAGCGATTTTTTCGCTGCCTTCTTTTTTGAATCTTCTGCCCCCTCAAGGAATTCTTCAGCTTCCTGAACCGCTTGCTCAGCGGATTGAACTCCTTGCTCCAGAGATGCAATGGATCGCTTTGATTTACGATATTCAATCAGCTGATTCACAATGCGGTACAGCTTCGCTAATTCCTGCACCGGGTTCGCAGCAACGACCTCAGGATCACCGAAATGCTTGTAGCCGTAAATGATGATCCCAAATTGCGTGCCCCAGTCACCCAGATGATTATCCGTTACGACACGATGACCAAGAAACCGAAGACATCGCGCTAAAGCGTCCCCAATCACGGTACTCCGGATGTGACCCACATGCATCGGCTTTGCAACATTGGGTGATGAAAAATCGATCACAATTGATTTTTCACTTTTGACGGGATCGACACCGCAACGATCGTCACCGAGAAGGGAACTCAGAGAGGTCGAAATGAAATCCGTCTTCAACGTTAAATTGATAAAGCCCGGACCAGCAATCTGTGGCGTCTCACAGATATCATCGATACGCAACTTATCGACGATTTCCGCGGCGACCTCTCGTGGGTTACGACCAACCTCCTTGCTCAACGGCATCGCACAATTGCATTGATAATCTCCATGCTTCGGATCAGCCGTAGGCCTAATCATCGCAGCGTAATCGTCAGCGCGGTCCGTCAACGACGCCAAAGACTCACGAAAACGTTCCTGAAGCAAGCGAGGAAGATGCATGGCAGAGAATCAGCAGATGGGTTGGGAACAAGTGGACAAGAAGAAAGCAATCCTGATGACGCTCAAGCGTGGTTGGACCTGTCACTGCGGAATGTTCAAACCGAGGGTCTCAAGGGGCACGAGCTCTCCATCGGCCCACAGGGATTCCAGATCGTAGTATTCGCGAGTCTCGTCATCAAACAAGTGAATGACGACACTGCCGTAATCCAAGACTATCCAGCGGCTCTCTTCATAGCCCTCGATCCCCATTCTTTTATCGCCAAGATCTTTTTCGAGAGCGTCATCAATCTGCTCGCTGATCGCATGCAACTGCCGCCTACTCGTGCCGGTAGCAAAAACGAAAAAATCGAATTCGGCGCTCTGAGCAGAAACATCAAGCACGGCGACGTCTTGGCCGTTATTGTCGAGTGCCACCTGAGCAGCCGCTGCAGCCAATTTTTTCGCATCCTCCAATCCTAGGGGACGTATTGCACGGTCCTCCGGTGGACTGGAAATATCAATTCCATCAGCCTCTTTACCTGTATCCGAGCTGCTAGCTGATACGATTTCTGCGTCTGCGGGCGTCTCTTCGGGATGTTTATCGGTCATGGGGATATCGCTAAAGTGGGTGGTCAATGATCTAAAGTCTAGTGGATTTGCAGAATCTGTCACGCAGTCATCAACGCGAAAGTACAAGGATTCTGCTCTGTTGCCACATTTATCGCATGACCTGACGAGGAGCTCATCCATGGCGGATTGGACAGAAGAGGGAAAAAAAGCCCCGGCCTTCACTCTTAAAGATGAACAAGGAAATAAGGTTCGCCTCAGCGAACTCAAGGGAAAACCCGTGGTGATCTATTTCTACCCCCGTGACAACACGCCCGGATGCACCAAAGAGGCTTGCGCATTAAGAGATCGCTGGAGTGAACTTAAAAAGCTCAAAGCACACGTCTTCGGTGTCAGCACCGACTCTGCCGAAAGCCACATCAAATTCAAGGACAAATTTGACTTACCTTTTCCACTCTTAGTGGATGAAGATCACGCGATGAGCGAGAAATACGGCGCGTGGCGAGAAAAAAACATGTACGGCAAGAAATCGATGGGGATCCAGCGATCGACTTACGTGATTGATGCAGAAGGTAAAGTAGCCAAGGTCTTCAAGCGAGTCAGAGTGGACGGGCACGATCAGCAAATCATTGATGCATTGAAGGCAATCTGATGTTTACTGCTTAACGCACACTTGGATTCACAAACTCTGTGTTTCGGAACAAATTGAATCCGAAAACTACTCAGACGTGCCTAGGTTTCATCAGCAACCTTCGGACTTCCCGAAGGTTGCTTGTTTTTTTAACCGCTGCCTGCCAAGAGTCCAGAGAGAGTTTTGCGATACCGCACCTTCCATGCATTATGTAGTTCGATCAAAGAAGAGATCGACCAATTTCTTGTTCGGCTTGGGCCCCACGGCCACCACAATCATGCAGGTGATCGCGGACCCGAACAAATCCCAGATGAATGGATTCATACCCAAAAACTCGAACGCTCGAAACTCACCCAGTTGCCAATAGCCCCAAGCGGTGAGTCCTACGTGAGTCAATGTCCCGCCAAACATCCCAGAAATAGCAGCGGCCGACGTCATCCTGCGCCAATACAGAGAAAGCGTTAAAGGAACGAGAAAACAGGCTGCGAGTCCACCCGTAGCGAAAACGATGAGATCCTGAAGATACTTAGGTGGATCAATGACAAAAAGCATCGCTAAAACTCCCACAACGATTGTGACAAAGTAGCTCAAGCGTTTGATCCGTTTCTCATCCGCGTCCTTCCGCACAAAACCTTGATAGAAATCACGTACCACTGCAGAAGAGACGACGAGCAAAAAGCTGTCCACACTCGACATGACCGCAGCGAAAGGCGCCGCGACCAAGATGCCTGCTAACCAGGGCATACCCGCATTGCGTGTCAACTGAGTTGCAAGGTCCGGCATTGTCCGATCTGGATCGATCTCCATGCCAGGCATAAGCACTCGCGCACAACAAAAAACAATCACCAGTGCGAGGTAAATGACAGCGTAGTAGATAGACACTGTCACAACCGAATAACGTAGTGTCTTCGTATCTTTGAAGGAGAGCAGGCGAACCAGATTACTCGGCTGCCCAGCGGATGCGAATGGCCAAAAGATCATAAAACTGATCGCTGAACCTATGGCAAGGAAACCTATTGAATTCGAGTCGTGAGGTCCGGGATTACTGAGGTACACACCGGGTTGATCCGCTCCAAATTCGTAGCGATCCCATGTCTTCACATCGACTTGTAGATCCAGAGAAGGTACAAGACCTTTCGCAATGGATTCACGTACTCGTTCCCTTTCCGATTCGGTGGTCAATCGCAATATCCTAACCGGATCGGACTGCTTTTTCGCAAAGGGAATCTCTGTTGATTCAGCAACTCGCAACACATCCTCGCGATCATCGATCCAAACCCCTTTCTTGACCGTCACCCCCTCGGTTGCATTTGGCTTGAGTCGCAAAACTCCTTGTCCAAATTCTGGTGGAGTCATTTTCGCCATTTGACGCGTTGCGTTCTCCAGACCACCCACCTGATGCAGAGTCAGGCCAAGCATCAGAATGACTCCGATAAACATCACGATACCCTGCATGACATCCGTCCAAACGACGGCTCGGAAACCACCGTACACCACGTAGACAATGACGGCGACTGCGAACACCAAAAGGCAGACGAGGTAGTCAGGCTCAGCTCGATCCAACCCGGGTACAGAAGCAGTCAGTGTTCCGACCCCGCGAACGATAGACTGAAAGATAGGATCATCTGCTAGGAGCGTGGTGAGTATTTTCCCACCCGCTTTGAATTGGGCGACGATATAAAAAAACATAAAGAAGACAAGTAACAAGGTGGCAACCAGTCCAGTAACAGAGCTAGCGAAGCGTTCCTTGAGTACTTCTGGGATAGTCAGAGCACCGGACTGTCTAGCCACCTGATTAATACGTTTACCTAGAACAGCCATGGAGACGAGGGGCAGGGCCATATAGCCGGCAATCCAAAGAGAGAGCGACCAACCATGGGTGTAAATAAGCGCCGGGAACCCCATGAACGTACCACCCGATGCATTGGTTGCAGCGAAAGTCAGCGCGAATGCCCAAACTCCGAAACTCCGACTGCCAAGAAAATACTCACCTACAAAGTCCTTGCCCTTCGCCACCCGATTGGAAAGGATTGCAAGGATAAAAACCGCAACGGTATAGATCAAAAATGTCATCAATGCGGTGTTCGATCCGTTGATCATGTCCCCTCTCCCTGATTAGAAGATCGATCTGTTCCACCTTGATTACCTACAACCTCGTCATCTGAAGGACGACCAAGCGTGCTGGGCACAGCATCTTCGCTGACGTCCAAGATAGGGTGACTCCCTGATGTCATCTCATGAGGGGATTGATCGAGTGCTGACTCCATAACACCCAAGTCGTCATCTTGAATTCCCACGAGAGCAAACCCAATGCTAATCAACATGGTTGTCAGCCAGGGTAGGCCAACACCCCAAAACACCCATGACGGCATTCCGAATGATATCTCTAAATCGTTGGGATCTATAGGCGCATACCCATAAGTCAAGCAGTATCCGAGCGTCCAGACTGAAGAGACGAACCAGATCAGAAGCATCCATTTCGCTTCGCGAAATGATCTGTCCACAAGGGAACGCTGAGTGCCTTGATCACTCTGTTTGCTTGAAAAACCTACTCGCATAACTCTCACCTGACATCGTTCAAGTCGCCCGACAAACCGGCCGGATGAAAATGACTGTTATTTCGTGGAGCCCCTATTCAGTGGAACCCCGTCGCTGCAACCAGCGTAGTGCGACGCGTGTAGAGTTTAGCTATTCTTGTGAGTCCTGTGGGGAGACTTGGAGGCGAGCCCGCGCATCCACTTCCCAGCGCTCATCGAGTACTCGACCGCCTGCAACCACTTGGACCGAAGAGTGAAGCGCAACGGTTGGACAGACGTGCCTCGGAAAAGCGATAATCTCTTGGCCGAGTTGCATTCTATTAGCAAGCGATGTTCTTAGAACTAAGTGCTCTTCGCTTTGGCCAAGCAGTTCCACGTCCGGCAGCGAAGGAAAGACGACTCGTCGCTCAAGTGGCATTTCAGCGGCGACTGCTATGTAGCCAAGATCGATGCAG
>JAAXIK010000469.1:3727-7561 GCA_012270385.1 Rubripirellula sp. | reverse complement strand
GCGTATGGGAACGGGGATGGGGATGTTGGGCTTGGCAGGTATTCTAGCTCAAGACAACTCGCTGGGTGCCGACACCACTGACCCAACGGATATCAAGCGGGTGGCCGGTGTCCTGGATCCCAAACCAACTCATTTTGCCCCTCGTGCAAAACACATCATTCATCTGTTTATGAATGGTGGGCCGTCTCAGGTGGATACGTTTGATCCGAAACCCGCATTGGAGAAATACAACGGACAGCGACCGCCTTCGGCTGAACTAAAAACCGAACGCAAGACAGGAGGCTTGTTGATGTCTCCCTTCAAGTTTCGTCGCTACGGCGAGTCGGGGTTGGAAGTCAGTGACCTGTTCCCAAAGGTCGGGGAATGTGCCGACGAGCTATGTGTGATTCGGTCGATGCATACAAATATCCCCAATCATGAGCCTTCGTTGTTGATGATGAACAGTGGGGAAACGCAGCCGACACGACCTGCGATGGGCTCTTGGTTGCTCTACGGTCTGGGTACAGAAAATCAGAACTTACCCGGTTATGTTGTTTTGTGTCCCGGGAAGCCTGTGGTCGGTCCTCAACGTTGGAGCAATAGTTTTCTGCCGGGGGTGTTTCAAGGAACTCATATCAACCATGCCCAAAGTGTTGATCCCAAAAAAGTGATTGAGCACATAAGCAACAGTCACCTAACCAAATCGGCGCAACGCGAGCAGTTGGATCTGCTCACGAAAATGAATCGAATACACCTCGATAAGCGAGGTGGCACGGATAACCGTTTAGAAGCTCGCATCGAGTCACTTGAAATGGCATTTCGAATGCAAGCCGAGGCACAGGGTGTATTTGATTTGAATCAGGAAACGCAGAAGACTCGCGATGCTTACGGATCGGGGCAATTTGCAAATGGTTGCCTGGCTGCTCGTCGACTTGTCGAAAGTGGAGTCAGGATGGTGCAGGTTTACTACGGGAACGGGCAGCCGTGGGATGATCATGGCAATATAAAATCGCATGCGGACAAAGCGAAGAATGTGGATCAGCCCATCGCTGCTTTGATCAAAGATTTGAAGCAGCGGGATCTCCTCAAGGACACGCTGATTGTCTGGGGCGGAGAATTTGGGCGAACGCCTGTCGCAGAGAATGGAAATGGTCGTGATCATAATCATCACGGTTTCTCGATGTGGCTCGCGGGTGGGGGGGTTAAAGGTGGAATGGCTTATGGTTCGACGGATGAATTTGGATTCGCTGCGGTCGAAAATAAAGTTCATGTGCATGATCTCCATGCAACCATTCTTCATCTGATGGGATTGGACCATGAGAAACTGACTTACCGGTATAGCGGTCGAGATTTTCGTTTAACGGATGTGCATGGAACCGTCGTGAAGGACATCCTTGCTTAATGAGAAGTTTTTCAGTGATTAGAAAAGCTTTTTCGTGCTCAATTTCTGCGATGTATCCAGATCTTCTACTCGGAGAGCGGAATCAGGTTGAAAACCGAAAGCGGAGCCGTTGTAATAGTGGCTATCGCTATTCAAGGCAGCCTGTTACACGCTTTTGCAGTAGGGGATTCTTGTGTTGGAGTTCGGACGATTCAAAGCCCATACCTGCGATGGTATCGGTCGGCGTGGATTCATTAAAACTGCCGCCAGCGTTCCCATGGCATTAGGAGCAGGGTTACCTTCTTTGGAAGCCGTTGAAGCCGCTAGAAGTCGTGCCAAGGCAAAGTCCGTTCTCTTGCTGTGGTTGTGGGGAGGACCAAGTCATATTGATATGGTTGACCCCAAGCCAGATGCTCCCATGGAGTATCGCGGTCCGTTCGGAACGATTGCCACCAAGACGCCTGGCATGAGATTCACAGAGTTGTTGCCACGGATGGCTGCTCGTAGTGATCGATATTCTGTGATTCGCTCAATGCAGACGACTAACGGTGGCCACCCAGGAGCGGGTACCGTTGGCCTGACCGGCTATGAAGAAAATGCGGGTCCGATTCAACCTAATTTTGGTTCGATCATCGCAAAGCACCACGGTCAAACCGACGCGTTACCACCCTTCTTCTATGTCGGCCGTGGGATTCCACGGGATCTTCCTCGCAGGATCGAGGGTTATGGCGGCGGTACCTTGGGTAAAGCCTATGACCCATTTCTAGTGAGTTGCAGTGAGCAAGGTGAGGTTGGAATTCCAACTCTCAATATGCTCCCGGGGATGACCCCCGATCGCATTGTGGATCGAAAGCATCTTCTCTCTCAGCTTGATCAGACACGTAAGCAGCTGGACACCGCTAGGATCCGTGATTGGAATCGTTCTCATCAGGCCGCGTATGGTTTGTTGACCGACCCTAAAGCCAGAGAAGCCTTTGACCTTACAGGCGAAAAGCAGGCAACTCGTGATATGTATGGGCAAACGACTTTTGGGCAAAGTTGTTTACTGGCTCGTCGTCTGGTGGAAGCGAGAGTTCCTTATGTACAGGTCAATTGGAGTGAGTACGTTGAAACGTTCACACCCGGCGGCGACTTTGGTTGGGATACACATATTTACAATTTTGAGCTTCTGCAAGATCGCCACTGTCCAATTTTTGATCGTGCGTTTTCTGCATTGATCGATGACATGACAGATCGAGGTTTGCTTGATGAAACGCTCGTGATTGCAATGGGAGAGTTTGGTCGGACACCTCACATTAGTAATCGTGCCTCCAGAGAGCATTGGCAACACTGTTATTTCTCTATTTGGGCCGGGGCAGGAGTTCAAGCAGGTCGTTGTATTGGAGAGAGTGACGCCAAGGCTGAGCATCCAGTTACCCGACCCATTACCCCATTGATGGCTGGCACTACAATCAGCGAACTGTGTGGAGTGGGGGCTCGTGAACGTGCGGAAATGAAAGTGCTTGATGGTGGAAGCCTGATTCACGAATTGCTTTAAATGCTGGAATGAAACGAATGATTCAAAAGGTGTGGTTGATCCTCGCGTGTACGACATCTCTTTGCGCTGCCGCGGACCTGCAGCAGATTACCACCGATGGTACAAACAAACGTGATCCGCGTTTTGTGGATGGTGGTAATGCGGTGGTCTACTGCTACGACGAAACTCCTGATCTCATCCGTATGATGAAGATTGAGATTGGCGACAAGCAAGCGGAGCCCGTTTTTGCGGATTCCGGTAATAAGCACCACATTGAGCCTCGGCATTCACCAGACGGAAAATACGTCGTATTCACCGAGTGCACAGGTAACCTGTCGGCGAGACTGGTGATTCGAGATCTGCAGCAGAATAAAGATGCCTACATCACCCACTCGGGTCGTGGCGGTACACGGAGTCCCTGTTTTGCGCCTTCGAGTGACTTGGTGGTTTATGCTTTTGCAGAAACAGGTCCACAGCAGTTGTGGTCGGTAAAGCCTGATGGTTCTGATAAAAAACAGCTGACCGAATGTGAAGGGATTAGTAATTGGCCAACGGTCACACCGGACGGGAAACGCGTCGTGTTTTCCAATAGTCGGGAGGATAACTATGAAATTTACACGATGAATCTTGATGGCAGCGAAGAGCAACGTTTGACGCAGAACCATCTCATGGATATCCGACCAGCAGTTTCACCTGACGGAAGCCGAATTGCTTTTACCAGTACACGTGACGGAAACTACGATGTTTATGTCATGGATATTGACGGGAAAAACGTTAAGCGAATCACGCATTCCGATGAGCGTGAAGATTATCCCGCTTGGCATCCTGACGGTCAGCACCTCGTTTACGTTGCTGAGCATGGTGGACGCTTCGATCTCTTTGTGTCCAAGGTGCAATTATAGCACTAGCTCAGAGTAGATTCGTGCCGAGTCCAACTTCCGTGTTCTCCAAAGCACCG
>JAAXIK010000469.1:0-3717 GCA_012270385.1 Rubripirellula sp. | reverse complement strand
CAATAGTAATCGATCGACTTTGAATTCAACTCAATCCACGGAGATCGAGCGGTTCGGAGCGGATTTAAGAGATGCGGAAAACCAGCCAGCGAGTGTGTGGACCAGCTTCGAATCAACGGTGGAAGCAATAGAACCCGAGGGTACCGACCGTGGTCGTGTCCGTTACCGAATTACACCGATGAATCCGATCGCTGGAATCGTGGCTGTCAGGGTCTATCATCGAGATGAAGTCTCTCAGGCAATGTTGTTTTATGTCAAAGACGATGCGAATGAAAGATTGCCTGCAGAGGATTCGAATCCGGTTGCCGTTCCATCTTCCTATGATTTTCAAACGAAGGGATTGGGGTATCACCGCATTCCCATCGAGTTGATGTCGGGTAGACCCTTCGTTGCAGAGGTGATTGGTGAACGTCTGGGAAGCGAAATTGATCCTATCTTAATTCTCCAGAATCAAATGGGTGAAGAAGTTGCCTTCGCCGATGATCACCCGATCATTGGGAGTGATCCGATTCTCCATTATCAACCCGCTGAGACCGGGGTGTTTTATCTGTTGGTTCGAGATGTTGAATATCGAGGTGGACTCAGGCTGTTTCTTAACCTGGGGGATGAACCGGTGTCGGGTACAGCTTTTCCCAATGCCTTGGGGATTGATGAGATGCGACGCATTGATGTCACGCCGATCGAACATAATGTGATGGGTAATCCATTGGAAGAGACGAACTCCCACCCAGCTAAGCCTCCCGCATCCTATTCTGCGTTGGCAGTATCACGCAGCAATCAAGTTGGATTCACTCACTACTCTCTCTCGGGACGCGTGGTTGCCATGTTCCAGACGGAGGATCCGGTACGGGTTGAAGGGGAGTTGTCTGTGCTTCCCGTCCCTGGTGTTTTTTGTGGTCGTCTCTCGTCCGGGAACTCGGAAGATACCGTGGATGTTTTTTTGGAGAAAGGCACCCGCTTTGTGGTCAGCTTGTTGGGATCTCGCGGTCCAGGGGTGGGGCGCAGTCGGCTATTTCAAAACGCTCGGAGAGTGGCTGAGCATCATTGGGGGGGTGCTCCGCACGGGCGATTGAGATACGAAGTTCCTGAAACCGGAATGTACCGCTTGGAGATACGCGATTATCTCGGTCGAACCGGGCCAGGATTCGAATATGCTCTGCATCTAGATCACGAAGATGTCAGTGCGATTCTGAAAATCGCTGACTCGAAAAAAAGAGAGAAGCGTAGAAATGAGAGGCCTCATCGGTTAGCGGTGGATGCTGGTGAGACGCTTGAGCTAAGCGTAAGAGTGGATCGGCGTGGATTACAGGGGCCCATTCGACTGAGTGCATGGTTGGATGGGATGCCTTGCAGTTCCGTTGGCGAGATACCCGCTGATCGGTCCGACGTCGATTTCAGTATCCGTATTCCTGAGAGTGATGTGCCGATGAGGTTACAAAGCATGGTGATCCGAGGATACTCACGCCAGAAAGCTGATAAACAGCGGAGTAGTGGGGCAATGGATAGTGCTCGTGTGACAGAAATACCCCTTGATCTGACTGAACATCTCAGTCGTGATCATAATGGACTGAGTCGTTACCCAGTCGGATTAAAGGGGATGATGTTGGTGGTTTCGCCGACTAAGGAAGACACCCAAGATGAGGTGGAGCAGAAAGAATGAGGAACGATTTGGTCTTTAAGCGTGCAATCCATGCAGGCTTAGCGATTGCCGTGTCTGTCGCGTCGCTGTTATCTTCCTCGCGAGGAGATGCAGCCGAGCCGGCCGATACGATTCAGATCGCTCAGCTTAAGGTTCATCCACCGGTCTTCACCATCACGGGTGCTCGTGAACAACTGCAAGTGGTGGTGACTGGGATATTGTCTGATCAGTCACTCGTGGATCTTACAGGGAAAGCCACCTACGAGGTGGAGCCAGCCGACTTGGCGTCTGTGAATGATCAAGGCTTGCTGAAGCCGATGCGTGATGGTGAGGGATCTGTCCGTGTGACTCATGGTGATGTCAGCACGATCATTGCAATTGAAGCTGAAAATATCCTCCAACCACAACGTGTCTCGTTTGACTATCACACGCTTCCTGTTCTCGCACAGACGGGATGTAGTGGTGGGTCGTGTCACGGGGCTCCACATGGTAAGGCGGGATTTCGACTTTCGTTATTCGGTTCAGATCGAGAACTAGATCGTGTTTCACTCACCCATCAGATGGCGGGCAGGCGAATCAATCCGATTGAACCCACGAAGAGTTTGCTGGTCATGAAACCGACTGGGGATGGGGCGCACAAAGGAGGCCAGCGGGTTGGACGTTATGACGTACAGTATGAATTACTTCGAGATTGGATTGCTGAAGGAGCGAATACCAATTCAGGTGGTCCCCAGTGCGTGGGAATTAAGGTTTACCCTGAGGCAGGACGTCTGCTGAAGTTCCCAAATCATACACAGCAGCTCTCTGTTATCGCGAGTTTTGATGATGGCTCCCGACATGATGTCACTCATCTGACCAAATACGAAGTTTCCAATCCGCTGGTTGCTGAAGTCAATCGAAGGGGCTTGGTTCGAGGATTAGATCGAGGTGAATCGGCAGTCATCGTTCGTTTTGCCAATTTCATTGAGGCTCCATTGCTGACGTTTGTACGCGATATCGAGGGATTCACTTGGGACGAGCCAGAGGAAGCCAATTACATCGATCATCATGTGTATGCGAAACTTCGTCAGTTGCAATTCAAGCCCAGTCCATTGGCCAATGAAAGCACATTCGTTCGACGTGTTTTTCTCGACACCATTGGGTTATTGCCTACAGAGGAGGAACTCGAGCAGTATCTATCTGATCCCAGTCCAACGCGCCGTCAGGAGCTGATCGATCAGCTCTTGGAGAGACCGGAGTATGCAAAATTTTGGGCGCAGAAGTGGGGTGATTTACTGCGGGTTTCTACAAAGTTAATTGGTGTCCCCAGTGTTCACAAATTCAATCGATGGCTTGAGGCGAGTGTTGCCTCCAACCAACCCTACGATCAATTCGCGGAACAGATTTTGTTGGCTACTGGAAGTACACGGCAGCATCCTCAAGGTAACTTCTTTCGTTCTGCCGCTGACACCAATGATGCGACGGAAACTGCTGCACAAGTTTTTTTAGGCACTAGGATTCAATGTGCTAAATGCCACAATCATCCTTTCGAGAGGTGGACTCAGGGGAATTATTACGGCTTGAGTGCATTCTTTTCGCGACTGCAGAGATCCAAGACCAACCAAAAAGACGAAGTCCTGCTTTGGTCCAAGGAAGAAGGTGAGGTCGTGCATCCCGCGACAGGTCAAACCGCGAAACCATGGGTCCCCGTCGCTGGCGAGATCCAGACGCAACAATCGGATCGTCGCTTTGCTTTCGCGGATTGGTTGACCGCGGAACAGAATCCTCTTTTCGCAAAAATCGAGGTTAATCGAATCTGGGCTCAACTCATGGGCCAAGGTATTGTTGAGCCTTTTGACGATTTTCGAGATTCAAATCCACCGGCCAATTCTGAACTTTTGGAAGCACTAGCCAAGGATTTTGTTGCCAGCGGATATGACCGACGTCATATCATTCGGACGGTTTTGCTTAGTCATACCTATCAAGCTTCATCCGATACGAATCGATGGAACGAGGACGATAGGAGTTATTTTTCTCATTACCATCCCCGAATGATGACTGCCGAGCAGTTAGTGGATGCATTGGGTTACGTTACCAAC
>JAAXIK010000244.1 GCA_012270385.1 Rubripirellula sp. | reverse complement strand
CCTGGTGCGTTTGCCATCCCATCGCAGCATGTCAGTCCATCCAGAGGACCCCAGAACGTCAAGAATGGACAGGGGCCGAGCTTTTGGACGAGAGCACAACCTGTTTGGTCAAGGATGTCAAAAACCTTTGATCCATCACAGCCATAATGGGGCTTCGGAGTTGCACTGTATTTCACCGGAGCTGACTGATTGAACCACCAGAACATCTTGGCAGTTTCCACTCCTTCGTAGAATTTCTCTCCGGAGATCAAGGAGTTGGCTTGTTGCCAGAATCGAATCTCCTGTGTGTCCCGATAGTACCAACCATTGCCCACGATGCCGTGTTCAGCGGGGGCCTTGCCGGTCAGTAAAGTCGCTTGGGATGTACAGGTGACTGCGGGGATTGGACTCCTGAGAGGACTCACGGTCCCTAGTGTTGAGATCCGCGGAGCATGCTTCAGCAGATTGGGGGTTAGGCCAACAGCATTGATAATGCAAACTTTGGTCATTGTTTTCCGAACCTGCCAGTAAAAATGAGTCCACTCTTCTAGAGAACTTCACTCAGTCCTTCGTAACCTCTAATTCTCCGTACTTGTATTTGGTCCAGTACTTATCAAGCTCCCGTTTTACTACACCACTTAACAAGAATACGCCCAGTAAGTTTGGAAAGCTCATTCCAAGAATCATGAGGTCGCTGAATTCAAGAATATTTCCAGCTGTAACAATCGAACCGAGTACCGTAAAGCATAAGAATAAAATCTTATAGATGATGGATAAGTTCGCGCCGAAGAGTTGTACCCAGCAGCGTTCACCATAATAGGACCAGCTGATACAAGTTGAGTAGGCGAATAGGACTACTGCAAAGTACAAGATGTAGCGGAACCAATCGTAGCCCCCAGTGGTGAAGGCAAATAGTGTTACCTTTGCACCTTGATTGGCACTGATCGCTTCTTGCATTTCAGGGGCGCTGTAAGCACCCGTCACAATGACGACCAGAGCGGTGATGGTGCAGACCACCACCGTATCAATGAAGGGTTCGAGAAGTGCCACAATACCCTCGCTCACAGGTTCTTCGGTTTTGGCCGCCGAGTGAGCAATGGCCGCTGAGCCAACCCCTGCTTCGTTACTAAACACCGCGCGTTTCACACCAATGACCAAAACCCCTAGAAACCCACCGTACATTGCATCAGGATTGAAAGCACCAGAGATGATGAGTCCGAAAGCTTCGGGTATATCGGAAAGATTGATCAGCAAAATAAATAGTGCGGACAGAACGTATGCTCCACACATGAAGGGTACGATTTTACTTGCAACAGCCCCTATACTCCGCATGCCTCCGACAATGACAAATCCAACCAGAACTGCCATCACGACGCCATAAAGCACCGGATACTCTTGCAGGATAGGTATATCACCGCGGATTGCTTCTAGTGACTGGCCAATTTGAAAGGCATTGCCACCGCCAAAGCTCGCACCAACACACAGAAGCATAAAAAGGACCGCGAGGAATTTCCCGAGCGCTGCTTGTTTGACATCAGCGAGACCAACTTTTAGATACCGCATCGGTCCGCCCAGAACATTACCGCTTTCATCTTTCGTGCGATAAAGCTGACCCAATGTGCACTCAGCGAATTTGGCCGACATTCCAAGAAGTCCAATGAGGATGATCCAGAAACATGCGCCAGGTCCTCCCGTTCCAATTGCAATGGCAACCCCGGCAATATTACCTAGGCCCACGGTTGCGGAAAGCGCTGCGGATAGTGCTTGAAAATGTGAGACCTCACCAACTTGATCGGGCTTGTCGTAAACACCTCTTGTCAGATCAATCGCATGCTTGAATGCTCGGATGTTGATGAAACCCATTCGAAGTGTCAGGAATACTGCCCCAGAGAGCAGCCAAATGACAACAAATGGGATACTGGTCCCTAGCCAATCTTCCGTCCAGAAGTCAAAGAACAGCACCCTGGCAAAAGGTGAGACGACCCAATCTCCGAATAGCTTGTCAATCTTTGCCGCAGTACCGAGCTCGCTACTCACTTCGGGTGCTAACTCGGTCTCAGCGTTCGTTTTCTCTGTTTCTGCATCCGAGGTAGTTGCTTCTTCAGAGACCGGAGTTGCCTCCTCATCGATCAATTCAGTCGCTGTGGATTCTTCACTTGGAGATTGACTGGCGTTAGTGAGGTTGCCCGACGTTGGAGAGTCGCCCTGCGCGGATACACTGATACCGGCCGGAATCCAAGCAATCGTTAGCAAAAGAAGTGCAAGACGTGGTGTAGGCATAATCCACTCGCTGGCAGCTATTAGTTGGGTTGATAATAGTAATGAGCACAGGCTAAAGCTTTTAGCGTTCTAAATCGACACCACAAGCAAGAAAAACATTTTGCAGAGGAGGTGAGTTGAACCTATTCATCGGAGGTTGGGAGTTCGTTAACCAGACCTCTCGAACCTTCCAAAGTGTCGAAATTGAATCAAATAATTTTACCTGAAACCTTTACGGCGATTCACAGATGCTTCTGGAGTGTGTCTCGCGGTTGAATTCTGAGTTATGGGTTGGAAGCTTTGAGAGTCCAGCCTAGCCAAACGCCGATTAGTGGGGCAATAATCAGCAGATGCATTAGGTTGAACTGGCTCCAATTCCATCGGGTCTGTTGAGGTGTTCTCGGTAGGTCACACCATGGACAGTGGTTGCAGTCATTGTGGATGGCAGCATGGCAGTGAGAGCATTCGACTA
Organism: Rubripirellula sp.; assembly: GCA_012270385.1. Taxonomy (GTDB): domain Bacteria; phylum Planctomycetota; class Planctomycetia; order Pirellulales; family Pirellulaceae; genus Rubripirellula. The sequence goes on along the minus strand of JAAXIK010000244.1, from coordinate 4,977 downwards.
ACATCTTGGCGGAGTCCCGGGTGCGTACGGCGATTCGATCTTGGTAATCAACCAACTCAATGTGCGATTTCCTGCCGCTTTTCGGGAAAAATCGGTCGATTGATCGCCAGCGTTGGGATGGAATAGCGTGGTGCCCAAGATTGCTAGAATCCTTGGCACGAAAGTTTGCTGTGCGTAGGGAACGACCAGAATTGGCCCTGTTGGGGGGTGTGCGAAGAGTCCAGTGCACACGAAGCAATGAGAGAGTGGTCAGGGGCGGGCTCGAACCGCCGACACCGGCCTTTTCAGGGCCGTGCTCTACCAACTGAGCTACCTGACCGATAGTTGCTATCACACCAACTTGAAACTCACGAAACTAGTCCAAGTTGTTTAATGATTCAACTCGCTAGCACGGGATAGTAGGGTATGATGCAGCATATCGTCAATCGGATGCCTTATCATTGAGACCGAGTGGTGACTATTTCTTGAACTTCGTTAGAAAATACCTCTGCGGGGGTGTTTAGCTGGTTCCCTGTGATTAGTCTTGCTCGCGTCAGCCTGAAAATCTCCTCCTTCATGAAGCGGCTCATGATCTCACTGAATCCAAACTTGAAGAGCTTTGGTGGCCCCAGGAAGCTCGTAATCCGAATCCTTTTGGTCCTGATAGCAGTTAGTCCGTCGGTTCAAGCTTACACTCCGACTGATCCTGTGGTGACCAAAATGGTTGATCGAGGTCTCGAGTATTTAGAGAAACTCACGGACAACGATCTGCCCGGGGATGCAGGATCCTTTTCAGGATCATCTGGGGTAACGGTGCTGGTTGCTTATGCACATCACAAATGCCGCCATGATCCCGAGCACCCTGTTGTAAAGCGTGGACTCGGAGTCGCGGAAAAAATTGTTGCATCGTTACCGACTCGAGGCGCCAGCGGGGCGAAACGTAATTATGAAGCGGCGGTCTGTGTTCTTTTATTCGCCGAGGTTGATCCCGACAGATATCGCCCTCAATTAGAGATCGTTCAAAAATTTCTATTCGATTATCAGGGTAGGAACGGTGCATTCGGCTATCCAATGTTTGATGAGCAGAATGAGGGCGATATTTCTCAAGCTCAGTACGCTTTGCTCGCAATCTGGACACTTGACCGTAACGGCTTACCTTTGGACTACGCAAAGGTTGCGAGTACGCTTCAATGGCTAATGCGTGTTCAGGATGTGCAGGGTGCTTGGCCGTATTTTGCTCGTGATGCTGGACCAGGGCGACCTCTTTCGGCACAGACCGGAGCAAGAAACCACAGTCATTCCGGAGTGAGCCAGTCCATGGCGATAGCTGGAGGCAGTAGCCTTTTGATTGCTGGTGACGCATTGCGTTTGTGGGGAGATACCGATGATGACACAGATCCCGGTATTGTCGGCCTTCCCGAGGCCATTAAGTTGTACAAAGAAGACAAAAATAAGACCCGTCGTAGCCGTGTAAAGATTCCTGCAGAATCGGTGTTGGGGTCAATCAATTTATTGAACCGCTGGAGGCAGGCGAATCCGGCTAAACAGTCAGATGCTTATTACTTCTACCGTCTATATACACTCGAGAGGTTGGAGAGCTTCTGGGAAATCGCGAAGGGTTTACCGAAGGATTCTAGTCCTGCCTGGTATAACAAGGGCGTCGATGAACTTAGACGCTTGCAACAGCCAGACGGATCTTTCAATGGCAAAGAAACATGGGAAAGGAAGCCAATTGCCACAGCCTTCTCCCTTTTGTTTCTAATTCGAAGTACACAGAAAACGATCTTTACGATGAGTCAGGGTAGTCTTGCGGGCGGCTATGGTCTTCCGAGTGATACCACAGACATTCGTGTGGATGGGACGCAAATTAAAGGTAGACCTGTTGCTGCACAGGTGACCGATATGCTGGATATTTTGGAGCAAGACGGTGCGGGAGAAACGGAAGGTAAGTCTCTTCCAGACGATCTGCAGCTTGCAAAAGATCCCAAGAGTCGTGCTGCTCAGCTTGATCGCCTCGAAAGGCTCGTCAGAGGTAGCCGATCTTGGCAAGCGAGAAGAGTTGCTGCTCAGCTTTTGGCTCGCAGCGATGACTTACGCGTTGTCCCTTCACTGATCTTCGCTTTGAGTGATCCTGATGGTCCAGTAAAACTCTATGCTCGAGATGGATTGCGTTTCCTAAGCCGAAAGTTTGACGGATTTGATATGCCGGATGAACCTTCTCGAGTTGAAGTGGAGCGAGCTCAACAGCAATGGCGAGACTGGTACCGGAGTATCAATCCAAAATACGTGGTTCTTGATTACGACCTGTAAGGCGGTCTTGTTTTTGAGTGATTAACCGTGGCGTCCAATAATAGCGACGCTGCCAACCTTTTCGTTAACGTTGATTCAGGTCCATACCGAATGGCATCAACTCCAAGCTCTTCACCAGCATCATCCTTAGAGAATCCTCGAGTAGCAGCGAGGCTTCTTGAGAGGGAGAAACTACGAACGAGTCGATTTGATTCTGTCACATCATTACTCCTTGCGTTGATCATATTCATTGGGACATTCGTCACAATGCTTTTCATCATATGGTTGACCACGCGTTGGGTTTACTCCCCGCCACCTATCATGCCTCCAATCGAGGAGCCGGCAGGCCGAGGCGAAAATCCAGAGGGTTTTGAAAGAGACTTTGAGCCCCCGGGGGCCGAGGAGGTTGAGGAACTCATGGAACCCACTCTTCAGGACACACTCGAGGCAGTAACAGATGCGGTGAGTACGGTTGCCGGTGCATTGGCAACCACTGACACAGCTGCCACTGCGACAACAACCGGTACAGGCGCGGGTGATAGTCGACCACCCGGACCACCGGGAGAAGGTCAGGACATTGTGCCAAGATTTGAACGCTGGCAACTTAACTTTTCTGCCCGAGATGTGCGGTCCTACGCTACTCAGCTCGATTACTTCAAAATTGAATTGGGTGCGATTGGTGGATCCATTCAAGGTGTCGATGTTGCTTCGAATCTCTCATCAAGAATTCAGAAGAGAAGAATCGAGGATACATCATCCGAGAAGCGTCTTTACTTCATGTGGAATAGCCCCAGCCCATTGATGGAATTCGATAGGCAGTTACTGAATTCCGCAAGTATTCAGCTTTCGAATCGTCAGATGTTGAAATTCATTCCCAAGGCATTGGAGGATCAACTCGCTGTCATTGAGCTCGAGTATTCCACTAGTAAAGGGCATCCTTCGGTGACTGAAATTGCCAAAACCGTTTTTGAAAGTAAATCAAACGGCGGGGATTATGTCTTTGAAGTGGTTAGCCAACGCTATAGGAAACCTCGAAGATAGAGTTTCAAGAAATCGATAAACATGATTTGAGAGTCGCCAAGATCCAGGTCTTGGTCCCTGGTCTTTTCGCCATCAGGTGTTGGACTACCTAAAAATTTGATCACACAACCTTGTCAGTTTCCCATTTACTAAGGACTGTATTTCAGATGCCGCTAGCAGCCTCTTTATTCGACATGATCTCTAACGCGACCTATGGCGCTCTCGCGGCCGTTGCGCTGTGGGGTCTTTTTTGCATCGTGATTGTCTGGACCCGGGTTGGGAAGAAACGGTTCAAGTCAGAAGAGAAGCAAGACGAGTTCATGGACGACATTGAACAAATGCTCGATCAGGGTGACTTCGAAGGAGTTGCCGAGTACTGCGACGGCGATACTCGAGCCATTCCACAAATTGTTGAGATGGCTGTAGGGCATCGTGAGATGGGCTACAAAAAAGCTCGGCAGTTTGTCATGGATCGTTTTCAAAGAGATGTCATGAGCGATATCGAGTATCGACTTTCATGGGTGAGTACCGTTATCAAGAGTGCACCAATGATCGGTCTATTCGGTACCGTCTTCGGAATGATGGGTGCTTTTGAAACGTTGGCGACATCAGAATCGGTCGAGCCTAAGTTTCTCGCGAAGGACATTAATATTGCTCTGCGTACTACTGCCTGCGGTCTTGCTATTGCTATCCCGCTCATGATCCTCGTTGCTAATGTAAATATTCGAATTGCCAAGATGGAGGACCTGGTCGGCGCTGGGCTTGCTCGCTTCATGGCGTCCTATCGAGCTTCATTAGCCAAATTTACAGGTGACAGTAAAAAGTAACGTTTGGGATAGAGATTGAATTCAACCGCGCTTGGTGACATTGCTTAAATAAGTTGCCTAGCGGATGTGGCAATAAATGAGAGTCTGAAATGAGTGATAGCAGTGATTTCATCGATGACGAAGATGATGACTTCGCCATCCCGAGGAAGAATCGTGAAGACGATGAAATGGATATCACACCCATGATTGATATCACTTTTCTGTTGCTGATCTTCTTTATTGTTTGCTCCACGATGGATCCGACCAAGATTGGAACGATTCCGGAAGCGGATAATGGCTTGGCGATTTCCGCGAAAAACTCGGCTGTAATTTTTATTAAGCCCTCAGGAAGTGATAGTGTCGTTCTAAGCACGCCTGATGGCACGGAATTTAGTACGGATGAAAATGAACAGGCCAGCGAAATTATCGAGTACATCACAGGTGAGATGGAAAGCACTGACCGGACACCCAAGGAACACGTCATGCTCTTCGGTGACTCGGAAGTGAAAGTCGGGCACGTCACCCGAATTCAAAAGTTAATAGGAGATGCGTTTGAGGATCTTGATTCCACTTATATCGCGGTCAAGGAACAATGATTTTCAGAAGCTTGAGTGATGAATTGAAGCTTTCCTGAACATCGAGTCGAAAAGCTTAGTCGTTTACAGGTGTTTCAGAAGTTTCTAGTCAACTTATTTCAGTTCAAAGCAGACGTTAGACATGTAGATTACATTTTCATGCGAGCATTGCGGTACAACCCATTTGGTGAATGATCGATTCGCCGGAAAGCGGGTTCGTTGTCCAACGTGTGAAGCCGCAGTTCAGGTACCCATTGCAAGTACGGTGGATGAAACTGAAGAAGAATTGAAGAGCTCCACCATTGATG
>JAAXIK010000307.1 GCA_012270385.1 Rubripirellula sp. | reverse complement strand
ACGTGATTTTTAGCAAGCTGCTCAGTTTTCCTCTCTTTGAGGGGATACCACTGAGCTATCTTTTTTGAAAGTTGCGTGACGACTTGTGGGTGCTGATTGGCAACGTTCACTTTCTCCTCAGGATCCGCTAGAAGATTGAACAACTGTGGTGTTTTGATTTCTCGAGGGTGTGATGAGGCGTAGCGATTGACCTCCCCATCGTAGGTGAGCAAGAGTTTCCATTTACCCTCAACGCACCATCGGTACAGGAGCGAAGCCTCAGGCGAGTCGATATCGGCAATGTCGTGTGCAAACCCTTCTCCAAAAATAATTGAACGTTCGATAGGACGCTGTTGGAGAAGATTCGCTTTGAGATTCAGTCCGGGCAGACCTTTGGGTAGGTTTGCGTCAGCGAACCCTAAGATGGTGGGCACCAAGTCGATGCTGCTGACCAGTTCCGGGCGATCTTGTGGGGTGAGTTGGTTAGGCCACCGGAAAAAGATAGGAGTTCGGATCCCACCTTCATAAGGAGACTGCTTCGATCGCGGTGCGTATTTTCGTGATTTGGGATCTTGGATCCAGCCGTTATCCGTAACGTAAACATAGAGTGTGTTTTCGGATAGTTCACGTTCCTGAACCAAATGCTCGAGTTGTCCGCATGTCTCGTCGAACCTTTCACACATCGCATAATACTTGGCAATCGAAATCGGGCGGTCACCGGTCTGGTATTTGTCCAGGAGACGCTGAGGCGGATTATGGGGGGTGTGAGGCAGGAAAGGTGCGTACCAAATGAAAAACGGTTTGTTCTGATCTTTTGCTAAGTCAAGGAAATCTGCGATTGGCTTCATCCACTGTCTACCAATTTCAAGACCGTCATCGCCGTGCCGGCCACCCTTCTCAGGAAAGCCTCGTGTCATCCCGTGTGTGAATCCGGAGTTTGCATAACTGCCTTCCCAGAGCTTTCCGCTTTGATGGCTGAGATATCCCTTTTCGGCGAGCAAACTTGGCAGCGTTTGGTATTGGTTAAGCTTACCGATCAAGTCAGCTCGCTGTTGGTTGTACTTCGCTGTGTTCGGTGGTGTTCGTCTCGGTGAGGGGTCGTTCCCTGTGATACCGTGCGTGGATGCGTAATGACCTGTCAGCAACGTGGCGAGTGAAGGCCTGCAGAGTGCCGTCGGGACATAGCCACGTCGAAATAGGACACTGCTCTTCGCCATTCGGTCCAGATTAGGGGTCTGGATATCTGGATGACCCATGAATCCGTAATCCGTCCATGCTTGATCGTCGGAAATTATTAAAACGATATTAGGCTGTTTGCCCTCTTCTGCTCCCACGCGAGTCAATGGCGTGCCCAAGGAAAGGAAAAGAATCAAGTATGGAAGGGCCGCAAGCCAGAATGGTCTTTTTCTCATCAACATTGCTTCCAGATATTCGAGCTTGAAACGGGGTTAGTGGTAGATTGTGGTCAGGCAGAGCCGGACGATCGCATGCGGTTTGGCCGGGTAAAGTTTTGATTTGTCTCTCCCTGGATCTGTGTCGATCCATTGGGTCGAACGCTGACTCGGGACTTTACTCACCTGGGCAAAGTCTACACCAAGTAACAGTACTTTGGGAGTTACCGAATGACAGCGGAATGACATTCTTTCGTGTGCTCGTTAATTATTCTTCATGCGTGTACGAGTGTCAGAACACGATGGAGCTTCGAGTAATGGGGGAGCAAAACTGTGTGGGGTCCCCTCGGCTTTATTTCATCACTGTGCCAAGGGCTGGCTGATATCCACGCATGAATTCCTCACCCGTCATTTCCCGTTTCCCTGCGGGTTGCACTTGAAGGAGCTCTAAAACACCTTCCCCAGTTTGAATGAGCATGCGATCCGTTCGAAGAAGAGATCCCGGAGTGATGTTCTCGTCCGCTCCAGAAAGCTGTACTGGGTAGGTCTCTTTTTCGATCGAGTCTGAGTGGATCACACGAGCTTTTTTTATGGCGACGCGCAGCGGTGGTTTAGGGTCACCCGTGGGTAAGAAGGTGTATGCGATGGGCCATGGGAGCATTCCCCTGATAAAGCAGTCAAGTTGGACGTTTGACCGTGTCCAATCGATCAGCGCCTCTTTCTTGCTGAGGCTAGGGGCTCGCGTGCCGGATTGTGGATCTTCATTGCAGCCTAGCACACGAGTTCCGTCCCAATCTTCTAACTTGCTAATAGCACTTAATGTCGGTTCTACCCCGAGATCAGAGAGTCGTTCTTCTAGTTCGCCGGACGTTTCCTCAGGTGCGATGGAAAGCTCTGCGGTAGCAAGGATAGGGCCGCCATCCAGTTTTGGCGTCATGTGAATGACCGATACACCGGTTAAGGGATCGCCTGCCAACAGGGCGCGTTGCACTGGAGCAGCGCCGCGGTATTTCGGGAGCAGCGACCCATGAAGATAGATGCCGCCAAGCTTGGCGGTGGAAAGAGCAGCGTCGCTGAGGATCTGTCCGTAATCGCAAACAACGAGTAGATCCGGGCTCAGTTTGGCTAATGATTCTATTGCTTCTGTCGAGTTGATCGACGGTGGTGCTGTCACCTCGAGTCCTTGGGACTCAGCCCAAGTGCGAACAGGTTGGGGGGGCGGGCCCGTACGGCTTTTAACCGGTTGGGCAGGCCTGGTGACCACGCAAACGATATTGTAACCCTGTGCTCGGATAGCATCGAAAGCGGGTACAGCAAATGGCCCAGTACCCATCAAGATGATTCTCATCGATACAATTCCTTGAACTTATTTTTCCTAGAGATCCCAATCCTTCGGCTCGATCGAATCAGCAGTACTTATCGTACCATTGGTTGAGCTGCTCAAGTAATACTTCGTCGGAGGCGATACCCCCGGTCTCTTGTTTACTTCGAAAGTCCATTTCCAGTTCTTGGATTTGATCGTTGATGTCCCTTTTGGACTCCTCTGACATCCTGTCAAAGAATAGAACTCCATTTAGATGATCATTCTCATGCTGGATCACTCTCGCTAAAAATCCATCCACCTCGGTTTCGATGGAATTGCCACTGAGGTCGTAGGCACTCACTCGGACAGACTTTGGGCGTTTTACGTTTCCGTATAGACCCGGTAGGCTTAAACAGCCTTCCTGTGCAGTTTCATTTCCTTTGGGGAACTGAATCTCTGGGTTGAGCAGCACGAGCTCCTCGCCTTCCTCTCGGCTTCCTGTGGGATTGGCGACAAACAGCCGAAGAGGCAGATTGACTTGGTTGGCAGCCAAGCCCACGCCGTCAGCTTCATACATCAGATCCAACATTTCGGCTACGAGCTGGCGACGCTGTGCATCGACTCGGCGGATGGGCCGACTACAGACTCTGAGTGTCGGATGGGGGTGGGCAATGATGGACAGTGGCATGGGTTACGATCCTCCCAATGATACGGCTGAGTCGACGCTAAAAGAATGAACGATTTTTGCTTCCAATGGCAGGGGGGGCGTTTTGGAACCGTGCTTTGATCGTATTCTAGTTTGGGTGGATCTTTTAATAACTGTTCGCAACCGGTAGTTGTTCGGCGAACCCGTCCGGTTTCCGTTGATTCAAGCCGATGTGGATGGCAGGATGAGCGGATTGCGACATAAACCCTGTGAAGACACCTGCCTCGTGGATTTGGGTAGACTCTCGAGTAGTGCTCTGCCGACTGGACAACATGGACGATTTCTAAGACGATTTTGGAATGATAAATCAACAGACTGCTATCGTTTTTAAGAAGCTTTTCGACGACCCTGAATTTCTCGGTTGTGGTTCCTCGGAAATCGCCAACGCGCAAATTTTTGATGCGGGAGTCGAATATCCCGGTGGACTCGCCGCTGGGTTGTCTCTTGCACGACTCTGCATGGGTGGTCTCGCAAAGGTTGAGATTGTCCCCATGGACGGTAGCCGATACAGGGTGAATCAGGGGGTGTTTGTACAGACCGACCAGCCCATCATGAGCTGTTTGGGGTGCCAGTATGCCGGATGGCCCGTGGAGGCGGACGAGTTTTTTGCGATGGGAAGTGGTCCCATGCGTTTGGCTCGTGGACGAGAAACGCTCCTTGAAAGTCTGAAACTCTCGGAGAGGGTTGACCAAGTCGTGGGAGTTCTGGAATCCGAGGTTCTCCCCTCCGAGGCCGCTTTGCAGCGGATCGCTTCGGAGTGTCGTGTTGAAGTTGGAGGGTTGAGGATCGCGGTTGCTCCCGCGACCTCCATTGCAGGTTCTACCCAGGTGGTGGCTCGTAGCGTCGAAACGGCTTTACATAAGTTGCATGAATTGCATTTTGACATTGGCACAGTGGTCTCTGCGACCGGAGTCGCCCCTTTGCCGCCACCGGCGAAACGAGGTGACGTAATCAATGGAATTGGTCGAACTAACGATGCGATTCTCTATGGGGCAACCGTGACCATTTGGGTGGATCATGATGATGACGCTATTGAAGCGGTAATCGAACGCGTTCCCAGTGGAGCATCTCCCGATCACGGTCAGCCATTCGCAAAGGTGTTCAAACAATACGACTACGACTTCTACAAAGTGGATCCACTTTTATTCAGTCCCGCCAAGGTAAGTATTCATAATCTACGCAGTGGACTCACCTTTGAGGCGGGGGCCATTGATCCAAAATTGCTCGAAGAGTCATTTTTGAAATGAGTTCGCTCCGAATCATCTGCCTCGGGGCCGGACAGGGTTGGCATGCCAGCGAATTGCAAATTGCCTGTTCTCACCTTGGTCACGAACTAACACTGGCATCCTACGAATCAATAAGGGCGAGGTTCTGTGACGGTATGTTTGATGTTCATTCCAGCTCGGGATCTTTCAGCGATTACGATGTAGTGCTAGCGCGAACCATGCCCTCAGGGTCTTTTGAAAGGATTACCTTCCGGCTCGCTGTACTCCACGAGCTGGAATTCCAGAGGAGCGGGAAGAGGACCGTTTTGGGATCTCCAAGTGGACAAGCTCGGACCCCTTTGGTCGTGAATCCCCCGCGATCCCTTGAATTAGCAATCGATAAATTTGCCACGCTAAGCCGGGTCGTCACTCTGGGGTACCAAGTACCTGAAACGATCGTCGCCCAAGATAGGAATGAGGCATTGGAGGCTTTTAAGCAGCTTGGTGGCGACTGCGTAGTGAAGCCAGTTTTTGGCGGTGAGGGTCGTGGAGTGATGCGAGTTCAAGAGGAAGAGCTTGCTTGGTATGCATTTTCCACATTGGAGCAAGTTGATGCTCTGTTTTACATTCAAAAGTTCTATCCACCAGGCGGTATGGATATTCGGCTGCTGGTCATCGGTTCGCGAGTCATTGGAGTTCGCCGTACCAATCCGAATGATTTCCGAACGAATCGCGCTGGTGGGGGTAAATCAGAAGCCTTTGTCGTCACGGATGACCTTCGGGAATTGGCCATTAACATTTGTCAGGATCTGGGACTCGTATACGGTGCGGTCGACCTTCTTGAAAATGAGCACGGTGAGACCAAGGTGGTTGAAGTCAATGCGATCCCTGGATGGAAAGGAGCGCAAAGGGTCACACCCTTTTCCATAGCGGAGGGGATCATCACCACGGTTGCCGATCTGGCGGTGCAGGGAGGAGAGGGATGAAGAAGGCCTTTGAACCCAATGTGGCCGCGCGACTGAAGACCATTGCAACACTTATGCCGAGTGGGGTTGCGATCGCCGAGCCCGATGGGCCGGTTCAAGCTGATGGAACCCGAAGCTACCGAGTAGTTACCTTTGAGGCTCTCGATCGTAGAACCGATGAGATTGCACGGGGCCTTTTGGAATGGGGTGTCCAACCGGGCATGCGCCTCGTGATGTTGGTTCCGTTTAGCGGACAATTCATTGAGCTTGTGCTTGCGCTCCTGAAAGTGGGTGTGGTGGTAGTTCTTATCGATCCCGGAATGGGGCGTAAGCATCTTATCCAGTGTCTCAGTGAGAGTTTACCTGATGGCTTCATTGGGATTCCCCGCGCACAGGCAATAAGAACTTTATTGAGACATCGATTCCCAAAAGCCCAATGGAATGTCACGGTTGGTCGTAAATGGTTTTGGGGTGGAAAGACTCTCAATCAATTGATTCATTTAGGTAACAATACCGGCAAAGAATTTTCTATCGTCCGACGAGAGTTAGAGGACTCCGCTGCGGTGATTTTCACGACGGGAAGTACAGGCCCACCGAAGGGCGTGCTCTACACTCATGGTACCTTTCACTCCCAGATCGATAGGATTCGAGAACGCTATGATATCCATCGGGGTTCAAAGGATCTTGCATGCTTTCCGCTCTTCGGATTATTCGATGCGGTGATGGGTGTCACCACCGTAATCCCTGATATGGACCCGACTCGACCCGCGGAGGTCGATCCTGAGCGGTTGATTGAAGCCGTTTCGCAGTGGGAAATTGATCAATCATTCGGTTCTCCAGCACTTTGGAATAAGGTGGTTCGTTGGGCCGAACAGCGGGGAGTAAAAAAACCGTTCCCCACGCTGAAACTCATCCTCTCTGCAGGAGCACCGGTCCCCGCAAACACCTTGGAGCGATTACGCGGCTTGATACACGAGGACGGTGAGATTGTTACACCATATGGAGCAACGGAGGCTCTGCCGTTAGCTTCGATTGAGTCACGCGAAGTCATCTCGCAAACCGGCCCCGCCTCGGCTAAAGGCAAGGGGACGTGTGTTGGTACGCGCTTTGAGGGTGTCGAGTGGAAGATTATTGAAATCTCAGATGACCCGATTCAGTGCCTCGATGATGTGAAGGTTTTGGATGTAGGGAAAATCGGTGAACTCTTGGTAACCGGTCCCATGGTCACCAAGGAGTATGTGGTTCGAGCTGATCAGAATGCGATTCATAAGGTTGTTGATGGAGATCAGGTTTGGCACAGGATGGGTGACGTTGGCTATTTGGATGAATATGATCGATTCTGGTTCTGTGGACGTAAAACGCATCGAGTCAGAACGGAGAATCGGACGCTCTACACGATCCCCTGTGAGGCCATTTTTAATGCGCATCCAATGGTTTACCGCTCTGCACTGATAGGGGTTGGGACAGGTGAGGTGAAAACTCCCATGGTGTTAGTCGAACTTCAACCCGAGTTTTCCGATTTGAATGACCAAGACCGGAGTGAGCTGGTTGATGAACTTCATGAATTGGCTACCAGAAATCCAATGACGCGAAGGATCAGTGAGATCATGATTCGGAAGGAACCACTTCCGGTGGATATTCGTCACAACAGTAAGATCTTTCGTGAACAGCTTGCTGTTGAATACGCTGATTACCGAGTCTAGAAAGCATCTAGAAAATGCCATCGTCGATCGTTTAGTTTGACGCGATCTCGCACAACTCGCTGGCAGCGATGGCTAGGTGAAAAGGAATGAGGCTCTCCAAGGTATAGACACCGTGGCCAAGTAAGAGTGAAGCCTCTGAAGCTTGTATCTCCGAGTAGTCGATCAATAGTGTCTTACCATCACTTGAATCTCTCCGGCCCATGGCGAGCTTTCTGAAATAATCTTTGCGACGAACGGTCGACTCAAAGATGCGTGCAAGTTTTCTTTCGAGTTTCCGCTCACTGTGGGAAAGAAGATTGGGTGGAAAGTCGGACCCGCCTAACCCGAGCTGCTGAATCACATCACCCATATCAGACAGGTGCAAAGTGTCTCTTCCAAGTGGGACGTGGGCTTTGTCAGGGTGCTCTGCGTCCAAGCTTCGGTGGTTGATGATATGGAGTAGGCGTGTGCCAGGTCGGAGGGACCATCGATAACGTAGTGGAGTGCCGAGAGTGATAACATCGAATTCTGGGAGTTCTTGATCTGAGAGAAGAAAGGACTCTGCAGCCTCCCATTTATTCTCTAACGAAGCATTGCCCGACTGGCGGGATCTAAATTGTTGGAT
>JAAXIK010000379.1 GCA_012270385.1 Rubripirellula sp. | reverse complement strand
CAGTATGAGGAGGTAAAGATGCTAAACTGGAAACGTTTCAAGGGTGATCTGGAGAAGTATGAAACGGCAAAGTTGGGATACCTCACTCATGTCTCCGATCAACTTCAAGCAAAAAAAACGGCTCCACCTTCGGGTTCGTAGAAGTGTCCATATCTGAAAAAGCACGTTACTCTTCTGGTTATTCCGTCCCATCTAGTGTTTGATCGAATGTTGAATAATTCTGGAAGCCTAGAAGAACAGCCTGTTGTTGCAGAGCTAGTAGACGAATCCGTGGAGACAACAACAGCCGATAGTCAAGGGTTGCAAAATCGCCTAACCGTTCTTGCGATTTTATTTTTTGTCACCGGTGCTCTGGGTTTACCACTCCTGTGGGTGAATCGCCGTTTCAGCATTCGCGAGCAGATAATTTGGAGCCTTGTGGTGACTCTCTACACCGCCTTGCTCATTTGGGGAGTCGCCAAAATTTGTTGGTGGAGCTACCAACAGTTCCAAGGGATGTAATGGTTTATTAAGTGAGTCGAATCATGCAATCGCTCTGCAGCGATTCAATGATTTCGCCCGAGGCCTCTTTTGATATTTCAAGCACAATTCTTGAAGATACTATTTCGGAAAGTGGGTATTCAGTCTCAGCGTGAACACCGAACTTGCACGCTGCGGTTTGATGTGTGGCTAGCTAGTTAACTTTGCTTTCCAGTCCTTGATCTGTGCCGCAACTTGTGTCGGTGCGGTTGAACCATAACTGACGAAGGCTGCAACGGCGTTTTCTGTTCCTAAGCAATCGTAAATCGTAGCATCCATTTCCGGTGCATGTGATTGAAACGTTTCCAATGGTAGGTCTTTCAATGCCACTTTGCGATTCATTGCTTCTCCAACCATTGCTCCGACAAGGTGATGGGCACGTCGCTGTGGCATTCCTTTTTTGATCATCCACTCCATCAAGGTTGTCGCGTCTAGGTATCCCTCCTCAAGTCGGCTTGATATGGAATCTCGCTGTAACTCACTACCCGCTACAATGGGTGTGGCGATATCGAGCATCGCAAAGATGGTATCGAAAGAGTCGAACAGTGGTGGCTTATCTTCTTGAAGGTCGCGGTTGTAAGCCATTGGAAGATTCTTCACCAAGAGCATGAGAGTTTGAAGATTCCCCATCACACGGGCTGATTTTCCACGAGTGAGCTCTAATGCGTCGGGGTTTACTTTCTGCGGCATGATACTACTGCCCGTGCAGAATGTCTCAGGAAGTTTGATAAAATTAAACTCAACGGTGGACCAGAGTATCCATTCTTCTGCCCATCCACTTAAGTGTGAGGCCACCACGGATAGAACGAAAGCCGTTTCCATCATGAAATCTCGATCGGAGCTTGTGTCCAAGCTATTACGAGTGACTTCATCAAAGCGTAGTTTTTGGGCGGTCAATTCCCGATTGATCGGTAGCGTGGTCCCGGCGACGGCAGCCACACCGAGACTGCTGCTATTGACTCTTTTTAGGCAGTCCGCGATGCGTTCTCGGTCTCGCGCGAACTTTTCGACGTAGGCTAGCCAATAGTGCGCGGCTAAAACGGGTTGAGCACGTTGAAGATGTGTGTAAGCGGGTAGGATGACGTCGAGGTCTTGGTCGCACCGATTCAGGAAAGCCAATTGCAGGGCTTTTAGCTTCTGATCAATATCGTCGAGTGCATCACGGATCCACATTCGAATGTCCGTGCTGACCTGATCATTGCGACTTCTTGCGGTGTGGAGTTTTCGCCCCGTATCGCCGATTCGATCGATCAGTGCCTGCTCCACATGCATGTGGATATCTTCTAACTCAAATCGAATGGGTAGAGAATCGGAATCGAGTTCTTTCTCAATTTCACGTAGCGTGTCTGAGATAAGTCTCGCTTCCGCCTCCGAGAGTAAACCTACCGATGCAAGCATCTCGGCATGCGCGATGGAGCCTTGGATATCATGCCGGTAGAGTCGCCGATCAAAGCTGATACTTTCACCGTAGGCTTCCATGCGTTCATCAGCACCAGCTTGAAAGACACCACTTCGAGATGGACTGTTCACTTTCGTTCCGTAGTCTATAGGGGGAGATTTTGCGTCGGGATGAGTCTACCTTTCATAAAGTAGGATTGCATCCATCTTGTTGAGCCCATGGAGTGGCGAGCCTTCAAAAATATTGTCACCACGTGTTTGGATTTGCATTTGCCCCACCATTATCCGGTCGTCTCGCTAATTGGCGACCCAGATTATGATCTTTCTCAGTGAAAACAATTGGATCCAAACGGGGTTTTCCTCTGTCTCCAGCAGCAAATAGTGGCAATGATAGAGAAAGTCGAGCTTCAATTCGAGTTCATTGATTCACACATACGCCGCAAAACCAACGATTGAATCCGATTTGTCAGTGACAGCGAACCTACCCAAAACCATGAAGCACAATCTTCGCATCCTTTTTTTGGTTCTAACTCTGCTCGGGTTACCGGTGAAACTCCTATGGGGTCAGCGCTCGCTGGATCAAAGAGTCATTGGGAGAGCCTTGAGCGGAGAGCCCTACGGAATTTGTGTTGTCGAGATTCCGGTACCCAATCCTGTATCGGGTCGTGTTGAGCTCCCTCTGGCTGTTCGCGAGAATCAGGGCAGCAATAACATTCTTTTCCCGATATCACATGATTTAGTGATAGAAGTTGCCCCTCCATCTCAAAGGCAATTACCTCAAGCTGGTGGTGGTCGCCTATTGGAACGCGTTGGTGAATTATTCAAGGAGCTTTCTGGCGATGAATCGATGCGATTGCAAACTGTTTCTCGTCGCGTGTTCTTTCTCTTTCGTGGTGATGAACCACTAAGGATTCAAATCGCAGACGAGAGACGTGATTTTGGTCAGATTACGCTCAATCCCGAAATTAATCATCCTTTACATACGGATCTGATGAATCAGTGGTGGGAGGGATATGCTTTACAGATGCAGTCCCAAATCGAGAGTGCTGATTATCCCACTCTGGTAGAAAGTTATCTGTTGGCAACCCTTGCAAGACAGAACCAGCTACAGCTTCCCTCTTGGTTTATCGAGGCGACTAGTGTTGAGGAAGACTTGGTGGATCCTCTGAAGCTGATTGGCGGAGTTGAGGAGGTGAGCGACACTATTTTTAAGCTTGCTGCTCGTGGTGTTGACAATCATTCTTCAGTCCGTCGAATGAAATTACCTGATAGTCCAAAGTGGAAGCCTGCGCAAGATTCCATACGCGATGACTCTGATGTATCGATTGAGCCTCTTGCTTATCGTGTACCCTCAGAGTGTTTTTATATTCGTTATGGTTCTTTCAGCAATTATTTATGGTTTAAGGATTTATCCGAAGCGAACGGCGGAGACCTTTCAAAATTGGTAACCTTGCGGGGGGTTGAACGGAACGTCTCGGGGCGAGTTGAGAAGCAACTTGCTTTTCGCATGACCCAGTTGTCCCGAATACTAGGAGGCACTTTGGTAAAGGATCAGGCTTTGATAGGTCGGGATCTCTACCTCAATGATGGTGCGGCTCTTGGAGTTCTTTTTCACGCTACCAACACCACTGTGCTGCGTGCATCGATTCAAGCGGAGCGTCGCAAGATTGCGTCTGAAGATGATGAGGTGACACTGGAAGATATTGAGATTGATGGCCAAAGCGTCTCATTATTGAGCCACCCTGATGGTGAAGTGCGTTCATTTCTTGCTGTTGATGGTGACTACATGCTGGTGACCAACAGTCGCCACCTCATTAAAAGATTCTACGAGGTTACCCGAACAGGTGAGACATTAGCTTCGACCCCTGCTTTTGGCCAAGCGCGACGCTACATGCCCTTGGCGAGGGAAGATACAGTTTTTGCCTATTTCTCACCGGAGATGTTTCAAGGTCTTATTTCACCCAAATACATGATTGAGCTGAGACGGCGGTTATTTGCTAAAGCAGATTTGGTGATGGTTCAGCTATCACGACTCCTCTTGAAGAAGGAACAGAGTGGGGAAACTGAGGTTTCCAACGATGCCCAGTTAGACGCAGATTCTGAGAGCTTTCTCAGCATTGATGAGTTGATCAAACAGAGATTTTTGCCTGCTCGATTTGGTGATCGTTTTGATCGCAGCGGAGTCTTTCAGGTCGGTAATCGACTTGTTGACACGTTGAGAGGAGCTCGAGGAACATTAATTCCCATCTGTGATGGCTATGTTATGGATGTCAATACATAGGACGCTGAATGTTATGAAAAGATTGCTACCGGTTATCTGAGTCGTTTTGCAAACTTTGATCCGGTGATGGTTGGAGTTCAAAGAAAAACCTTAGATGAAGCATCTGATCAGCAACAAATTTTGATTCACGCGGAGATAGCTCCATGGGATCCAGGAAAGTACGGTGAATTAGCCAACCAGTTAGGGCCGCCCACTCGAACAGTCATGAGATTTGCCCCTGATGATATCGTGAGCGTCCAGGGTCACGTAGCGTCGGATTGGCTAGGTCCACCAACCCATTTATTCGCGGCAATCAAAGATACGAATCCGCCGGATCCAAGTCGATTTTCCGGAGTACTACGTACCTACTTTTCTATCAAGCAGATCCCCGGTTACCTCGGTGCTTGGCCCCAACCGGGAGCATTGGATCGACTACCACTCGGTTTAGGGCGCGGTCGTCCTATTGGTCCGGGAATGACCAAGCTTGTTGGCGGGCTCTATCGTTACAACGATGGGCAGTTTAGTGTTGTGTCTTTTCATCCTGACGTACTTCAGGAGAGCCTACCGCACCTTGCTGCAATGGATTCAGAAACGACAGCTCAGGCGAGGTTAAGAATAGGAGATTTGGGAGGAAGCCAACTAAGAGATTGGGTCAACGAGCAATTGTATCAACGCGCGAGCGAGTCTAGCCTTTCTGGCGCGAGATATTATGATTTGCTGTCTCGAAATCTACCCATCAAGGCAGAAGACGCACCGGAAGTGGCTCGAATGATTTTGGATGCAAAGCTTCAATGCACTCTCGGTGGTGAGTATCAAATATCGCCAGAAGATTCCTCGACTTGGGTCAGTAGTGTCTGGGGTGGTGAGAGGCCACCAGAGGATGTGCCAAACAACTATCAAGCTCCATTCCTGCGCTGGTTTCACGGTGTTAATGCTCGTGTGACGCAGCTCGATCAGCGACTAGTCGTGGATCTCACCCTTAACCTTCAGTAGGCGATCTTTAAATCAGATTTAAGCCTTGGAGACCTGCGAAATTCTCGTTTGAATGGCTCGAGCTACTTGATGATGAGGACCAAGATAGTTCGAGATCTTCCATTTTAGGTTCGGATGTTTCTCCGAAGCGTTCTCTACCTGTTTAGCTATAGCTTGATACAGTCGACCTTCAAATAAGAGATGAGGCTGGATAACCACCGCATCAAAAAGGTCTTGATTAGCAATTTCCTCAAGTATGTCTGGAAGCTTCGGCTCCGACATCGCATAAAAAGCTGTACGCACACACCCAAAATGACTACGGTGCTCAATCAGATGGCTGAGGATTAGCATATCGGATCTCGCACATGGGTCGTAACTACCCCTTCCAACCATCACTAAAGCCGTTCGTTCTCTTGCGCTGTCAAGCTGAGCGACACAACTTTCTACCCGTGACATGACCAACTTTAGGATGCCGCTGTGCCTCGAAAGTGGGCGGCACTGATCGTAGGTAATTTCGGGTGTCTGCTTCTGAGATTCTTTAATCGCTGAAGGGATATCCTGCTTGGCATGGCCGGCAGCGAATAAGAGTAAAGGTGCTACGTGAACATGTTCAACACCCTGCTCCACTAGCATCGACCAGCCAGCATCAATCGACGGTTCCTGAAATTCCAACAACGCCGCTTGCACGGGTGTGGAAGGCATCTGAGCAGCAAGCTCATCTCTCAAGCGGAAGAATTCCGCAGTTCCGGACTCATTCCGCGTGCCGTGGCCAATGAGGAGAACTCCCGTTGATTTTTGGCCAATCATCTTACTTACAACATCGACTTGCAGGAAGGTTTAAAGCCCCAGGATGAAATCACTAAACGGTCAGCCCTTTCGGGGGCCGACCGCAATATGAATTCATTCAACTTATCAATGGTTTAACTTACTGAACCAACGCCGAATCTGTATATCCCGCCTCAGCAAGTAAGCCGATCGCTTCGTCAACGTCGAAACCCTCTTTGTATTTGACAATCACCTGACGGTTATCCAAAACGCTGTCATCTTTCTGTTTCGCTAATTGCACTTCGGCTATGGCGTCCACTTGCTCCAATGTGTTTTTCACTTTCGGAAAACACGCGTATTGGCAATGCATTTCAGGGACACTCAGTGTCAAGGTCTCCAACGAAGCCGCGGATGTCGTTTCGGCAGCAATGGGTAAATCTTGATCGGTTTGGTCAGCTGGCTCTCTCGCAATCACTAACATGATTCCTACTGCGGCAATGACTGCCGCAACATATGCTGGTCCACGCATGTTTTTCACTCACAAAAAGATAGAAAAGATATGGTTTTATTAATTTTTATCTGTAGCTCTACAGCATTGATTAGCTATTGGTAACTACATCGGAACTATCTGCAACATTCACCCAAACGTGTACATGGGGTGCTCCTCGGTAGTGCCAGACAAACGAGGGTCCCTCGATTCGCCAGTTGTCCCAAACGCCATCTTTGCCAAGGTCTTGATCTTGGTAGAACGAGAGCGTGCATTGATCAAGTCCACCTTGCGCCTTGAGGCACTGCATGGCTTCTTCACCATCGCTTGTACGATACATCTCGGTGAGCAGCCCGAGTACTTTTTGCAAATGCTGCTTTTGATCACCGGACATCTCAGAGACAGGAAGTCCAGTTAGGCCGCCCTGCTTGCCCTTGAAACTTACTGCCTGCTCTCGTGGGGTTTTCTTGACCAAGGACGCTTTGCGTTGTGAACCGTCAAGCATCTGATAGAGCTTGTTGGCTTCGACCGCCTGGCTCCAAAATACATTGTCGGTGTGTTCGGGGTCTTCATTGAAGGTCGGGGCATGGCCGTAGAAGATCGGACCACCGAAAGCAACGTGATCTGCTGAATTGCCATCGCATCGAAGCGTCATGTGACGCCCGGTCAAAACTAATTCAAACTTTCCATCGCCGGGTTTGCCAAAGATGGCAACCGATTGTTCATTACCGAACCCACCTGCGTCATCCTCGAGCTGTTGGTAGTAACGCTCGTGCCATTCGGGGGCGATGATGCCTTCAAATATTTTTTCGATGATGGCTCGTTGCGAATCACTGTAAAAATCAGAATTGATCTCGGCCTTCGTAATGTTCCAATTGTTTGCGACGAAGGTTCTCAGTAGACCACGCTTCGGATCTTTGTGATTCCAGTCAAAACAGATCTGATCTCTTTGCTTGGTTTTCAAGCTTGCGTAGAGCTCCTGCACCAAAGTTTCAGGGGATGTCCCTGCAGTGGGGTGAGCAACCGCGGTTGATGATGCGGCGACCGCGGCCACAGCTGTGCTTTCAAGGAAATGACGTCGATTAAGGGAGGTAGAGTTTTTCATGGACAAATTCACTTATTGAAATCGGTCGAACTGGAGGGAGGCTGTGTATGCGATGGTTGGTATTGTAGACCCATTACAAAACTTTTACATCAAACTTCCACTTTGATTTCTCTGTGGATAGATTGGAAAAATGTCAAAACGGTGTCAGGCATAGCTCTATCTAGTCTTTGGACGCACACCGAGTCAATCGGGTTCGTTTCTATTCAATGTTTCCCGTCTGACAAGGGATCTTCCTGCTGCTTGTCTCTGCGATTGTAGTGAATCGCAAGGGAGGACATGCTAATTAACCACATGAATCCGAGGAGAATGGGGCTGTAGTAGGGAAGAAAGTGCGAAATCGTTGCGGTGATAAGAAAGCCCACCC
>JAAXIK010000265.1 GCA_012270385.1 Rubripirellula sp. | reverse complement strand
ACCCCGGCGGCCTGAAGCGATTCGATTTCCGATGAAACGGACCGTGCCTCGTCGGTTATGTTACTTTTTCCTTTGAGTTGTAGATTATCATCATTAATCTCCCACAGCCGGATGCAGATGTATCCAAGTTATCAGGGGGTGAAAAGCGTCGAGTCGCGCTCTGTCAACTTCTCATTCGACAACCGGATTTGTTGCTACTTGACGCACCCACTAATCACCTTGATGCGGAGAGTGTTGCTTGGCTCGAACAGCATCTCGATCGCTATCCAGGAACAGTTGTCGCTGTAACACACGACCGATACTTCTTGGACAATGTCGCCAAGTGGATTCTGGAAATTGATCGTGGCCGTGGTCTTCCCTTTGAAGGGAACTACACGGCTTGGCTCGAGGCAAGACAAAAGCGTCTCAACATCGAACAGCGTCAACAAAAGGCCAGAGAACGGACGTTGGCACGAGAACTTGAGTGGATTCGCATGAGCCCCAAAGCGCGACAAGCCAAAAGCAAAGCTCGAATCAAATCCTACGAAGAATTATCGGCTCAGACATTTGAAGATCGTCCCGACGAACTCGAGATTCAGATTCCGTCTGGACGTCATCTCGGTGAACTGGTCATTGAAGCAAACAACATTAAGAAAGCCTTCGGTGAGCGGGTCTTATTTGACAATCTTTCATTCCGATTGCCAGCCGGGGGAATTGTGGGAGTGATTGGCCCCAACGGTGCAGGAAAGACGACCCTCTTCAAGATGCTTACAGGACAGATGGATCCTGATAGTGGAAGCATACGTGTCGGCGACACAGTGGATCTTGGCTACGTTGATCAGAGCCGAGATTCCTTGGACGACAACAAATCGGTGTTTGAAGAGATCAGTGGCGGCACTGAGACCATTGTCATGGGCGGCAGAAACATCTCGTCTCGAGCTTATGTCTCGAGATTCAACTTCAAAGGACCTGATCAAGAAAAGAAGGTCGGGAATCTTTCTGGCGGAGAACGGAATCGCGTGCACCTTGCTAAATTGCTACGGAGGGGCTGTAATGTTTTACTACTCGACGAGCCAACGAATGACTTGGATGTCGATACACTGCGGGCTCTGGAAGAAGCAATTGCTAACTTTGCGGGCTGTGTGGTCGTAACGAGCCATGACCGCTGGTTCCTTGACCGTTTGGCCACCCACATTTTGGCTTTCGAAGGTGACGGCAAGCTCACCTGGTGTGAAGGTAACTTCGAGATCTACGAACGTAACTTGCGAGAGCGTCTCGGTGAGGACCCCGAGAACGAAGATGGACTCCGCAAAGCAAGGTACAAAAGCATCCACGCTGGCAGCTAATCTACCTCGCCACACCGCATCGGATCCAGCCCGGAACACCCGGATGTGCATGGCACGGGAGCTTGCCCCCTATTTTCAACACTCCGTTTTCAACATACAAACATCAAACCATCCTACTGATTTTTAAAGCGACAGGAGTAAATCATGACCATCCTACGCGTCGGCACTAACGAAAAATACGCCGATGGCTGGGCCAAGGCCTTTGCAAAACCTAAAAAGAAATCAACCAAGAAAAAGGCAGCAAAGAAAAAAGCAGCTGCTACGCAATCCAAAGCAACAAAGAAGAAAACAACGAGTGTGAAGAAAGCGGCAAAAAAGGCAAAGAAGAAAGCCAAAAAGTAGCAATCATTCTTGAGAAACCTTCTCATCGCGGAATGAATGAAATCAAGTTGATTCCTGCTGAGGAATCCTGATGCTCTTTCCAATCACCAGCTTGTCTGTACCTCGATAAAGTCCGCAGTCAAATGTCGAATCTCCCGCCACCCGAAAACATGAGCGAACAGCTCCATCGGCTGGCGGGCTATCTTAACTTTTCATCTGGCAGCGCTGACCCAGCCACCCTGAGGGCCTGGAACGATCTATACAGCGTAGCCGTCATGGGTGACCCCCTGACCGGACCCGCCGCGTGGTTGGTCGTGAGGGACTGGCTTGTTGAGACGCTTGAAGCTCTAGAACAAAACGAAGCAGCTTTCAAGGATTGCAAACAGGCTTCGCGTGTCATCCGACTACTGTGGAGCGAATTACTACCCGCTTACTTAGATTTCCACCGAGATCTCCTGTTCCATCAAGTGCCGGAATTGATCTTCAATGGGTTCTTCATGGCAAAAGCCGCTGAAGTGCTGCTGGCGGGTGACCTGCAAGCGAGCGACTCGGAGATCATCCAGAACGCAATTGATCAACTTGATGATTTTGTGGGTTACCGACCGGTGGCCATGTTGGAAAACCGTCAATGCCAGCCATACCGTCATGAGTTTGTCAGACCGATTCCGCTGTACATTCAATCAGCGGGCATCTCGATGGGGCCTTATCACGATTTGATTGAGACTGCGATGGAAATGCTTCGGGAGACCGATCCTGACATTCTTCGAGCAGCCTCTTTTGATCCGGAGAGAGTCCATGAACTTGCGATGGACCCCCGAGCGTATGACTTTGATCACCCTGTGAATCGTCGTCCCAATTATCATTTCGGTGGTTGGGATGATCGGTCGGTGACCGAAGACGGTTACTACAATCGATTTGTTGTCAGACAAGTCACCATGGAAGCGCTGCTCAGTCGCCTGAAAGTTAACGAGGAAATTGATCCCGAGGAAATCCTCAAAGAGGCTGCATCGGTGCTTGCGGGTACCATTTTAATGGCCTCAGCAATCAATGGCTGGGGCCCTGGATGGCATACGAGTGAGATCACGCTTGGATCCCTGATGAAGCCGATCGCTGCCTTCAGGGATGCCTACTACGAGGATCGTCTCCAACGACTGGCAGGACCTCACCGTAAACGACTCAATGAAGAACAAAAGTTGAGACGTCAGCCTTTCGGCGCGGCAAGACAACACCTCAACGCAGCTTTGGCAGAACGTCGAGCCGCTCAACTCCAGCATGTCCAACTTGCAAGACTGTACGCGAGGATGGGCTACCCCGATGCGGCTAAACGGCAGACGGATGAGGTGGCTGCTGCTTCATCACGAATGACATGCCGTATCGATTGCCTGATGACACTCGGTCGCAGGGCGATCAGAACGGGTAACCTCCGCAAGGGATCTGAGGTTCCAGCCACTGCGTTTGATCTCCTGCAACGTGGCATCGAATGTGGCGCCATGCTTGACCCGTGGGACATCATTGGATTCGGGGGTAACTTCAGCCTCTATCCGGGGCCCGACAGCGGCGTGCATGATTCTCGCGTTGACAGTATGGTCACGCTGGTTGAGCATCTGTTTGGGTACACTGCACACGTCTGGAGTGAGGCAGCAGCACAGGATGACCAGGTCGTCTATCAGGAAATGGATAGACAATACCGCGAGATGGCGGAGTGGTGGCGCACCTACGCTGCCCATACCGTTTCGTCCATCGAAGCCGCCGACCCAATGGAGTCCTACGAATCAGCCAAACTGGTGGCGAGAGCCTTACACCTTTGGCACGAGGGCGGAGCCGAAGCGGGTAACGTAGGTTTCTGGGCGCCCCATGCTGATCTTTTTGATTCCCCGCGAGCCTATGCACTGGTGATCTCCGCCTTGCTCGATCGAGAAGACTTCGTGCCCGCCATGGCTTTATTGGTTCATTGGCTAGGCCATGCGGAACGGATCGGCCTTCGATTGGGAGACAGTTCTCTTCCAAAATTATCCGAACAGTGGCTTCTGAGACTTCGCAGTCATTGGAATAGGCAGAAAGAATCCTGGAATGAAACTACACCGCCCGCGAATTCGGCCGGAGCGGAAAGCGAATTGGGCCGCGTTGATCGGAAAGATCCCCAAAACCAGAGTGCTACCGATCAAACCATTTGGCCCCAAGTTCGACGCCTGTTTGACTACTTTGAAGCGAATGCAGAAGAATTCTGGTCTGCTCCCCTTTTCGAACTCAGTGAGAATCAGACGTCGGTTGGCAACCGTGATTGGGATCGTGAACTTCACGAAGCGGATGAATCCGATGATCTCTACAGCGCAGCCTACGAGGATGTCACTTACAACGACACAACGGACGATGGAAATGATGGAGCCATCTTCGAGGTAGGCAATGACGGAAGTCAGGATACTCTCGAAGCCGAATCACGGAGATTAACCGAGCATCTCAGCTTTATGAAATCGCTCGCGAGAATGTGGGCAGTGGCCGCTGATGTTGCCGTCACGGATCAGGATCCTAGTAATCGATCGGATCGTCTGGAATCCCTGGAAGCTTGGTCCAAGAGAGCTAAAGAAAATCGCATCGGATTACTCGAACTTCTGGCATCCGTTCGAGAACACCATGTAGCACCTGCAGGTAGCGATAAAGACTCCATGCGCAGTTATGATCGCTGTCGCGTCCTTCGAGATTCTTTGATGGAACGCATTATCGGTACTGCGGTTGAAATGTCAGACGCAAGGCGTTTGATCGATGGAGCGATTCTCAGTTTGACGGACGATCCAGATACGTGGCTCAGCGACGCTGAACTCGCCGAAGACGATCTCCATGCAATACGATTGTTCGGAGCAATCATTGCCTGCAAGCCTACTGATATCCAAGAGGTTTTCCCTCAGTTCATCCAAGCATTGCAAGACAAGAATCTGCTCTACATTCCTCTCGCACGTGGGGGTGACCCGGTTAAGATCTACTTGGCTCGCTTGAGGCAACGTGTGTTACGTCATCTCATGCAGTGGCTGCCTCGCCGCGGACTCATCGCCGAAACCTGCCGCCTGATCGAAACCGCAAGGGAAATGGAACAGAGCAACCCCATCGGAATTGGAGCGGTCACTGAATTTGATTCCCTTTTCCGATTCGGTCATCGGTCTCTTGTTGCAGCCTTGGCTGAATCCTCGCAAAACAATGCTGCTTCATTGAAGTTGGACCGGAACTCAGAAGAAAATCAAAATCGGATCGCCGACTCACTGATTCCTCAGCTAGAACGCCTAACCGAAACGATGCTCGCGAGCTGGCTTGCACATAGTCAGACCCTCAGACTCTCTCCATTAGAAATGGTCTCCCATCCCCAGATCTGGGAACAACTCGTACTGATCATCAAAACTTACGTGGATCCGATTTTCACCCAGATGTTCCTGCAACTTGGGAATGTACGCGCGATCTTGCATCAAGGTGTTGCGACATGGCTCCAACGTGCCATGGTGGACGGCGATGACCATCTAACGAACACCAGACTCTTTGATGATCTTGAGTCGGGCGTCATTACCGTACAGGAAGCAGAACGATGGATGACGCTAGTCTACGAATCGCTCATCGATCATCACACAGAATACCTCGACTACAACAGCACAACGACTCAGAGCGATCGTGGTGACCTAGTTTATATGTTCTTAGATTTCCTGCGCCTTCGCGTGCGTTATGAACGCATTGCCTGGAATCTAAAGCCAGTCATGTGGGCTCATGAAGTTCTTGTCAGGTCAGGGCTTGATGAGTCGGCTGCGGTTTGGCGTAGAAGCCTCAGCGAAAGAATTGGTGCTGAAGCGGATATCTACGTGAAAAAACTCAAGGAATTGCAATCCGATTACGCGATGAGGATGCCGACTGTCGCTGATCGCATTCAAGAGAGATTCGTCCAGCCAATGACGATCGACCGCATGCGTGCACTGGTTGAACCCTCCATGCAAGATGCTGAAACCGGAAGCACGAGTGATGCCTTTGATCTACTTGAACAAGAATCTGAAATCTTGACCCAACATCCCACCGGAGTCGGCTTAGATGTCCCGGCCTGGATCGATGCACTTGAAGAAGAAGTGGAGTCACTTTCGGGAAAACGAACGAATCACCAACTTGATCCCCACTCGCTGATGACGATTGAGTTTGTCCCCCTTACCCAGGAACAACTTGACGAGCAATTGGAGCTAGCTCAGAAGCAAGGCCGTCGCCTGCCTCACGTGGACTAAAACTCGACTTGTTCCCGCACACTCCAAAGCAATACTCAATCAACATGGATTGAGCAGTTTCAAACGCTAGCATTTGCGACATTCTTCTATTCACTCCAAATCAGGAAATGGCTTGCGCGTTTCTCACGATCAGTTTCACAGGAACTGACCTTTAGATTTGAATCCCAGATCGGTATGTTGCAACTGAATCACCGGTGAGCCTGCCGGTAATTTGAGACGACTTATCCTCTCAAAGTGTGAGTGACTTTTCATGAATACGGTGTCCATTAATCAGCTTTCAACACTTCGTTGGAGCTTCGAGGAGGACGCTGAGGCTTACCAAAGGCACGGATTTTCGGGATTGGGGATTTATCGTCCAAAACTGGAAGATTTTGGACTCGATCGTGCGATAGAACTGCTGGCCGAATTTCAGCTTGAGCCCACCTCCCTGTCATGGATTGGAGGCTTCACGGGCAGTGACGGAAGACCTTACACCGACGCGATAGCTGATGGTATGGAGGCTATTTGTGATGCTGAAGCGATTGGTGTTCAGACCTTGATCGTGTTAGCTGGCGGTCGAAACAGCCACACACGCAATCATGCAAGGAGAACGCTTTGCGATGCGTTACTCGAGCTAACGCGTTTCGCGGAAGCTCACGGCGTGAATCTCGCAATTGAGCCCTTTCATCGAGGCTGCGGGGATGAATGGTCATTTATCAATGACTTGAAATCAACTGTTGAGATTATTGAGTTGATAGGGTGCCCCACTCTTGGAATGGTGCTGGATACGTATCATTTGGGCTTTGATCGCAACGTCCAGCAATGGCTACCCGACATTATCCCACATCTCCATTTAGTGCAGCTGGGTGATGCTCGTTACACTCCCATGGGAGAGATGAATCGCTGTTTGTTGGGCAAAGGTGTGGTCCCCATCCAGCATATCCTTCGCCAATTGATGGAGTATAATTACGAAGGTCCGCTCGAAGTAGAACTGATCGGCGAGGATGTGGAACACATCCCTTATGAGAAACTGCTCGAGCATACCCACTGCTATCTGGAACAGAGTGTTGGATCGGTCGGATCACGCTAACACTCTCGCTGAGTGACAACGATCCTTAGGGTGGACCCAAGTCATCCTCAAAGTGAAACCTGCATCAAGGGCTAAGCTCAACATGGGACAGCCACTTCAGCTACTCACCATCGCTGCAGCAATCTCAAGCTTTTTTTGTACGGGCCCTTCCTTCCGAGCGAGCGGGCAGACCTCTCTTCCGCTAGACAGCCTGCCAGATCCTCCCGCTGAGCTTTCTGCTTTGATCACCCAAGGGCATGTCGAGTTTGTTCAGGGCACATCACTTTTTAGCACGGGACAAAGATCAAGCGAGCTCACGAATCTGCCAAAAGAATTACGATCCGCTTTAGATCAACAAATTGCTGGAGATAACTATTCGGATCGCCCAACCCCGAGACTCTCGGCAATCACAGCTTATCGAATCGATTTTAGGATCACCAAATACAACACCTGGAAGTGGAACACAGCCAACCGCAGCATGACGATTCAGATGAGGGCAAAACTGCAGAGCTGGAAACCCATTCATACCATCTGGTTTCGCAATCAACCTGGCAGAGTCAGCTTTTGGGACAATCCACTGGTACAACATGAATTCGATCATGTGAAACTATCAGCCGACAAGAACATGGAACAGAGATTCAAATCGCTTCTCCAGAGAGGAAATCGACAAACGATCCGACTTACCCCCGACCAGGTGCCTTCCGATCAAATGGTGAACGAGGCAATTGATAGATGGGTTGAGGAGACGTTCCAAAACGTGG
Organism: Rubripirellula sp.; assembly: GCA_012270385.1. Lineage (GTDB taxonomy): Bacteria > Planctomycetota > Planctomycetia > Pirellulales > Pirellulaceae > Rubripirellula. The sequence goes on along the minus strand of JAAXIK010000265.1, from coordinate 185 downwards.
TTGATCTAATCGACGTCCGATACGTGGAACTGGATCGAATCACGTCCCACGGTCGGCTACCTCTTCCTAAAGAATCCTCGTTGTCAGACATCATCCGGCCGACAGGGAAGTGAGTTCAGCGATTATCAGAATCCGAAAGGCGGGTTGAAGGAAGAAGAAAGCTGGAAACGGGGGGTATGGGGTTA
>JAAXIK010000419.1 GCA_012270385.1 Rubripirellula sp. | reverse complement strand
ACGGATTCCTCCTCTGGTATTTGGTGGTGTGGATCCCAAAAGTGAGATAGCCAATGCAGATATCTTTGCTCCTGTACTAAGCTTACTGAAAGTCGATGAAATCCATCAGTCCGTGGAGATCGTGAATCAGTGCCAATATCGATTAGCCGCCAGTGTTTTTGGTAGCCTCCCGGAAAGCTCAGCATTGGCAGATCAACTCGTTGTGGGTTCGGTGACGATCAATGATTTGATTGTTCCCACTGCGGATCCTCGAGTGTCCTTTGGAGGTCGAGGAGAAAGTGGCTTCGGGGTGACGCGTGGCGAGCAAGGCTTACTTGCCATGACCGTCCCGGTGGTAAAGAGTATCCGGAGGGGTGCATTTGCACCCCATCTGGTTTTTAACCGCGAGGATGACTCCAGCATCCTCCTTGCCGCTCTGAGGGCTCTATACGGAAGAACGGTGGGGACTAGATTGGAAGGGTTCTATAAGATGGTGAGAAGTGCTCGGAATCGGTAGGGACATCCTCCAGAAAAATGGAGCGAGCGGGATGTTGAAATGCCCTCATGCCGCAGTGTCACCGTAACGATCCTAAGTACAAAAGGGATATCGCACTGAAGATTGGACAAGGAAGATTCCTATGAAAACAGCTGAGTCAACGAAACGGTTTACTGCGAGTTCGAATCAGGAACCGCATCGTGTCGTCGTGATAGGCAGTGGCCTTGCTGGCTTAGCTTCCACATGTGTGTTGGCTGCTCGCGGTTATCGAGTCACTCTCCTCGAAAAAAATGATTGGTATGGGGGCAAGGCTGCCATCCATGAGGCAGACGGATTTCGTTTTGATATGGGGCCGACCATACTCACATTACCCAGCGTTCTGAAGAAGATCTTTCAGGAAGCAGGACGCAAAATGGAGGACTATCTGGAGCTGATTCCTCTGGACCCGCAGTGGCGATGCTTTTTTGAAGGCTCCTCGAGTACCGTTTCTTCCAACTCCCCATCGAACAACCCCGAACAGGTTTCTTCAGAGCCCAGTGTGCTTGATCTTGTTTCAGACGTTGAGCAGATGAAGAAGCATCTCAACGAATTCACTGGACAGCCGAAGATCGCTGAGGGTTATGAAAAATTTATGGCCGTTAGTGAGCAGCTCCACCAGGTATCCAATCGATTCTTTTTTTATCGATCGATTGGAGGAATAAGGGACACCATGGAGGTGGGAGGGGCTTTCTCCGCAGCGGTGCTCCGGGATGTTTTATCCTTACGGATGGGTCGAAGTGTTGCTTCGGTAGTGCGTTCTCATGTGCCGGAGAAGCGAGTCGCTCAAATGATGGACCACTTCACTCAGTATGTCGGTTCGTCTCCCTATCAATCACCGGCGGTCCTTTGTGGAATTGCCCACATGCAGACCGATGAAGGAATCTGGTACCCGGTCGGTGGTACACGAGCCATTCCTGAAGCTTTGGCGAAACTTGCCACCGAATTGGGTGCAGAGATCAGGTTGTCGACAGATGTGACGAGCATCGAGTCTGACGGGAAGCAGGTCAACGGAGTGAGGGTCAATCGGGATGAGGTGATTCCGTGTGACGCGGTAGTGAGTAACTGTGACGCGGTTAGAACCTACTCGGAGCTTTTAAAAGGCACGGTCGCCTCGAAGAAGTTTGCTCGACGAAAGCGATATGATCCCGCATGCAGCGGGGTCGTGCTCTATCTCGGATTAAAACGCAGATACGAGCATCTACTGCATCACAATTTTATTTTCTCACGTGATCCTGAGGAAGAATTCGATTGGATCTATCAACGAGGGGAGCCTGCACCGGACCCCACAGCCTATGTATGCGCACCATCGGTAAGCGAACCTGACGTGGCGCCAGCCGGCGGTGAGGCTCTCTATATCCTTGTCCACACGCCATATCTACGTAAGCATCACGATTGGTCAAAGCTCTATCCCGCTTACCGTGAAGTGATTTTGGATAAGCTCGAAAGAACGGCAGGATTAAGCGGGCTAAGAGAAGAAATTTCCTACGAATCCTCGCTGACTCCCGCGGGAATTCACAAGCGGTATCGAGTCCTTAATGGAGCGATTTATGGACTCGCCAGTCATGGAAAATTTGTAGGCGCTTTCAAGCCAGGAAATCGCCGAACAGATCTCAAAGGTTTGTATCTTGCCGGTGGCGCAGCCCACCCTGGACCCGGGATGCCAATGGTGATGATGAGTGGTTGGATCGCAGCGGATGCTCTGGATGCGGATTATTTAGCGACTGGCTCCGCCAAATGACGCGACCGCTTTCTGCTCAGTCAAGCCAATTTGTCGGCCAGCGATGATGAATTTGCCGGCCCTTCTTCTTTCCCAATTTAACACCACGAAGCCAAATGTTAAGAAACTGTTAACGCATTGAGTTCTGTTTGTTAAATCATTGTGTTGGTTCAATGTTAACCGAGACATATGCAAAAAACGCGTTAATATTTCGCTCAGAAGTTGCGATGGAACAGGCAAACTTCATGGTTCCCGTGAGTGAATTTTATGTTGGCAAAATCATTAAGATCCTGGCGGATAGTGCTGCTGATGAGCGCGGTATCCTTTCTGATTGGATCGACGGTTGCTGCGGATGCTCAGGAAATTGCACCCGCAGTTTCTAACGTCTCAGTGGGTAAGGACCAGCAAGGTGTTTATCAAGCTGGATTTCGAGGTGCGAATCCCTCTGCAGAAGCCTCTGGTCAAGCAGTGATTCGTCGATGGTTATCAGAGCTTAACCAGATCGAAAGACGTATTCAGCCTTCAAGGTTTTACGCCGGTGAACGCTCTTATTCTACGCTGCCGGCTTATTACTGGGCCGCCAATCAAAGCTTACGCCGTCATCTGGATGCAATCACTTCTGCTTATTTAGACGGTGACGATGATGAACTGAGTGGCCTTACCTTGATTGCTGGTACGGCAGGCGTTGGGAAGACATTCATCAAATCGGGGCTGTTCGGCGAGCAGTCTGAGGATTTTCCAGTCACGAAGTTTGACATTCGGGATTGGTACCTAGACTTTAGAGAATCAGGTCTGGCTTCGTATCAAGCTGATATCGTTCATGGTAATCAAGTCATGAGTCAACTATTGAAGTTGACGGACGCTGGCAGGGTCGCTTTTGCCGAAAGAATCTTGCTGGTGAGTGAAGAATTCTTGCTCATCGATTCTTTAGATGAAGTGCATCCCGACGACTACCTTTTCTTGCTCCAGACGGTTCAGAAACTCGTGACGGAGAGAAAGGGAACGGTTCGGCACGCATTCGTTTTTGGCAGACCGCTGGTGTTCAGAGAGTACTGGCACCAGTGTTGTTCTGGCGACCGAATTCCAGGACTTAGTTGTTTTGTGCTCGAGCCGCCCGCTCTGGCGGCAAGCGGTGACCTGGTAGATTCGAGTGGGAATTCTCCTTGCTGGAAATACAAGCGGCGAAAAGTGGCTGACTCGGGTGAGCAGGGACACATGCCGCTTGATCTTTATGAAAGCTGGCATGAGGATCATTTTGCTGACCACAGTGAATATGCTGATCTGGTATCTGAGTCCAATCAGGTGATGAATCGAGAGGTGCAGGATACATTGCATCAATGGGTATCCCATCACACTTCGGTAGCAGCCGTGATGCGAAATTTGGCTGGCAACTCGATGGTGCGAGAGATCGTCGCCGAGTCAGTCCAAGAGCAACGCAATTTTGATGAGAAACGCTTCAAGGAGGAATTCTTCGCCAAGTGGCTCGAACGTGACACGCTTTCTGGAGATCGGCCGAGTCGCCTGAAGCCGCGAGACCTTGATCTATATGTCCAGCTGCTTGAATCGGTAGCACTGCAATATGCAGAAGACGCTGTGATCAGCGGGAATGGGTATTTCGAAGTAAAGTCGGGTGACCAAGCGGTCGCGACACAGATGGGGGAACAGGTCAAAGTTCCGGTTGAGCAGCTGCTTAATCGCTCGGGCCTCGTGAATTTGGATGCTCAGCGTCCCGGGGATGCCCGATATCGTTTCGAGCCCCTTTGGTTTCATAGTTGGCTTATCGAGAAACACAGGGATCGGCTGAACAGTGCCTCGGGATCAAGTCAGGTGGTCACAGCCGGGGCAGCCAAATAGCGGCAAGGCCGGTTGCGTTACCTCTAGAGCTCGCCACCTTGCAAGGTCAGGGAGGCTGGACTCCTTTTAGGCAGAGTGCCTCGATCACCGATTCAACGCTCGATCCCCTCTCACTAGCTTGTTTAGGTCCCGCTTCCTGAGGACGCACCATGGTGCCCGCGAGCGGCTGCTCGTCATTAATGACGATATTTCTTGCATGATTTCTGAAAAAAAAATCTCTTTGACTAAAGTGAAGCCTGGCTGAGGTTTCAAGGCGGTGTACCGCAAAGGTCAGCAATGAATTCCATCGCTGACGAATAGGCGGCGTCCAAAGAAGTTGCATTCAAGTCATCCTTTTGGCGGGGGCATCAGTAGGCTTTTGCTCGTGAACAGCTTGTGATTTGCCGAAAAGTATGGTGAGGAGCTGTGTGCTCCCGGGGGTCTTAATCGCGGAGCTGATCCACCCTTCGTTAATACCTAGATTGATCAGAGCCGAGTGGGTGAATGCCGAAATTACCCACGAAAATCGAGAACTCATATCAGATGGAGATAGCAGGGCGATGAAAAGAGCCTTGGTAACAGGAGCAACCGGATTCATCGGAAGGCATTTGGTCAGGGTCTTATCCGAACGCGGCTACGATGTGACCTGTCTGGTTCGAAACAGTTCAAACCGAGATTCACTCAAAGCGTATGATCCGAAGTTTCACGTTGGTGACTTGGAAGATGAGGGGTCGCTCGGACACGCTGTCAAAGGAATGGATTTTGTCTTTCATCTTGCTGGATTGACCAAAAGCCATCGTGCCAGCGAACTTATCAGAGTGAATCAAGATGGCGCACGAGCTGTTGCTCGAGCCTGCGCTGGGCAATCGATTCCACCAGTGTTGATCTACGCTTCCTCTCTGGCTGCTGCCGGACCCTCCTTGGGCATAGGCGCCAGGGTGGAAACCGATGCGGTATCCCCGGTTTCGCATTATGGTCGTTCGAAACTTGCTGGGGAAAACGCCCTTCGTGAACTGATTCACACCGTACCCATGTCGGTGGTTCGTCCTCCTATCGTTTTTGGTGAAGGGGATCGGGACGTTTTTAATCTCTTCAAGGGAATCGCCAGAACAGGAATTCATGCGATCCCCAGCCTCCATGATTATTTCTTTTCCGCTATGCACGCTCGTGATCTGAGTATTGCGATGCATCACATCGCGCAATCAGGGGAGCGACTTTCAGCTCACGACCCGTCGGATGGGACTTACTTTGTTGCGGATGAAGAGGTGGTCACCTACGCGGAACTAGGGAGGATGATCGGTCAGGCATTGGGTCGTGATCGTGTTAAGAACCTACGTATTCCACATCCTCTGCTTTGTTTTTTCGCTGCGTTCAGTGAATGCATCGGTTATCTAAAGGGTGAGGCCGGGATCATTAATTTGGACAAGGCACGCGAGGCCAAAGGTGGATCTTGGGTATGTTCTCCGGAGAAATTGAAGGCTGAGGTAGGGTATCAGTGCATCAACTCTTTGCGGCCGCGTCTAGAGCAGACCGCCGCTTGGTATTTGGAACAGGGCTGGCTTACCACGGGACAACCCAATCTCGAGTATCGATAATTACTGAGTTGGATTGATCCCGCTCCATTTCTATCTCCATTTCTCTCACTCCGTCGAGACGGTGGACGGATTCTCTCCCGCTTGGCACCGCAGCAGTCCGCTTTGCATACCGGATCGGAGTATGCATACAATGGGCGTCGCGATGACGGCGGTAGATCGTGCCCTGATATCTGATTTTGGAATTCATGGATTTTCGCGACCACTGCACTGTTTGCCTTTGCGGATTTACTCCAGTCGATTTACTCCGAATGAAAGATCATTACCGTGCTCACTGCTATCTCGTTCCTATTCTTCACCGCCCTGGTCGCCTTCCTGACGTGGCGCGTGACACGAAACAGTGATCTCGCCACGGATGAAGGTTATTTTCTAGCTGGACGTAGTCTTACCGGTGTATTCATTGCTGGGTCACTTCTGCTGACCAATCTCTCCACCGAGCAACTAGTTGGGCTCAATGGAGATTCGTTCAATGATGGATTGTCCGTGATGTGTTGGGAGGTCGTGGCTGGAGCTTCCTTGGTGATTCTCGCGTTGGTTTTCCTCCCACGCTATCTCAAGTCCGGAATTGCAACGATTCCTCAGTTCTTGGAAGCTCGTTATGGTCGCTCTCTACGCGCAGTCACTGCTGCGATTTTCATTATCGCTTACATGTTGATTCTCCTGCCTTTCGTGTTGTTTCTTGGAGCCAATGGGCTTAACGGCATGTTGGGGCTACATACTCAATTTGGCGTTTCTGAGTTGCAAATGATTTGGATCTTGCTGATCTTCATCGCGACCCTGGGTGGAGCTTACGCAATTTTTGGTGGACTGAAAGCGATCGCAGTGAGCGATACCTTTAATGGCGCGGGACTGCTCGTTGGGGGTTTGATGATTACCTATTTCTCACTCAAGCTTGTGGCGGGGAGCGACGCGGGATTAGGAGGAGCGTTCGAAAAAATTGCTGAATCTGATCCCGATGCATTTCAGTCGTTGGGGACAAGCAATGAGTCGACTCACTGGCCGACCCTATTTACTGGGGTTCTATTGTTGAATTTCTTCTATTGGACTACCAATCAGCAAATCATCCAGAGAACCTTCGGTGCAAAGAATTTAGCTGAGGGACAAAAAGGCGTACTGTTAGCGGCGTTTTTTAAGATACTTGCTCCACTCATTCTTGTTCTGCCTGGGATTGCTGCCGCTTATCTTGTCATTGCAGCAGGCGATGCCGAAATGATTGAGGGAGTGGGACGTACTGGTGATGGGGCTTGGAACACGAGTAGAGCCTACGGTGCTTTGGTCGCCAGAGTGTTACCGGATTGGTTACTCGGTTTTTTCTCAGCGGTTGTGGTTGGGTCCATTCTTAGCACCTTCAATTCTGTGCTGAACTCTGCGGCAACCCTCTATTCTCTTGATGTTTACAAGATGTATCTCAACCCAACGGCGAGCAGTGAGCAGGTTCGGAAATCTGGTCAAATTTGCAGTATGGTCGTCGCTATCCTTGCGGTCATTGCGGCGCCGTTTGCTTTTTACGGGCGAGATTGGGTTTTCAGCTTTTTTCAAGGACTCAACGGGGTCTATTTTATTCCTCTCGCCGCAGTGATTTTGGTTGGTCTTTTCAATCGTTGGGCTGACGGACGTTCCGCCTTATTTACCTTGCTCTTGGGCCTTGGTCTGATGATCTTGGGCACTTTCCAGAGTGGAGGTGAGGGAGGATGGTTGGAGTCCATCTTTGGTAGCGGGTTCCATTACATGGGAGCTGTATTCGCGCTACTCGTTGTCTTGCAGTTGGGATTGTCTGCGTTTGGCTTGAGGCGTCAGGAGGCTTACGAGCAGGTGGACGTTGGGGCAGTGGATTTGACGCCTTGGCCGTATGCGAAGCCAGTGGGTATTGGCTTAATCGTTTTTGTTCTCGCCATTTACGCTTGGTTTGCTGATTTATCTGCCTTCACCTGATGAAGCCATTTGAGATCCAATCGTAATTTGGGTTCGAGCATTCCAATCCATCAGAGGGTTAAATCATGCATGATTCAAAACCAAGTCAGAATGGATTTCTGAGGTTCATGAGTCAGGGATGTGATCGCTGGATGAATACAACTGTTCTGCATCGCATTCCAACACGGCTTGCCCGTGCGGCAGCGTCATGGACCAGCATCGCGGCAGCCTTGGTCATGATCGCCATGACGTCCCCTGTCCTTGAGGCTGCGGATAAACCCAAGGTCGTGAGCTTGGTGGCCGACGAGCTCGGTGGACCAGACAGTGGCTGCGTTCAAGGTCCGGTTGAAACACCTGGTTTCGATCGT
>JAAXIK010000020.1:6452-7952 GCA_012270385.1 Rubripirellula sp. | reverse complement strand
GGTCAGTTGGACGCCGAAAACATCGATGAAGAAGCTGTCAGCGCTCATCTCTACACTGCATCTCTCCCGGAGGTCGATCTCATGATTCGCACGGGTGGTGATATGCGAGTCAGTAATTTTCTTCTGTGGCAACTCAGCTACGCTGAGTTGTGGATTACCGAAAAATGTTGGCCAGAATTCAGTAAGAAGGATTTTGTTTCTGCCTTGATTGACTTCAACACTCGTCAAAGACGATTCGGGGGTTTGAGTGTTAACGATTAGCCTAGAGGCAGTCGCTAAATTGAAACCACAGCTTCATTAAAATAATCGCTCACCGCTTACTCGGAGAAACGCTGTGCTCAAAGATCGATTACGCACGTCCGCTATCTTGATCACAATCGTGTCGAGCTTGGTTTATCTCGACGGCAATTATTCGTTGGCCGGAGCAGAGGGACTATGGCTGCTACCGTTGCTCCTCTTTTTTGCAGTGGGCACGAGTCACGATGCGGTCACAATGCTGATAAAAAGTGGACGCAGCGTCGATCGATTAGCAACACTCGTAGGCACCACCCTGATTACCGCAACTGGGTATATCCCTCATCTTTGGCCACTCACAGGTGACACCTACCCAACGGACTGCCCCGTGGGTCGTTTGGGTTGGATCGTGATCGGATCTCTACTCGCCACTTTTTTGATCATCGCCACCGAGATGCGTCGTTATGGAATAGAAAGCAACGCTGCGACGGATCAGGACGATGGAGCCATTCAAGATCCGGGTGACGTCCATCCTTCGCGACGCCAGGGAGCGTTGGAACGCATTTGCAACGGGAGCTTCATCGCGATCTACGTTGGCGTTCCCCTAGCCCTGTTGGTAGCTCTTCGCAGCTTGGGAAGTGGTAACTGGGGATTGGCTGCCTTACTGACAACCATTGCCGTCACCAAGTCGACCGATTCTGGGGCTTATTTCACGGGGAAAGCAATCGGAAAACATAAACTGATCCCTCGTCTCAGTCCGGGGAAGACGTGGGAGGGGTCGATTGGCGGGACCATCACGGCAATTGCGGTTGCCTACGCTTGCTTAACTTGGCTTTTCCCGGCGGTTGCGGGTGAAGCGTCTCCTCCACTGGAAACACCCTCAATTGCTGCATTGTCATCACCATGGGTGGGCGCCGTGGTCCTCGGCGCACTTCTGGCGGTAATCGGCATGCTGGGCGATCTCGCAGAATCACTAGTGAAACGTGAAGGTGATGCGAAAGATAGTGGTCATCTGCTGCCGGGATTGGGGGGCGTATGGGATGTGACGGACTCGCTCATCATGGCCGCGTTACCTGCTTTTTTGTGTTTTTCTGCGGGAGTTGCGGGCTAAAACAACCTAAGCGCGCGCACTGAGCGCCCACCAGAATGGGGTAACCTTGGGTTGAGAGCCTACCGTTTCTGAGCACCCCCCCGGGGGGGCGAAGCCGCGGATCCCAGGGGGCCGGGGCCCGGGGCGGAGCGGACGGGGCGCTCAGCGAGGGGGGG
>JAAXIK010000020.1:0-6442 GCA_012270385.1 Rubripirellula sp. | reverse complement strand
GGGGTAACCTTGGGTTAAGAGTCTACCGTTTCTGATCCCCCCACGGAGCCAAAACTCGGCAGCCGAGGAGCGGAGAGTTCAGTACAAAAATCATGGTTATCAGGTCGTTTCTTGGATCTACCCCCTTTCTTTTTTGCACCCTCTCACGCGTACAATGGGAACGGTACGGACAGTTTGAATTGTCCGCTTGGCTGACTGATTCCGCGGGAGTCCTTGACTGGGAGACGAATGACAGAAGCGACGCTATCAATCGCGAACCAGCAAGAGATTCTCGATCTTTTCGGGCCCCGCGATCAACATCTCCGACGGATACGCCGACTCTTTGATGTCAACATCACCCAACGCGATGGAAGGATTCGAATTGCGGGACAGGATGCAGGTGTTCAGTCTGCCGCGAGAACTCTGGAGAGACTTAGAAAAATCTCTCGCAGGAATGGGGGTATCAGCCCTGGTGACGTAGATCAGGCGGCATTTGATGAGGGTGCAGCCATCGACAACCCTGAGTCAGTCCTGCAACGGCAAAGAGCGATTTCCACGGGTCAGAGTAGTGGGATTCAGCGAGATAAATCACTGCAATCTGACCAGTCTGAAATTCAGTTACAACATGGTGGCCGAAGGGTCAAACCACGAACTCCCGGACAGTCGCGGTACGTGGAGGCGATCCGAAAATACGATCTAACCTTTGCAACCGGCCCCGCAGGGTGTGGAAAAACCTATTTAGCTGTCGCAACAGCCGTTGAGAGCTTGCGTGCAGGGGATGTTCGAAAAATTGTACTGGTGCGACCGGCAGTCGAAGCGGGTGAGAACCTTGGTTTTTTACCTGGGGACCTACGAGCAAAACTCAATCCCTACCTGCGTCCACTGATGGATGCCCTCGGCGACATGATCGATTACGATCAAGCTCGCCAATTGATGGAGCAGGATACGATTGAGGTCATCCCATTGGCCTACATGCGGGGACGCACCTTAAACGACGCTTTCATCATTTTAGATGAGGCTCAAAACGCTACCATCTCGCAAATGAAAATGTTCCTGACCCGTATGGGTGAACGAAGCAAGATGGTAGTCAGCGGGGATGCCACACAACAGGATTTACCCCGAGGAATTACCAGCGGGCTTCGCGATGCACTGAAAAGGTTGGGAGAAATTGATGGAATTGGGGTCGTGAGACTCCAGGCATCTGATATCGTCCGACACCGATTGGTTCAGCGGATTGTTGAAGCTTATGACGATGACCAATAGAAAGATGCACCTTAGAAACCCGCCAACACGGGTTGAGGGAGCCTCCGAACCCTACGGAAGCTTTCTCAAAGGACTGGTTACAGAAAGAATACTTGCAACAGAGGAGCCCACAGGATTGATCTGGTCGGTCAATGTCCGACTCGAACGAAATTTATCCCACAACAAACTTCGGTCGATCGATTAATCCAGTGCGATGAGCGGATCCAACAAACAAAGAAACCGGCAAGAGCGCATCAATTCGCTCGGCATTCAAAAGCCACGACTGGTCCAGTGGTGGCAGGAGAGTGACAAAGCGGACTTTATGATCCGCATGGGTCTAGCAGTGATCGCTGCAATCACCCTCTTAGCCGCTTGTCAAACGTGGCGTCCTCAATTTGCTTATCGCAAGCAGGATATTCTCAGTCACAATTTGATCTCTCGTGTAACGTTTGAGGTTAAAAATGACGAACAGACCAAAGCACTTCAAGACCGCAAAGCAAGAGAACAGCTCGCTTTCTATAGCAATCGCTCAAAGCCCCTCTATGATCTTCAAGCCGCACTTCGAGAGAGACTCTTTCTGATCCTTGCTGTGCCGAGCTTCGAGGAAATAAAACCCGAAGAGCAGGAAGCACTCGCAGAGTTCAAGCTTCGGGAAGATGCGATTTCCGACCAAGTGCCATCCTCCGATCGGACACCAAGCAAAAGACTTTTAGAGATCAAGCAGGTGTTCGAGTCGGATCCGAAACTCGAATCCTTCAAACGAGCTCTGGAAATCGCATTCCAACCCAACTACCGGTTGGGCTTGATTCAGAATCTTGAACACTCCACTGAGCAGGGGTCCACTGCGATGATCCGTGTCTATCAGGATGGGAATCCTGAAGATATCGAATTTGTCGAGATGCAAAACGCAAGAATTGCAGAAGCTGCGCCTGGGCTTGAAAAGAGGATCAAAGAGGAATTTCGCACGAAGTTTCCCTCCGAGGGCAATCAGGAAGTCGCGATGATGATTTGCGACTGGCTGGTGGAACGTTTGCCCGAATACCAGACACTTTCCTATGATGAGGACCGAAGCCTGAAGGCGAGCGAAACGGCTGCTGCTGCGGTCAAGCCCGTCATGACCACTTACCGAACCGGCGTCGACACTCTGGCGGAAGCGGGTCAGCCATTAGGGGATGAACAACTTGTTCTTCTGCGAAAAGAATGGAGCGCACTGATTGAGCAGATGAGCTGGACGGATCGAGCAGCACGTGTTGTTGCCTATGCCGGAATGATCATTGCCCTGTACCTACTGTGCGGCTCTTACATTTTCTTTGTGGATGATCGCAGCCTCTTACAGGATCGTGGAAAGCTCGCGAAGCTACTTGCCATCATCGTCTGCACTGTGGTCCTGGGACACTTCGCTTCTGCTGACCAATGGCGAGGTGAACTTGTACCTCTCGTGCTCGCGTCGATTCTTACCAGCGTGGTTTATGGCCGCGAGCTCGCACTTTTGCTGATGGCCGCAACCAGTGTCAGCATGACTCTGCTGCTAGGAGAAGGACTCCCACAGCTTGTCATGATGGCAGCAGCGTTTACCAGTTGCACTCTTTTACTTGGACGCATTCGAACGAGAACGCATCTCTTCTATGTCGGTGCAACCTCCGCGGTGCTAACCATTTTAACAGTAGTTGGAGTTGGCATCGTAACCGGCATGACCCTTTCGGATGTGGACTCCGCTGGACTCACTCCTCAGTTTCAAGTTCCACGGTTTGACACCGTTGTTCTTACCCTATTCCGTGATGCATTCTGGTCAGGTTTTTGCATCGTTGTTTCAGCCACTGCGATGACAGGACTTTTACCATTGGTGGAGAAAGTTTTTGGAGTGCAGACCGACCTGAGCCTTCTTGAACTTGGAGACGCAAGTCATCCTCTGCTGCGAAGAATAGATCAACGCGCACCTGGCACCTACAACCATTCCATTAACGTCGCATCGATAGCCGAAGCTGCTGCGGATGCCATTGGAGCGAATGGTTTATTGGTAAGAGTGGGAGCTTACTTTCACGACATTGGGAAAATGTTCAAACCCGAATACTTTGTCGAAAATCAGAGTGAAGGTGTAAACCAACATGATTCGCTGCAACCCGCGATGAGCACGCTGGTCATCATCGCCCATGTGAAGGATGGCGCTGATCTCGCGAGAAGCCACCATCTCCCCGAGCCAATCATTGACTTCATTTTACAGCACCACGGAACAACACTTGTTGAATACTTCTACAAGGAAGCTTCTCGACGTAGTGAAGATAATCCAGACATTGAAACAGTAAACGATCAGGACTTCCGGTATCCGGGACCGAAGCCTCAAACGCTCGAAGCTGCGGTGATGATGCTTGCTGACGCTGTCGAGAGTGCAAGCCGAACACTGATTGATCCTACACCAGCAAGGATTCAAGGATTGGTCGATGCAATCGCAGAAAAGAAAATGACAGATGGCCAGTTCGACGAATGTGGCCTTACCTTTCAACAACTAGCTACCATTCGACACAGTTTGCTCAAGTCACTCACCGCCATCTACCATGCTCGGGTGAAATATCCTGGACAGCAGACCGCCTAACTCCTTTCCTGACTACCTAACGTGCCCTCCCATAACATCACAGTGGATATTCTGATCGATGACGAAGTGAAAAGCCCACTTTCGCCAAAAGAAATCAGCAAGATTGTGACAACCGCTTGTGCACACCGAGGATTTTATCGAGGTCAGATCGGAGTGCGTGTCACCAATGACCCAGAAATTCACCAGATCAATCAAACTCACTTGCAACATGACTACCCCACAGATGTCATTAGCTTTGATTACGGCTCTGAAGGCGACCGGATCGAGGGGGAGCTGGTGGTAAGCGTTGACACAGCGAGCTGCCAAGCACAGGAACTGGGCTGGGAAGTCGAGAAGGAAATGGCTCTTTATCTGATACATGGGACTCTACACGTGGCGGGAATGGATGATCAGGATCCAACGCTGCGCAGAGACATGAGACAAGCCGAGACGGAAATACTCTCCCAACTGGGAATCGAACTACCTGAGAGACTTTCACCCGACGGGAGTTCCACATGAATTCCCCAGACCTCTGGTGGGTACTCTCATCCATCGGATTCATCTTTAGCAGCATCGGGGGACTGGGTGCGGAATTGCTCGATCGATTCGCTGGTCGCCCATTCGAAGCCTACTGTCGCTTGAAACGAAACCGTGAACGCTTTGGGGTTGTTCTGGATCATCAGGATGCTGCAATCCGAGGAAGTGAATACCTGCGGATGATGGGCACAGTCCTGTTCCTCATTTCCGGAACGGTAGCGATCACCATCAATCAAGTGGAAACTCCACTCAACGGCTGGTACGTGGTGGCAGGGGGCGTGGGGCGGTTGTCATGATGATGATGGTCCATGTCTGGTTACCTGCGGCGGTCACTCGCTTCGCTTCACGGCGTGTGCTGTATCACACATGGCCATTTTGGTACGCGAACTCCATCTTTATGAGCCCATTGGCAGCACCGGGACACTTCGTTGAGCTGATCACGCGACGGGTCACAGGAACCGTTGAAAGTGATGATGAAGAAGAAGAACAGCTTGAGGATGAAATTAGAACGATTGTGACAGCGGGAACGCGAGAAGGTTATTTTGGGCCCGGAGTCAGGGATATGATTCAGGGAGTGATGGAGCTCCATGAGGATACGATCGGTCATATTATGACTCCCCGTAGTGACGTGGATGGCATCGACATCGCATGGAACTGGCCTCGGATCATGGAAGCGATCGTGCAGTCGGGTCGAACACGCTTTCCTGTCTATGAAGGCACACTCGATCATGTCACTGGAATCCTTTACGTCAAAGATCTGATACCTTTCTTTGCCCAACAAAGAATCCCGGAAGAGCCCCTTGCTGATCTGATGCGTCATGCATGGACGGTACCGGTTGACCGTGATGTCGAAGCTCTTCTCATGGAGTTTCTCAACAGTCGCAGCCATATGGCCATTGTGCTCGACGAATTTCAGCAAATGGTCGGCGTCGTCACCATTGAAGACGCGTTAGAGGAGATTGTTGGTGAGATCGTTGATGAATCGGACGAGGAAGAAGAGTTTGGAATCGAACTCATCGATCCCCGTACCGTTCGGGTGGAGGGTCGCGTCATGATGGACGATCTAAACGAAATCACTGGATGGAATCTGCAAGAACGCGATGACTATGAAACCATCGCCGGATATGTCCTGTATCATTTCGGAACCATTCCTGAAATTGGACAGCTTCTGCAAATCGGTGATTCCGAAATTGAGATTATTCAAGCCAACCATCAAAAGATTCAACTCATGAAAATACGCCACTCTGGCGAAAGCACAGAAATAGGACTTTGATACACCGGCTGCTGCAAACCGATGGTTTCCTGGATCTGGATCCGATGCTCTCAGCCGGTGACAAGAATCTACCCTCAAGACGCCCAAAGCCGTGGCTGTGCCTTTGGAGGCTTTGATGGCACGCTCGAACAACGTCTCCAACGTTAAAATATGACTGGAAACATCGATTTTTCGGTTGTTTTCTCCGCGGCAAAGTAGGGTTTCGCAGCGGAATAGGCTCTCCACTGATTGTCGCTCCTAGACAGCCTCGCTACACTGCTAGCAAGGATCTGGGGGATATCCGAATCGGACGTCCGGCAACTCGCCAACCCCCTCATTCTAACTACATAACTTGTCGCTACGCCTCTGAGTTCCCGCAGCCACTTTTGGATTCGCTGATGTCTAACCCCGCCCGTCTTGATGTCGAACAAGCTGATACCGTCAAAGTGATCTACGAAGATCAGGAATTGATGCTTCCAGTCGTTGAAGGGTCCGAGGGTGAACGGGGTATCGACATATCAAAGCTACGTGGCCAGAGTGGTCTAGTCACTCTGGATGAGGGATACGTCAACACGGGTAGCACCCGAAGCGGTATTACCTATCTGGATGGAGAGAAGGGAATTCTTCGTTACCGAGGATACCCCATTGAACAACTGGCGGCGAAGTCAGATTTCATCGAAACCGCCTACCTCCTGATCCACGGCGAATTGCCGACGGCAAAAGAAGCGGAGGCTTTTCGTGCTGGCATTCGCGAGCATACCATGATTCACGAGGATATGAGATCGTTTTACAACGGTTTCCCACGTGATGCCCACCCCATGGCAATCCTAAGCAGCGTGGTGGGAGCATTGTCCACCTTTTAT
>JAAXIK010000023.1:7542-7958 GCA_012270385.1 Rubripirellula sp. | reverse complement strand
CTGTAGGCAGGGAACGGGCGATAGCGGTCATGCCGTACCGAAATCCGTTATTGACATGGGAAACCGCGTTTCCGTAACAAGGCTGCGGAAGCCACGTCCCTACCTCGAAACTCACGGAAACCTTCAGCCGGATCGATGGTGTCGCCAATACTCATGATATGATCGTGAAGGCTTCTTGCGACCGCTTCATCGTAAAAGCTGCCCGCCTCAGAAAATTTCTCAGCTGCATCCGCGGTGAGTGCGTCCGACCAGAGGTAACTGTAATACCCTGCTGAATAACTGTCGCTACTGAAAATGTGCATAAATTGTGGTGTTCGGTGGCGCATCGGGAGTTCAGACGGCATGCCCATTTCTTCAAGGGTCTCCCGCTCACAAGCGTCCGGATCAATCGGCCCCCCATCGGCGAGATGGATTTT
>JAAXIK010000023.1:0-7532 GCA_012270385.1 Rubripirellula sp. | reverse complement strand
GCCCTGATTAAAGGTGGCCGCTTTTTTGATCTTGTCGACTAACTCCTGTGGAATCGGTTCTCCGGTCTTATAGTGAACGGCAAATCGGTTGAGCACTTCAGGGGTATCCAGCCAGTGTTCATTCAATTGCGAGGGGAATTCAACATAGTCGCGAGTTACGTTGGTACCTGATTGCGATGGATACCTCACCTTCGATAGCAATCCATGCAAAGCGTGTCCAAACTCATGGAAAAGCGTCACTGCGTCATCCCACGAAATCAGCACCGGTTCACCCTCGGCTCCACCGATGAAGTTCGAATTGTTAGAGACGATGGGAGTGATTTTGGATCGGTAGTTTTCCTGTGCGCGATAATCAGTCATCCATGCGCCACTCCGTTTACCCTCACGGGCGTACGGATCCAGGTACCAAAGGCCAACATGCTCACCTTGTGAATCCGTGACCTCCCACACTGTGACATCGGGGTGAAAGACAGGGACCCCGCTGATTTGTTGATAGTGCAATCCGTACAGCTGAGTTGACGCCCACATCATTCCTTCACGAAGTTTATCCAATTGCAGATAGGGCTTCACCTCATTGAAATCAAGATCGTACTTTTCTTTCCTCACCTTCTCGGCATAGTACCGATAGTCCCAAGGTTCAATCTTTATGTTCGCCCCTTCTGAATCCGCAATTTCCTGCATATCTGCGACTTCTTCTCGGACTCTAGCAACTGCCTTTGGCCATACTTTCAACATTAGATCCATCGCAGCTTGCGGATCCTTTGCCATGGTAGGCTCCATACGCCAATGGGCGTGGGTCTGATAACCGAGCAGTTTTGCTCGCTCTGATCGCAAAGCAAGTATTTCAGAGATGATCGAATTATTGTCAAACTCGTCGCCGTTATCTCCGCGACTGTAGTAGTTCCTCCACACCTTCTCGCGCAGAGTTCGCACGGCCGAATAAGTCAGGAATGGATCCATGGACGAGCGAGTATTGGTAATCGCCCAACTACCTTCCTTTGAATCCCGGTCGGTCGCCGCATTCTTCATGGCGGTGATGACACTCTCGGGTAGACCTGCGAGATCTTTCTCGTCAGTTATCCAAGTCACATAGCCTTTTTCATCTTCCATCACATTCTGGCTGAAGTTGGTGAATAGACGAGCGAGGCGAGTATTGATCTGGGAGAGTCTTGCTTTTTGCTGGCTGTCGAGTTTGGCACCCTTTCGAAGAAAGGTCTTGTAGGTTTTGTCTACCAATCTTTTCTCAGCGGAGTCCAACGTTCCGTCACTCATTGCAGCACTGTGGTAAACCGAAGAGATGCGTTCAAAAAGTTTCCCATTCTGGTAGATGCGATCCTCATGCTCAGTCAGTTTGGGAACTACAACCTTCTCGATATCGCCCACGGGGCCGAGATTCAGGTTGGATGCGTAAACAAAGAAAATCGACGAGAGTCGATTGAGGGTATCTCCCGCGCTCTCCATCGATAGGATGGTGTTTTGAAAGGTTGGATCGGTGTCCGCGTTGGCGATCTCTTGAATCTCACGATCTGCTTCAGCAATCGCATCCTCAAAAGCACCGAGGAATTCATTTTCGCGAACCAGGTTCCATGGTGGGACACCGCCAAAAGGTCCAGTCCATGGGGCCAATAAGATGGAACGATCCTGTTGCACTTCTCTCTCCTTCTCCTGAGCAATCAACGGCAAACATGATATCGCGGCGATCGTCGACGCAATGGGAGCGCCCAGAAAACAATTAAAAACAATCTTTGAGAACAGATTCATCAGCCAACTCCTTGGATTGAAAACCTTGAGCGTGCATCTATCTTAACGTTTTGAGCGGATTATTTGGGCGAGCAACCCAAAATAAAAATCTCATCCGCAACGCCTTCGGAATAATTTTGGATTCTATCGTCCCCATGTAGATCCAGTCAGTTGCTCTTGGAACTGCAACGATCGTAATTGGTCGGTGAAGATCGAGTCGCAATGATCTGGGATAGCGATGTTCAGCTTGTCGAATTGGTGGATTTTAGAATCGCGGACCAGTGTGGAGATCAGATAGAGTTGCTCGGGCTTTAGACCACACTCATAGTTTTCCTCAGCAAAACGCAGCAGGCAGTGGGTGGGTGACATCACCTCCGCCTGGAGTTCACTCAAAAAGAATTCCACCTGAGCGATCCCTCGACCCATCCGATCGGTGAGTTGAATCTGCTTCGCGTCTAAATGAGAGAGTGATTGCGATCGACGCAAGTTCTCGGATTTCAACGGTTGGTAGGTAACCTGGCAGCTACGCCGGAACTGCATGAACTCCCTCGAGATTACCGGCTGAGCGTTCTCAACAGCAAGCTGCAGCCATCGGATTTGATTCCGTATGGTGAGGCCGGATTCGGAGAGAGATCGCGAGAGTGCATGATCGATATCGGGTATCCCGAACCCTGTGACCAGTGGATCCAGACCACAATATCCAAGATCCCATTCATGGCCAGTTCCCACGACAAGTGTTACGTCACTTGAGTAAGTCGATGCTGCGGAGCACGCGTCAAGCAATTCGTTGACTGTCTTCATTTGATCACTCTGTTGTCGAGTGACGTCGAGGAGCAAGTACGGCACAAGTAGTTCATTCGAGCTGGATCGCGACAGGAATCGCTGACACCAACCCACAATCTGACCATCCACTTCGGAAATGAGCAGATCAGTCGGATTGAAAAATAAGCGTGAGAAAATTGCCTGCTCAAACTGCACCGAGGTGGCTCGGGTTGTCAGGCCAATCGAGTCCCAATGCTCGCACCAGATACGGTGCAAAAGGGGTAGGTCAGCGTTTCGAAAGTTCCTAATCACAAAATCTATTCGCTCTGCTGACTGCGGAGAGGGAAATGCTTACCACGATCACTCGCTTAGTAGTCGGGTATCCAGTCCGATTGAGGCGATCGCTCGGCCTGCCGGTTCAATGTACCAATTTAGCTCGTGATGGGTAGTTAGGCACTGGATGTGTTTGAGCGGGTGTAAGGATAAAGCGGTAGACAGCTTTTTGAACTATCCATCACCTTGTCGAGTTTCGAGTGTGTGGTTTACCCGTTGGCAAAAACGTGATCAACGGACATCGCGTTCAAAAGTTTTCGTAGGTGCAAAAAAAAACGACGTGGCGGCAAGGTAAATGCCGCAACGTCGTCTCTTTGTTAAAAACCCGCGAGAGTCACTGTCCCGAATCCCTCCGCAATCCCACACCACGGTTGGCTCGACACAGTCCGCTCAGTCGAACGTGGATCGACAAACACTGCCAATCCTCGCCGGTACAACATGCATCGACCGATATCACCGTTAACACCGATCGTAACTTAGGAATGCTTGGTAAAGGTTGTGCTGCTAGTCAAATGATGACGGATTTCAGGTTTGGTCCGATTGTATCGATTGTGCGGCGATCTTGACGACTGCAGCCTGCTCCCCCACTACGTGTCAGCAACCTTTGGCAAACCCCGATCCTTGGATGACGTCAACGAGCTGTCCAGCCCCCGTCTACCACCATCATGCTACCGGTGGTGAAACTTGAAGCGTCGCTGGCTAGATAAATGGCCGCTCCCTGTATCTCTTCCATTTCTCCCCAGCGATTCATGGCAACAGCACCAACAATGAATTTCTTGGCTTCCTCTGTTTCCGCAATGGGCTCGTTCATCGGGGTTAGGAATGGGCCGGGGCAGATCGCGTTGACCGTAATTCCATCACTGGCTAGTTCCAGCGCAAGCGCACGTGTCAATTGCACTACTGCTCCTTTGCTGGTTGCGTAAGGTGTTCGATTAGCGAGTCCAACGAGCCCGAGTGTGCTTGCAAGGTTAATAATCCTTCCGGTTTTTTGCTTCTTCATCTGCGGGATCACCGCTCTCGAGGTGATCCAGATCCCATCCACATTCACCTGCTGAACGCGTGAGAACTCCTCGTAACTTAACGCCTCGATTGGACCGCGAATGTTGATCCCCGCGTTGTTTACGAGGATATCCAGACGACCATATTTTTGGATAACGGATTCTACGATCGACTCCATTCGGTCCGAGGATGTGACGTCGCCCTGATGACAGGTGATCTGGACGTCGAATTGGCTCTTGATCTGCTTAGCGGCACTTTCCAATTCCTCTTGATGACGGCTGACCAACACCAAATCCGCTCCCGCAGAGGCTAGACCGGATGCCATCGCTGCGCCGAGCCCTTTGGAGCCTCCTGTCACCACGGCGACACGTCCAGATAGGTCAAATAATTTAATTCCAGGTAACATTTTCGTCACTCTTTCTCAATCAAAACTATGAGGTCTTCCTAGCCCACTGGGGCCACTCCATCACCTTCGCCTACTACTCAACGGCTAGACTGTTGTGCAACCAATAGGGCTTTAGGGAGGGTCATTCACTAGAACCCACGGGGGGCGATTTGGGGCCTTTTGGTGGTGCGTCCGTGCTACTCTCAGTCAATGTCGCACCGGTATTCGCCTTGGGGGTCGCTACTTTTCCAGTTCCAACCGTTTGAGCGGCGGAGTTAGGACGTGTGGTGCGCGTAGGTCGGCGTTTGATGGGTGCGAGTGCAACCTGAGATTGGTAGGCAATTTCCGCGATCATGCTGTCCACGCGATTTCGACACACTGCATAAATCGCAAGTGAAGGAATAGCGACGACTAACCCACCCACAGTGGTGACCAAAGCTTGGTAAATACCTTCCGCTAAGTCGCCGGCTCCTGCAGCACCTCGTGTCGTAGCCACCTGTTGAAAGGCAAAGATCATTCCCGTCACAGTGCCCAACAAGCCAACCATCGGAGAAATATTTCCGATCACTGAAAGGTACTCGATTTTTCTCATCAATCGACTTGCCTGCTGGGTCAACGAATCTTCGACCGCTTTTTCCACCTCCCGCCATCCGAAATCAATTTCTGACAAACCGGAAAGCAAGACTACGCTCAATACACTTGGCGATCTCCTGCATGCCGCGTCAGCCTCGCTGACTCGACCCGTGAGTAAGGCTTGCCTAACGGAATCGGCGATGCCGTCTGGGATCAATTCTCTCCGCCGCAGAGTCATGATTTGGTCAAACAGAAGATACGCAGTGGAAACACTCAATCCAATTAGGATCAACACGATCACAACTCCGATCGGCCCACCACTCAGTACGATGTCAAGGATGCCATCTCCTTGTGTCTCAGTGGAAGGTACAGTCGGGTCACCCGACGATGCCTGCGCAAGGGGTAGCGGCTTTTGCAAACGAGGAAGTATTAAATTGAGTCGATTCAAAATGAACGGAAGTTCCTGCGTCGGATTGACCGCCACCGCTGGCGTGGAGTGGAACAGAACAGCTAATGTATTGATCATATCGAATCGGACTCCGAGGCCCCGACAGTCAAGAGAAACTCTGCATCTTTAAGTAGTGGATCGTCCCATCGAAGCTGCAGAACACCTGACATTTGAAGTGAATGAATAACATCATGATGTCGGCTACGAATGGATTGTTCAACCTTCTCCACGCGTTGTTTCGATTGAGCAAGCGAAAGTACGATCATGGCAAAGATACCGGTTGGCAAAATGGATAAGAGAACGCTAGTCAAAAGCATGCCTGCCGGAGGAGCTGGAAAACCGTCCAAGTTAACCCTGGCTGTTTCTCCCTTCATCCCAAACAGACTGAGAAAAACGTCGTAACTTGCCTGCAAATATTCGCTGTACAGCGAGACGATGGGTGCGGACATTAACCCCCAAAAAATACCCGTGCCAAGGAATCCTAGGATGATTGAGCTGAACCTTTTGCTGGTCGCCAGTTCGACTTCCCTGTCAAAAATCTGCTGTGATTCCGTCTGCAGAGTCTCCAATCCGGTGAGCTCAGCTGGACTGGTAATCTCTCTATTCTGAATTTCCAGTTCCGCCATGCCCGCGCGAACTCTGAGTTCATTTAGCTAATCACGAAACTGTTGGGCGACAGTACCTATCTTTTCTCGAACTGCCCTCTCGCCTCTCCGTTCTACACCGGTCCGAACCTGATCGAGTGCATAACCGTCGGTTTGTCGATCCTTGGCCGACGTCCAGATTGCAGACAACAGGGAAGGGAGTGACCCGGAAAAAGAAATGAGCAAACGATCCCAAGCACCGTGCGTGAGATTCATCAAACCAAGTAAAGAACGATAGGGAAACCAATAAGCCGCGGTGTCCGTTAATAAAGCCAAACGAAGACGTGCGCGAATTGCCGCTTGAAGTGGGCCCCCACCACCCACCAAGGATTCCGCAATTTGACTTGGAAGCTGAATGGATTCTGACCTCAGACGTTGAACGGCAGAGGTCATTCCGGGGAGTTGGTTAGACAGGAGCGTTTGGAGGGTTTTTCGGAATCGTGAATCCAAGGCAGCGAGCCTCATTACTCGGCGTTTCTCGTCCTCCCATTTTCCCCCTAGTGCTTGCTCGATTCGGTTACCGACCTCTGCTGCGGCATCCTGCCCAATCGTCTTGGCAGATCGATCCTTAATTTCAAAATCATCGACAAGACCTGGTGTAGTGCTGCGACTCGAGGGCGCCACCTCACGTAATCGTGAGATCAACGAAGCCACATCCTCTTCTAAACTTTCCTCCCGTTGACGAATCGCGTTGATCACGGGGACCACTAGAGTCCCTTCACTCAGTTCGGTCAGGAAGGTAACGACTTCACTACGCAATTGATCAGCGCGAACGACTAACAGTACGACGGTTGAGAGTGCAAGCGATTTGGCTGCAAGCTCTCTGACGCTCTCCACTTCATCGTTCAAACCTGGACTATCGAGCATCAGGTAGGGCAAGCCAATCGATTGCATGTCTGTGTGTTGGCAGTGTCGGTAGACTTCTTCCCTCGGATCGAAATAAGCGGGTGGGTTGGGCCCGAACCAGAAGATTTTTGGACTCGCCCCATGGGCTTGCGTAGCCGGTGTGGTGGGGGTGGCTTGTGCCTCCTGTTGGTCAGGTTTTTTTGCTATTTTCAAATGTCTCAGAGACTAACCAGCTTACTAGCGTTGTCTTCCCTTGGCCTGCTGGACCGACGGCCGCAACGATGGGTAGTCCGTGAGAGCGATCCGCGATAATCAGATTTCTGTCGGCTGCATGCCGGTCGCACAGTGCGGCGATTTCACGTCCAAGCCTACTGTGTCCTACGACACTCTCTGCTGCTTCCCGGACACGACGCGTAAAGTTATCCACATCAGGTTCGCGTCGAGTTGACCTTGTGATGGCATCGTTTCGATCTTGAGTTTGTAGATTCATTTATTGTTTTGCCATTACGCTTGGAGGAACGAGGCGTTCTAAATCTGCTTGAAACTCCTCGCGTATCTGGTAATAGGGCAGGGACAGCTCGATGGGGTGTCGCTGACTGATTTTAGGTGGCATCAGGTTTACCTTCGCCCCGTCAACGTATATCGAGGGTCTTATTTCTGGTCGCATCAGCCCAAAGGTATCACATAGGACAGCATGAAAATCCGATAACTGCTGCCTTGCAGCTTGCGGCCCCACATTCTGTACGTTTTTCTTTCCTGCCCACAAGGCGGAGATTGTGGTGAGTCCGGCAGCGGCTAAGCG
>JAAXIK010000367.1 GCA_012270385.1 Rubripirellula sp. | reverse complement strand
TAAATCCAGATGTCGACCGTCCAATGTAGCGAGCATCGAATCATAACAAACCTTGTTTTTTTTTTTGATTGGGCGATCATTGAGATCTACACGAAAATCGGTTCCACCCCCATTTCTGGAGAGCAAGGGTTGATCAGGCTTAGGAATCACCCAACCCCGATACCAGCCAGGTCCGTTCCCCTGCACCAGCCCACCTGCCTGTGGCTTCAATGTCATCATCTGAACATTCAAAAGATGCCTGGCCTCCATGACCCCATCAAGCCCTCGATGGGTTGCCTGAATGAATACCGGTCGCTGATCGGACTGCATCAGAGTAATTGTACGCACGCTAGCTTTCCGCATCGCCCTCACATCTTCCACCTCAATCACATCATCAAGCTCAGCCTGTAAACGATCACCGGTTAATTCAAGCTCCCAAACCTCCGGCCCTCTTATCAAAGTAGCGTTCATCACCACTCCATCGGAAAGCACGGCAGTCTGTCCGTCAAAGATCATTTCGCCCTCCCATCTGCAATAGGGAGTTTTCCCCCAACGAAAACCCGTATCCCCCTCCTGTGTTCCACCCAGAGGGATAGCGGCACGCGGCAATTGAAACTCACCCGCAGCATTCATCCAAATGAGATTTTCGTTAGGTCGAATCTGAATTTGGGGACCAAGAAAATACCCATCACCTAGTTCTAACCTTGCCGGAACACCGTCGCGACTGGTGAGCTGCAGGACATCCTCACCCCCTCCGTCAATCAATTGCAAATGATCCCCCGTCAGCTTGGTGGGCAGCACTTGCGTTCCGGTTTTAATCTCGTGAACGACCTCCACATTACCCATGACGGAAAGCTTCTTCGCCTCAACTTCCGCTCCACGAATTGCAAGCTGTGCTCGAATCGATTCGCCGCGAAGAGTTGGGCGTGACTTAGGAACCGAGCGAGCTGGTGAAGAATCGACTTGGGGCTGCACGACCCATTGGCGAAGCGGAGAATCGGAGGAAGCCTGCGTGGTCACCGGCTCTGCCCCTTCTTGCTCAACAAAGAACAACAAAACCTTTTCGGCCTCTGCACCAAGCGCCATGGTATTCAGCTTCACATTCCCTGAGATCTCAAAGCGATCGGGAATGTAGCGATTCCCGTACTGGGGAAGCCGCGATGGAGTGAATATACCTGAAATAGAATCCGCCCGAAAATCGCCTCCATCTGACATCGAAGCTAAGACATCGCCCTCGATCCATAGGTCAATATTCGGCATTCCTGTATGGGTCGGTAAGTTGGCGTCGGAGCTTTCTTCCTCCAACAGATTCAGATCACCAGAGTTTGCAGCATCCGACAGCTTCTCAGAATCCAATTTCTTCGGGAGCAGTTTGATGCCCTGCCGCCACTGAGCACGTCGCACCGGCGAGCTGGGATCATCGAACTGCACAATCCCGGCTCCCGCCGCATCAACGACACCCATCTCCTTAGGTTGACTCGGATTGAATCGATATTGGAGTTTAGCGAGCCTGGCCGTGACGAGCTCTTTCCTCAGTTGCACTCCCTTGCTTCCGCTCGCCTCAATCAGACCTTCTTTGACATTCAAGTCGATACGTTCCGCGGCAAAATCCGCGTCAAAGGTAGACAAGTTAGCGACAACCGGTGAACCGGTCGCCTTGATACTCGTGATCCAATCTACCGGTGAATTGCGTTCCATCGCACCATTCATTGGATCATTCAGTGCTAAGTGAATAGTATCGCAGTCGAATCGGTCGGTTGATCCCCCTTCAACCCGATGTAAGAGGGAAACATCATCGCGGAGCGATAGATGATCCAGAGCAAAGTCGTACTCGACTCTACCGCCACACGTAACAGAAATCAGAGCGGGCTTTTTCGGTTCATCCGTATTCGGTACCTCTTCACCCGCAGCAGCGTGCCCCCACATGGACCCGCTCTTTAAAGGCATGACCAATTCATCAAGGTAGATGAGCTCCATGCGATCAAGGACAGTGGAAGTGTTGGATTGCTTCTCCCCGGGGTGGCTCGGGCCATCGAGCTGAATCGTCAGATCGCGTCCCATGATTCGAGTCGAGCCGAGTGTCATCTCGATGGAATCTGTTGTCCAGATTTTTTGACTGTCGATCCCTACATTGGACGTCAACACTTCAAGCTTTTGGTTAGGATTTTCAGAATTTGGACGGTGAAGACGAACATTTCCGATCATCCGACCTCGCTGAATTGGAGGCGCTCCTCCACTCATGACGTCCAGCGACTCCGTGAATTTTATCTCCGCGCCTTGTTCCGCCTCCAACAGAATGGGAGCCGCTGTCGAGTCTCCCGAAAGACCTCTTCCGATGATGACAGTGACCGGCCAGAGTCGCCACTGATCATTCTCAACTTGCTCCCAAGACTGGAACAACAACATGCCGTCAGCAGTTTGAAGTTGTTTGCATAAACCACGCTGCCAAGCCTCTTCCGGAAACAAATCGATGACGGACTGGTTCATCTCGAGCACCGAATCGTCACCCACATCAACCACCTCAAGCACCGGTGGCTCGAGAAGCGGAGTCACTACAAAATGGTAGCTCGTCGCCGCTGCGACAAAGACAGTGAGTGCGACCGTGTATTGAACCAGCTTTGTCCCCATCACACCAATTGGATCGCTCCCTCCTTCAACTTTACTTCCTATGAATACCGAGCAGATCAGGTCACTGACCTTGATTTGCTTTCACACCAGCCGAGGCTTTGGTCAGGATGACTCAACTTTTCATAGGTGCTCATCCCAGCGACCCTTCGCACGGAGCAGTCGCTCCACACATTCTCGAATCACCCCCTTACCCCCATCCGATTTCATGATCCAGTGAGCGGATTCACAGACCTCTTTTGCGGCATCGCCGGGCGCGACTGCGAGGCCTACTTTTCGGATGACAGGTAGATCAGGTAAATCATCACCGACGTAGCAAATCTCATCCCACTCAAGACCTTCCCGATTCCGAATCTCCTCTGCCGCGGAGAGCTTATCCGTTTGCCCTTGATAAACGGATGTAATTCCAAGCTCTTCAGATCGCCTCTGCACAAGATCGCTTTTCCTCGCCGTGATGATGGAGAACGGGTAGCCGCTCCGCATCCACAGTTTGACAGCCAACCCATCGCGAACGTGAAAGGTTTTTAATTCGTCACCACAACTGCTGTAGGTGATCTCACCATTGGTCATCACTCCATCGACATCAGACAAGATGCAACGAATGCGATTCGCTGAAGCTTCATCGGATTTCAACAAAGATGGCATCATGGGAGGCAGGTTGTAGAAAGAAGAAACGGTTCTTGAAAAAAATCAGTCGTTGAAGAAAGAATCGCTCAGGCGAAAAGCGAATGATCATCGCAAATGAAACGGCAACACACTGGGTCCATCGGGAGCATCGTTCAGAGCAACAAGATCGGTGATATCCAACATGCCAACAGGAGCACCCTCAGGATTCACAACGGGCAGTTCACTAATTTTACGATGTGACATCGTCGCAACTGCATCGCTCAGCAAAGTTCCAGAAGGAATCGTTAACGGGTCTCGGGTCATCTCAGCCGCAATCGGTTCATCAAGACTCAAGTCGTTGCGTTTTTGAAGTAGTCGAGCAAGGTCACTATCGGTAAATAAGCCAACGAGCGTACCCTGTTCGTTGACGAGCATGACTGCCCCCGATCGACGCTTGGACTGGGAAGCAGTCACCATCGCATCCCTGACCGAGGAACGGTAGTCTGCAAGACGACAAACCTCTAACGGACGCATCAACTGATCGACTTTGGCAAGCTTTCTTCCCAAGGAGCCACCCGGATGAAAGTTTGCGAAATCCTGGGATGAGAATCGACGCAATCGACTCGCAAGCATCGCGATTGCGTCTCCGACAGCCATCAAAACAGCAGTGCTTGAGGTGGGTGCGAGACCGTTAGGGCAAGCCTCGGGGTGTCGGCCAACCGTGACGACACAGTCACTCGCAGCCGCAAGCGGATTGTCTTGATCTGCCGTCAAGGAAATCAATCCTGAACTATGCTGCCTCAGGAAAGAGGCGATGCGAACTACCTCCTCACTTTGCCCCGATGTGCTAAGGGCCAATACAAGATCACTCTCCCTGACTCGTCCCAGATCCCCATGCACCGCCTCAGAAGGATGCAAAAAGTGTGACGCTGTACCTGTACTTGCCAAGGTCGCCACCAGCTTTTGGCCTACCAGTCCCGCCTTCCCCACGCCGGTAACGATCACACACCCTTTGGTCTCCGCGATCCATTCTGAAGCATGCACCGCTTCGGTGGTGAGATTCTCAGAAGCGTTCTGAATCGCTTCTGATTCTCTCATCATACTCGATCGCAGCAATCTCAAACGCTCAATGAGCGTTGACGGATAGCTGTGGTCACTGGATGAACTCTGTGCTTGTGCGGACAACACACACCTTCCTTGGTGCTTGATAGATGAGACTGCAGCCATCGATGGCCCCACCCCGGCTGATCATCCTATACCGAATCGCCCATTCACCACAACGTTGCCTTATGAATCGCTCGTCAGGACACCAAAACACAATCGCTATAAATGATAGCAACGCTGGTTCACGGTACAGTGATGGCTTCATCGAGGTTCATGATCGCTCTGGCAACCAACCGCCAACGATTTTGGTTTGAACTCATCTCCTCGGCAAATTCAATCATCATCGCTGTCTCGCTTTCCGTTGGCATCCGGACCAGCAGCCGCTCAAAAAGTCGTTGAACTCTCTCCACGTCACTCGCTGCTGCGCCCAACTCGGACTCAACCTTTAATGCAAGCAAATCTGCAATTTCAAGGAACATCGGGTCATTCAGCAGGGTCAGCGCCTGAAGTGGGGTAGTGCTGGTGTCGCGTCGAGCCGTGCAGACTTCGCCAGAGGGACTATCAAAAGTGCTGAATGCAGCGAACGGTGCGGTACGTTTTTTGAAGGTATAGAGGGATCGGCGAAAACGGTCTTCGCCTCGGGAAACATCCCAAACTGGTGCCCCGTAGGCCAATTGCATCACGGATGCAGGCTGAGGTGGATATACACTTGGGCCCCCCATCGTGCCCACCAGCGAGTCCGATGCTGACAATAAAGCATCCCGCAAAACCTCACCCGTCATGCGACGCGAAGGAAAGACGGAAAGCCAACGATTCTCAGGATCCAGCTCAGGAGGCGACGCGAGTGCTTGTCGATAAACCGATGACAGAGCGATATGCCGATGCAATAATTTTACCGACCAGTCATGCTTCATGAATCGAACCGCAAGGTGGTCGAGCAGTTCGGGGTGAGATGGCTGCTCACTCTGTGTTCCAAAGTCACCGGCAGTTCTTAACAGTCCTGAGCCGAAGAATTCTCGCCACGCTCGATTCACCGCGACTCGCGCTCCGAGCGGATTATCCTGGCTCACCAACCACTTCGCTAAATCAAGTCGATTCTTCACGACGCCACTTTCCGCGGAATGAAAAACATGGGGGATCCCTGCACGGACCTGATTGCGGGGTTGCAGGTACTCACCTCGATGTCGCCTGAAGGTCTCCCGATGATCGAGCTGTGCTCGTTCTCGCATGACCAAGGTGCGTACGGGCTTGGGCATGCTGGCTGAAAGGCGATGGATCTCTTTGCGGTGACTCTGGAGAAGCGTTGACTCCAGAATGAAGTGTTCCGAAAGTTTGGAGTATTGATCCTTCGTGAGTTGATGGGGTTGTGTACTAAAAAGCCAGGTCGCCCATTCACTGGGAGTGGTCACCGCCTTGGCCGGGTGAGTCCCCGTAGCCAGCGAGATGCGAAACTTCCCGAGTGCTGCTGCGAAATGCCTCTCGAATAACATCTCCACCTCAAGTTCCCCGGACTCTTTCAAGGGCTCCGCAAAATGAACCACCAATTGGCTCGCTTTTCCCTCTCGGCCAGCAGTAGACCAGCCAGTGGAACCGTCGGAGTCGATCACATTACTCGCGTTAGCGTTCCCCGAGCCGACACTGATTTTGCCGTAACTGTGGGATGCATCGATCAGGTGGATCGGTTTCCCATTGAGTCGCACTTGAATCTCGGTAAGTAAGAAATCTCAACGTCGCCCTTCATAAAAAGCCATCCCCGGCCCTCCTTCGGGCAACGACGCGTCAGGGAGAACCTCCAACCTCAACGCGTTGGAGTCCATCAACTCGGAGGCGATTGGGAAAGACAGCCGATAGATGTCACGTTTGGTTACATCTCCCCTTGCCAAAATCGCACCGTCTTCGGAGACCGAAAGCTTCGGCATGGTGGATTCGTAATGGTCAAGTTCTAAAACCCGCCATGATCGTGCCTGACTCATCTGCTCGAGCACCCAAGCCTCAAAGGCTTGGGGGATCTCCGGTGAAGCGTGGGCTTCCCTATCCTGCCACTTCTCGAAAGGTAACAGCAACTGCTCAGCAAGCCCGCGGGTAAGTTGTCTCACTTGATTTTGCAAGCGACTCCTTTCCTCATCGGCCTCAGAATGCGGCACGATCAAATCTGGCTCATCGGCCTGGTTAAACAGAGCCATCAATCCATAGTACTCATCGTGCTGGATAGGATCGAACTTATGGGTGTGACACCGCGCACAGCCAATCGTCATTCCCATCCAGATGGTACCGGTAGTCGCAACACGATCTACCAATGCGTAGAAACGGTATTCCTGTGGATCGATACCACCCTCTTCATTCAGCATCGTATTTCGATGAAACCCAGTGGCGACGCGTTGCTTCAAGGTTGCCTCAGGAAGCATATCTCCAGCTAATTGCTCGATGGAGAACTGATCGTAAGGAATATCGTGATTCAAAGCCTCAATCACCCAATCCCGATAAGGCCATATCGACCTGGGCCGATCTTTCTCGTATCCGTTGGTATCACTGTAGCGGGCTAGATCTAACCACGTGCTGGCAAACTTCTCGCCATACTTTGGAGAAGCGAGCAACCGCCCGACCAACCTTTGCACTGCCGCAGGGTGATCATCCTCAACGAATCTCTTCACCTCATCCGGATCAGGAGTCACCCCCAAGAGATCCAGTGAAAGACGCCGAACCAAACGCTTGCGATCCGCCGGTGACTGAGGACTCAACCCCTCCTGCTCCATCCGATGCAGCACGAATCGATCGATATCATTGGTACACCACCCGGAGTCCACCACCGCTGGTGAGGGTTGAGCCTGTGGAGGAAGAAAGGCCCAATGTTTTTCGAACTCACCCCCAGCATCAATCCATTCTCGAAGCTGTTGGATTTCCATTTCCGTTAACTGATACCCTGTCTCGGGCGGCGGCATCACCAGATCAGGATCATCGGAGATGACCCTCAGAATCAGTTCGCTATCCTCAGGATTGAATGCGTCAATCACCGAATAAGCACCACGATCAGCGTGAGCGGACTCCTGTTGGTCCAATCTCAGATCGCTCTCTCGAGTCTCTTCGTCCGGACCATGGCACTCGAAACAACGACGTGCAAGAAGTGGGCGAATGGTCGTCGAGAACAAGCTGGAATTGACTTGATGAATCGAGTCCGCTCGTTCGGAGGTATCCGCAACACGCCCACTCGAAGACTCATCGGCGAACACGGCATACCCAAAAACGATCGGGCTTCCGAAAAGGAGAATCCCCCAAAGTACCGTTCGCGGTGAAATACGGAATCCGTTCATATTGCGTGATAGTGACTGGCGTTTAACCATAATGCGCGGTGCGTGAAAAGTCCGATGCGAATCAGTGTGTGCAATTGGCATCCCTGTACCCTCATCATACTCCATCTCCAAACACGCTGGCGCTTTCAACCCAGCGTTACCTTTTTCAGTCTTCCTGGTCACGGGCGTGTTTGGCTTCGATCGCTCCGCCATAGATTTCGTGGAGCACAAGAAGAAACATGCCAAACAAAAGAGGAGTTACAAAATAGAGAAGACGAAAGATCAGAACGGATGCGAGAACTGAATCCCCAGCAGTGTCACGGAGCAGTGTCAAGAGAATCACCTCAAGAACACCGAGTCCACCCGGTACCTGGGTAATGATCGAGACCGCGATCGCCATCAGAAACGAGGCTAAAACAAGAGAAAACGGTACCATGGCATCCGCGGGCATGACCAAATAGAGAG
>JAAXIK010000157.1:7429-8076 GCA_012270385.1 Rubripirellula sp. | reverse complement strand
GCCAAGGGTTGCGGCCACCCATTACATAGATCTCGGGGTGTCCTTTGCATCCGTCTTTGGGGAACAGGTTGCCGTCCGGGATTGAATAG
Organism: Rubripirellula sp.; assembly: GCA_012270385.1. GTDB lineage: Bacteria > Planctomycetota > Planctomycetia > Pirellulales > Pirellulaceae > Rubripirellula. The sequence continues at coordinate 7,987 of JAAXIK010000157.1, read as the reverse complement.
CATCCATCAGCTTCGGGTCGAATACGCAGGATCTTGCCGTTGAAATTCTTGCTGTTAGCAGATGTGCGTTGAGCATCCCACGGCCCGCGCCCATCTCTTTGGTCAATCGGAGCGTAACCTTGAGAATCATTGAAGGGGTTGGTGTTGTCACCTGTTCCAATGTAAAGGTTTCCATCCGGGCCAAATTCAAGCGATCCCGCGTGGTGGCAGCACTCCCTTCGCTGCTCCTCGTATTTTAGGAGAATCTTCTCAGTATGAGTCTGAAGCTTGCCGTTCTTAAATTCGAATCGGCTGACGTGCTGACCCGAATAATCAGGGGGTGAGTATTGAAGATAAATCCAGCCGTTGTCTTCAAACTTTGGATCGAGTGCTAAACCAATGAGGCCATTTTCTTGTTGTGTTGTGACCTCAAGTTTACCAACGATTTGGATCTCGCCCGTGTTAGGGTCCAAGTGTTTGATGGTTCCTCCAATTTCAATCATGAAAATTGTGCCATCGGGAGTTATGGCCAATTCCATGGGTTGAACCAGATTTGAAGCGATTGTTTTCTTTTCAAAT
>JAAXIK010000157.1:0-7419 GCA_012270385.1 Rubripirellula sp. | reverse complement strand
TGCGGAATTGAGGATTAACTGAGCAGAGGAGTAAAGTCACTATTTCGCTTGCACGGATGATGGATCGGGACGTGTGCAACATGTCGATTGGATTGGGCAAACGAGGGATCTAACAAATTGAAACGGCAAGCCACTAGCAGGAGTGGAGCACCCTACATCAGGTTATTGCAGAAAATCTTGCTTGCGTCCATTTCACCCCAAAATTCATCGGGGAGTCATGCCTGATGTTTACCTACTCTTCAGAGGGAATCTCGCATTCACACCGTGTAGGTAATCAAGAAGACTTTGTTTGAGCGAATCCGTTTTTTGTGGAAATGTTGTGTTGAGGTTTTTTGATTCCGCCGGATCTTTTTTGACATCATAAAGCTCCGTTGAGTCCGTCTCTGGAAACCAAATCAATTTATAATCCCCTCGACGGATGGCAGAGTGTGGATGAGTTTTACTTACCTTGAAATCGTCAATTCCAATTTCTTCAATCGCAGCAGCGTACCCCGTTTCGGGGTGGTAGTAAGGGAAGTGCCAAAAAATGTCTCTTGTGCTTTCTTGTGTGGCCGGCTGAGATTTTTGGAGATCGTTGCGATCGATGGAGAGTAATGTGTCCGCGAAGCTTACACCGTCGAGATTCTCAGTGGACTCAGTCTCATCGGTTGCCAAAGAACATAGGTCAATCAGTGTGGGTAGGATGTCGTATCCAACAACAGGTCGATCAGTGGTGCTGTTTGGTGAGATGGTTCCGGGCCAAGATGCGAGTAAGGGAACTCGGATGCCTCCCTCGTAAAGATTCCATTTTGATCCTCTAAACGGGGCATTTGCTGTGTACTCGGGGTGACCTCCATTATCGGATGTGAAAAGAACAAGGGTTTCCCGATGTCTTGAATTCTTATCGTTTCTGATGGACTGTAGAAGCTGACCCACGTGATGGTCTAAGGTCTCCACAAACGCTGCATAGCGAACCCGTCGTTCTCTCGCTGGCGTCTCCGCTGGGATGCGCTCCTGATATTTATCGATCAGCCAGTCGCAAGTTGTTTTGACTGGGGTATGAACATGATAGAGAGAAGCCATGTAGAAATTAGGCTCATCGTGCCTGCGATTAGCAAGTGCAGGCGAGATCTTATTGATGAGTGAATCCTCTGCGAAGCTTCCCTCTTTCTGAAGTGTCGGTGGTTTCTGTTTTTTCCACGAGTACGGGTGCGATCCAAAATCTTCTATGGCTTGACGGAACCCCTGTTGCTGCGGTCCGTGCGTAGGGCTCCAGCCTAGGTATCCACCATGATGAGCATTTAAGTGCCATTTGCCGGCAAATTCTGATCGATAGCCAAGTGGATTTAGGTGTTCTGCGATCGTGTCGTGTCGAAGTTCTAGATTGAGTTGGTAAGCAGGAGCACGCAGAGGAGTGGCTTGATCGATCGATTGAAATCCGGCTTCATTCTTAGTGACGAATTCAAAACCGAGTCTTGCTGTAGTTTTCCCCGTGAGAAGGCTGGCGCGTGAAGCAGAGCAGATCGGCGCTGGCGAGTAGGCGTTAGTAAATCGCATACCTGAACTCGCCAAGCCGTCAAGATTCGGGGTGTCGTGCCATGGGTGCCCATAGCAGCCGAGATCTGACCAGGCGAGGTCATCAGCGAGTATCAGTAGAATATGCGGCAAAGAGGACGCGATGACGGAACGCGTGCCCTCTGGTTGGCGTGGGCGATCTTTCTGCTCTTGCTGTTTTGATTCGACTATCGTTTTCCCACGGTTATTTTGTGCTTCAACGGTAGCACGATACGGTGATACCTGTGTCAAAATGAGTATTGCGAGGACGCGAAAGATCCGTTTCATTCTCAATCTGCCAATACGAGCTTTGGGAAAATCGATCTGGTTTTCAATCTACTCCGAATCCTTGCGATAAAGCAGCATATTTGTGCCTCTTTTTCTGCTCAATCTCGACAAGGCATCCGCTCGGGCGATGGGAATGGGGTTGAGGTGAGGTTGGAGAGCAAGCGATTGGCGAGGTGTGCTACTGGAATCAACCCGGTATTTCCCTTAATCTCTTGAACGTTCAGGTACGATGTTTCCCTAAAGATTTGGTAACCCCGCTCACGAGAAGTTGCTGAGTTATCAGATTCTTGGTCTTAGCGAAGAGAATAACATGCATCGATTTTGCGTGGCTGTGCTGCTGTTTGGCTTGGTGACTACTGATTTTGTTCAGGCTGAGCAACGTCCAAACGTCATCTTCTTTTTCACAGATTATCAAACCACGAGCACAATCGGATGCTACGGCAACGAAGTTGTTCAAACGCCGAATATCGATATGCTTGCGCGGGAGGGGACTCGTTTTCGCAATGCATTTGTGAGTCACTCCATTTGCTGGGTAAGCCGGACTACTGTTCTCAGTGGCTTGACTGGGCGTACTTATGGAACCCCTGGACGTCACGATGTAGCAAAACCCGAAGCAGTGGAAACGCTGTACACGGACCTTCTCCGAGAGCAGGGGTACCGCACGGGGTTCTTCGGGAAATGGCACGCGAAAATGCCAAAGGGCTATCGCCAGCAGGATCACTTTGATGAATTCGAAGCGATTGGCAGGAACCCCTTTTACAAGAAGCAACCCGATGGCTCGCTACGGCATGAGACAGAGCTAATCGTTGACCGAGGTATCGATTTCATTAAACGGCAACCTAAAGATCAGCCGTTTGCATTGAACCTTTGGTTTAATGCCTGTCATGCCGAGGATAGTGATCGGCGACCTGGGATTGGTCACTTTCCATGGCCAAGAACCACTGACGGGATGTACGAAGATATTCAGATTGCTCCACCGCGACTGGGCGATCAAGCTATTTTTGATGAACTTCCGGGCTTCTTGAAAACCACAATCAATCGTGAACGATATTTTTGGAGGTGGAACACCGAGGAAAAATATCAGACCAATGTTCGAGCCTACTATCGGATGGTGACAGGCATTGATCAGTCCATTGGTCGTGTGTTAGAGACGCTTCGTGAAGCGGGTTTGGATGAGAACACAATCATTGTTTACAGTGCTGATAACGGTTACTACATGGGTAATCGCGGATTGGCGGGGAAGTGGTCGCATTACGATGATGCGTTACGCGTACCCATGATCATCTTTGATCCACGTGTCGACCCTTCACATCGAGGACAGGTGAGTGAGGCAATCGCCCTGAATCTTGACCTACCGGCAACCATTTTAGATTGGGCGGGAGTGGAGGTTCCTGACCGATATCAGGGGCGAAGCCTGATGCCAATTGTCTCAGACCGTAAGCCTTCTGATTGGCGAGAGGAATCGTTTCACGAGCACTTTGCTGTTCGAAATCGTATTCCTGCGCGTGACGGGAGTCGAAAAACAAGATTCAAATCTGTTCGCTAAGACGATAACGACCACTATGAGTTCTTACACGACCTGCCAGCGGATCCAGATGAACTCGTGAACTTTGTATCCGATCCACGCTATGCCGATACGCTCGCTGAAATGCGTCAACGCACGGATCAACGTATCGGTGAGCTGGGGGGACCGCTTCAACCTCTCTCAGGCAGCTTTAATCCGTCAACTTCCCCTCATCCAGACGCCTCGGCCTCGGTAGGCTCAAGACCTGATAGTGAAGGGTTTGTTTCGATTTTTAATGGGAGGAGTCTGCAAGGATGGAGTGGTGATTCGAAGTACTGGTCTGTCAAAGATGGAGCGATTACTGGCACTACCGATGGTACGCTAAAGATGAATCGCTTTCTCACTTGGAAATTTTCCACAGTGAGGAATTTTGAACTCAAGGTGAAGGTCAAGGTGAGTGCGGGAGGTAACAGCGGAATTCAATATAGGGGCATGAGTCGGCCTGATCTCGGTTTAGATGTGGTTACTGGATATCAATGTGATGTGGTAGCTAAAAACCCGAACTACAACGGAATGCTCTATGAGGAACGTGGTCGACGGATTTTAGCGCACACGGGCGAAAAGGTTGTTGTCGATCCGCAAGGGCGTTCTTGGATCACGGAAAAACTACCCGTCATGACTTTCGAGCCGGAACAGTGGTGCGACTATCACATCCTTGTGAAGGGAAATCATCACCAGCACTGGATCAATGGGCATCAGACTGCGGATCTCATCGATCTCGATCCGGAAGGTCGATCTTTGGAGGGCGTGCTAGCAGTTCAAGGGCATGTGGGGCCGGCGCTGAAGATTCAATATAAGGACTGTAAACTCAAACCCTTGCCCGACGATTTACCCCTTCTGCGCCCCGAAGAGTGTCCAATTCCAGTCGGATCCATCGGCGTTCGACCTCAAGGTAGGTTGCCGGCAGATTGGCAGCCTCCGGTTTACGAAGGAAAATGAACCCCACCGACCGTTTGGGCCAGCAATTATTTTGTCAAAGCAGTCTTTGCGAAGCCACTTGCTGCTCCACGGAAACTCCGTGGAAACGTTAGAATAGTAAAATGAAATTCATTGCTCCAAGAAGCTTTGGTCTTTGGGGACATGAGATTTCATCGAGCGATAGGGGATCGATTATCGAACTCTCCTTCTGAGATCACCCACGTGTTGGTGACAGGATTTTGTCAGGGTTTATCAAAAAAGTTGCAGGTGTGATGTGTTTCGTGGAATAAGAATCCCCGCTTTGACTGTTTTCGCTAAGACACTTTTAATGGGGCAGTCGCTGCTTTTCATGGGTGTTCAAACCTGCACCCTTCTTGCCGCTGAGAAAAAAGCGGTGCCTGTGTTTAAAGATGGTGAGGCTCAAGTGGTCAGAGAGTTTTCTGATCCAGCTTATTGGATTCGCCATGACCTTTGGGTTGAAACCGAATTTGACTCCGATGGCGATGATTCCCTCGACCGCATGCACGTGAGTGTGACAAGGCCAAGGCAGACCGAGACGGATGGTCTTCGCTTACCCGTGGTTTACGTCACCAGTCCTTATTTCGCGGGTACCGGAGTCAATTCAGAGGAGTATTTTTGGGACCCCAGGCAGCAACTCGGAGCCGAGCCCAATCCTCGCAAGGCCTTTCCTCCGATTCAAAGGCGAGGAATGCGACCGATTATTTCCAAGTCACATGAAGCCGAATGGATCCCTCGCGGTTACGTCGTCGTCCATTCCTCTTCACCCGGGACTGGGTTATCACAGGGTTGCCCAACGATAGGCGGAGACAATGAATCGTTAGCGCCCAAGGCAGTCGTGGACTGGCTTTGTGGTAGAGCAAAAGGTTTCACCTTGCCGCAAGGTGGCGAGCGTGTGTTTGCTGATTGGTCAACCGGTAAAGTGGGAATGACGGGGACGTCATTCAATGGCACGCTATGTTTATCCGCCGCCACCACCGGAGTGGACGGGCTTGAAGCAATTATCCCGATTGCTCCTAACACTTCTTACTACCATTACTATCGTTCAAACGGTTTGATTCGTCATCCAGGTGGTTATGTCGGGGAGGATATCGATTACCTGTACGACTACGTTCACAGTGGTCCTGAAGCTAGACGAGATCACTGCAACTGTGAAGTACGCGATAAAGAGATGTTGGGTAACTTTGATCGCGTTACCGGCGACTACAACGATTTCTGGGCAGGACGAGATTACATTCACGACCTGGGGCCCGTAAAGGCCGCGGTCCTGATGGCACACGCCTTCAATGATTGGAATGTAGTTCCAGAGCATAGCGTTCGAATCTACGATGCGTTGAAGGGTAAAGGGATTCCTCTGCAGGCATTCTTCCATCAGGGAGGACACGGTGGGCCACCTCCGATGAAACAGATGAATCGCTGGTTCACGCGTTATTTACATGGTATTGAGAATGGTGTGGAGAACGATCCTAAGTCATGGGTAGTTCGCGAAGGTCAGCCTCAGGATCGTCCCACCAGTTACCCTGAGTATCCGCATCCCAATGCCAAGCCCGTCAATCTCTACACGATCGCCGGGGCGCCCGAGGTGGGTAAGCTTGTCTTCCAGCAGCAGAGTGGTCAACAAAGTGAGACGGTGATTGATAACTATTCTTTTTCAGGTGACTCGCTCGCTCAGGCTCACTGGACTGAACATCGATGCCTTTATGTGACTCCGAAACTGAGTGAGTCGATACACCTCTCCGGGACGCCAAAAATCAAGCTCAGAGTGGCGAGTGATCAGCCCGCTGTCAATCTTTCCGTCTGGGTGGTATCGCTTCCTTGGAATTCACGTCGCGATGCGAAGATTACAGATAATATCATCACACGTGGATGGGCAGATCCTCAGAACCATAAGTCCATACGTGAGAGTGAACCTCTCACCCCAGGGAAATTCTATGACCTGGAATTTGATCTCCAGCCGGACGATCAAGTGATCCCCAAAGGACAGCAGATTGGGTTGATGGTCTTTTCCAGCGATAAAGACTTTACGCTTCATCCCGACCCCGGAACTCAACTCATTATCGATCCCAATGCGACACAGATCACGTTGCCTGTACTTGGTGGGATCGACTCAGCGAAAAAAGCCTTTGCTCAATGAGTAGGCAGTGCAGAATGGATTGATCCGAGAAGCTTCTTGGATGTGGCTGCAATTTGCTGTCCTTAGTGGGTTGTCGGGATGCGCCAGTCCTTTATGCTTGATCCTATTTCGACTTTGAGGATGTCAGGCTTGTTCATGGATAGTGGGCAGAGAGACTGTTGCATGCGTTTGAGCCATCGGATCTGCAATCAAAGTGAATCAATAGGTTGTTTTCACCCGTTCCAGAGCAATGGCTATGGCAGGTGAAAGGTCCTTTGAATGTTTTGAATGGAATGAGTATTTCCATCTCGGATTGTGGGCGGAGTAGAGAGACGTCATTTTTAAAAGACAGCCACGCGGGGGGAGTTTCACCGTTGATGGTCTCGATGCGGTGTGACCCGAGGTGAGGATGAATAGAATGGCAGGTTCGATGGCTATGGTTGCGCAAGACCCATCGCTCCATAGAACCGACCCTCGGGGATATGCATGAATTAAGATCGAGTGGTTCTGTCGAATAGGAGCACTCCTGACTGCCCTGAATGTTAAAGATCCTAGTCACCTCGACTTCAGTTTCATCAAGTGGTGAAAGCATTCTGAGTTTAGTTTCTGATTCGACAGAACAGTCTTTTTCTGCGGGAGGACCCTCCAAAATAAATTGCATCAAAGGGGGAGATCGTAATGCTTCGGATGGCCGATCCAGTGTTCCTGATGGTCCATGCTCATCCTCTTGCACCAATACGTTCTCAAGATACAACTCGTCCGCTTTGACCTTACTAAAGTCAAGAATGACATCTGCTCGTTTAGTAGGGGGCAATAACAAAGTGTCACGCTCAATGGCGCGGGGGTAAAGCCAACTATCATTACCAATTGCTAAGAAAGGGCGATGATCACTGAGACGAAGTTCTAGGTACCGGAATCTGGATGCATTCAAGAAACGTAAACGATACTTTCGTCGCTTCACACGAAAATGGGGGTGAGCTTTACC
>JAAXIK010000109.1 GCA_012270385.1 Rubripirellula sp. | reverse complement strand
AGGCAAAATCATTCGGCGCAACGCTCTGTGTAGACCCAAATGATCCCGGTGAGCGTGATCGGACTTTTCAATCCTTCCCAGAGGGAGAAGGTTTTGATATCTGCCTCGACTTCTCTGGACACAACTCGGGCGTAGAACAATGTCTGGATTCGGTCAGAGTCGGGGGATGTGTGATGCTAGTGGGAAGTGTTTTTCCCACCGACTCGATTGAGCTCAATCCAGAGGTTTTAGTTCGGAAAATGCTGACGATCAGGGGTTTGCACAATTACAGACCTGATGACTTGGCCACTGCAATCGATTTCCTTACCCGCACATCCTCCACCTATCCCTTTGCAGAATTGATCGGGCGTCTTTTCCGGCTTGACGAGAGCGAACAAGCATTCGATTTTGCTCTGCAGGAGAGTCCGATCCGAGTAGGGATAGTGATGCTGCCAAAATGGATGAATGATCAAGGATTTGGCAACATCGTGAATCCATAGGCGCGGCATGCAGCCTCGTTGCCGCAATCCGTCCAACAACAAGACTCGAATGTCACTATGGGTTCAGAGCTTCATAGCATAATGGCTTGACGGCAGCTGCTTAATCTTGCCCCTTCAAAGGGAAAACCTGCACCATATAAACCATGATGATATCTTTCTCTGGGTTGACCCAGAATTGAGTTCCCGCAATCCCGTTCCAGGTGTAGTCTTTACCCCATTGCGATTGACCTATGGAAAACCCAAGACCGAAAGCAAAGTCGTCTTGAACCCACGGTGCATCCGCATTGATAAGCGTTTTTTTGGGGCGGTCGATACCACTCAACTGATTGGTAAACATTTCATTGAGCGTGGACGCTTTGATGATCTGCTTGCCGTCTACTGATTCCCCCTTGTTGACGAGCATCTTCGCAAATTTTGCATAGTCGTCGATCGTGGAGCAGAGGCCGCCTCCTCCCGAGAAAAACTCCAAGGAATCATCGGTGAAGTTTTTTGAGGTTTCGGCCGGTGTGACGGAAAGACCTCCCGTGCCATCATCGGAGTACATGGTTGCCAAACGAACCCGCTTGTTCGCTGGTACCACGAATGAAGTGTCGTTCATGCCCAGTGGATCAAGGATGTTTTTCTGGAGATATCGATCGAACCTTTCCCCGGAAACCACTTCAATCACCCTCGCTAATACGTCGGTAGAAACGCTGTATTCAAATTGCATCCCGGGGGAATGTTTGAGGGGAATATCGCTAAGTCGTTTAACCAGTTGTTCAAGATTGCGACTCCCATTCACGTCCCGCTGAAGATAGAGTTGATCAATGGGATTCCCCAAGTCGAAAAAACCGTAGGTGAGTCCGGAGGTATGACGTAGTAGGTCGCGAATGGTCATCTGACGTGGATTTTCACTTTTCCTAGCCGACTCGCTAACTCCGAGATTTCCGAACTCGGGGAGGTAGTCCGATACAGGATTATCCAGTGCTATCTTGCCTTGCTCGACCAGTTGCATCGCGGCCAAGCTCGTGATGGGCTTCGTCATCGAATAAATACGGAAGATGGTGTCTCTGGTGATCCCTTCGCCTTTTTCAGCATCCTTGTAGCCCCATGATCCATAGAACTTCTCGGCATTTTCCTGAATGACCAAAGTGCTTGCGCCCACGATACGCCCTTTCTCAACGGAATCTGTGAGAAAGAGATCCAAAGGTGCAAACGTACTCTTTTCTTGGTTGAGAGCAGTAGTTGTTTCCTCGCCAGTCGTCGGTGAAGTTGAGAATCCAATCAGCATGAGAAATGGGGCGGTGATCGTCAGCCATTTAATGGAGAAGTTGGAATTCAGCATATTGATATGGGGTTCTGGGATTGGAACTCAAAATAGAAGTGATGAGGATCCTTGGATCCGAATGGAATACTCACGGTAACCGCCGCCTTGGCGAGCTCATACCTTAATGGGTTAGATCGATACCGTTTCAGAAAGTCATCTAAGATCGAGCGGTTAGGGCGTTGGCTAATTGCATCCAGGTACACCGAGGCAGTGTACCGAGAGTGGCCTAGATTGCGAAAGCATATAATGCCTCTCTGATCGACTTTATCTCAGGTTGTATGCATCTTGGCCTGTGACTGCCCAGAATTCACGCCAACATGCTCGATTTCATTGCATAGATGGTTTTTGAATTGGGTTCGGTAACTAGGTTTCATCTCCGCTCGAAACTTAACTTTATTTTTTTTGAACGCTAGCGTAGATTTCGCGGCCCTTAGGACAGATTGCCGCGGGATGAATACCGCAAGCAGGAGATTCCAATGGATCGTGGAACTTGCCTGCCTCATTGGTCTTGAATTTGCAGCCTGAGTCGCACCTTAGATATCTATATCCCAATAATGGCGTAAATCGAATGGCTTCTGAAACCTCCGCGGTGGATCCTACCGGTGGAATCACGCTCGACGATTACACGGTGGGTGAATTCTTCGATGAACTAATCGATGAGCATGGTCGGTCCCGTCCCGATGCGATCCAACTCGTTCGAATGTTGAACGAGTTAAAGGTTTCCGAGTTGCAGAGGCGCCAACAGGCGATTGAGCGGTCTCTCTACAATATGGGCATCACTTTTACCGTTTACAGTGATGACGCGGGGACTGAGAAAATCATGCCCTTCGACATCATTCCTCGGGTTATTTCGTCGGTTTTATGGCATCATATTGAGGCTGGGATCAAGCAGCGTATCAGTGCTTTGAATCGTTTCCTTTCGGATATTTATTCGGATCAGGCAATCGTCAAGGAGGGCTTACTGCCTCCAGAGTTGATACAGGATGTTGAAGCCTATCTTCCTCAGTGTGTAGGACTACGGCCCTTTCACGATGTTTGGTGCCACGTATCAGGGACAGACTTGGTGCGAGACGCTTCCGGAGCGATCTATGTGCTGGAGGATAATTTGCGTTGTCCCTCGGGGGTCTCTTACGTGCTGCAAAACCGCTTGGTGATGAAGCGGAATTTTCCCAAACTGTTCGGAGCATCCAAAGTTCGCCCCGTCAATGATTATCCATCACGGCTGTATGAGATGCTTCAAAAGATGGCCCCTCCCCACGTCGAGACTCCCGTCGTGGTGGTGCTGACACCCGGGACCTTCAACAGTGCCTATTATGAACATTCTTTTCTTGCTCAGCAGATGGGTGTGGAATTGGTTGAAGGCAGGGATCTACTTGTCATCGATAATCAAGTCTTCATGAGAACCATTGAGGGCCTGAAGAAAGTCGATGTCATCTACCGAAGGATCGATGATGACTTTTTAGATCCCGAGGTTTTTCGCAAGGATTCTGTTCTTGGTGTGGCTGGGCTGATGCGAGCCTACTCGGCAGGTAACGTCGCCATTGCAAATGCTCCAGGAACTGGCATTGCCGATGACAAGGTGATTTATGCCTATGTGCCAGAGATGATCCGGTTCTACTTGGGTGAGGAGCCAATACTAGCCAACGTTCCCACCCATATTTGCGCTCGTCAAGACGATCTGCGGTACGTATTGTCAAATCTAGATCAATTGGTCGTAAAAGCAGCAAATGGTTCGGGAGGCTACGGGATCCTCATTGGTCCCCATGCAACCGATGAGGAACGAAGAGAGTTTTCAGCGAAGATTATCGCTAACCCAAGAAACTTCATCGCTCAGCCGACTCTCAGTTTGTCGAGAGTTCCAACCATGGCAGGGGATTCCATCGAGGGTAGGCATGTGGATCTTCGACCCTACGCATTGTGTGGCCCAGAGGATGTCTGGGTGATGCCAGGTGGACTGACAAGAGTAGCTCTTCGACCGGGTTCTCTGGTGGTCAACTCGTCCCAAGGTGGTGGAAGTAAGGATACATGGGTAGCTGCTGTTCCCGGTCAAACCTTTGGACTGGAATAGCGGGTTGAGTTTCTGGTCGAGCGGTGGGTTGAATTGAGGTGTGGACAGAATTCAAAGCATGGAGGTTGGTTTTGAGCATCTGCTCAATGCGCCATCGGACGGGCTTCCAACGGATCAGCGGACTCGGGGAGAGGGAGCGAGGTACAATCATGACAACTGCAATCAAGACGACTTGGGGATAGGTTGATGCTTTCGCGTGTAGCTGAATCGATCTATTGGATGGGGCGGCAGGTTGAGCGTGCCGAAAATTTGGCGAGGTTCCTCGAGGTCACGCACAATCTCACGCTCGATCAACCTGAGGAGACCGGTGAAGCATGGGGAGCGCTGATTGCTGTGACAGCAGATTCCGACATTTTCCAATCCAGTTACGGCCAATCCGGTCCGGAAGACGTCACTAGGTTCCTGGCATTCGATGATGCCTATCCGAGCTCAATGATCTCTTCACTGCGTAGCGCACGGATGAATGCCAGAGGTGTTCGTGAGTCGTTGTCTTCAGAGGTGTTCGAGCAATTGAACGACTTTTACCATTTCGTTCTTTCGGCATCTAATTCACCCACTGTCGAATCACCAAATGATTTTTTCGACAAAGTGAGAAGAATTGCTATCCAGTGGGCGGGTGTCCTCGATAACACGATGCCTCGTGATCTGTCGTGGCATTTCGCAAATCTCGGACGACTGATTGAGAGAGCGGATAAGACATCACGGATTCTGGATGTTAAGTACTTTAATCTGCTCCCGAGTGTCAAAGATGTCGGGACTTCCATCGACGATCTTCAATGGTCTGCGCTGTTGCTGGCGATCAGCGGATTTGAAGCATACCGTCGGGAACATCACCTGATTGAAATCAACAAAGTCGTTGAGTTCTTTTTGTTCAATCGGTGTTTCACCAGTTCCATTCTGTTTTGCGTCAAAGGGGTGTTAGATTCCCTTAAGGAGATAGAGACATTATCAGGATTTTAAGCAAAGGGGCACGCAAAGGGTGAGGCTGAATCGTTGGCGATGGAATTGAACCACACAAATGTCGAGGAAGTTCTCCGCACCGGGATGCATGAATTCATTGCTTCACTTCAGGTGCGGATCAACACGATTGGACACTGCGTGAATGAAGATTAACTCTATACGAAGACTGAAGAATGACCATTCGCGTAGCACTCCACCACCAAACCACCTATCAGTATGATCGGAGTATCGAGTTGGGGCCACAGCTAGTCAGGCTTCGCCCCGCCTATCATGCTCGGACGAAAATAGAATCCTATTCGTTATGCGTGGAACCTGACCAGCATTTTGTCAACTGGCAACAGGATCCTTTTGGGAATCCCATCGCTCGTTTTGGGTTTCCGAAACCATGTCGGGAGCTTAGGATCGCGGTCGATCTCGTTGCAGAGATGACGGTGATCAATCCGTTTGACTTTTTTATTTTGGAGAGTGCCGATCAGTGGCCTTTTCAGTATGAAGCCTCTCTGAAAAGTCAACTCGCGCCCTATCTGTGTAGTGGTGATGGTAGTTCGATTCTGGGTAGGTGGATCGCCAAACTCCCTAGGGCCAGTGACTCCATTGTTGATTTCCTCGTTGCGGTAAATCAACGGGTTAATGGGGAGATTCGATATCTCGTCCGCCTCGAACCCGGTGTGCAGACACCTGAAGAAACGCTGACACTGAAGAGTGGGTCTTGCCGAGATTCTGCATGGTTGCTGGTCGAGGTGTTCCGGAAATTGGGGATAGCAGCAAGGTTTGTCTCGGGTTATCTCATTCAGCTCAAACCCGACGAAATACCCGAAAACGGTCCCGTCGGTCCGGTTGCAGATTTTTGTGACCTCCACGCATGGACGGAGGTCTATTTGCCGGGTGCGGGCTGGGTTGGGCTGGACCCTACCAGCGGCCTGTTCGCAGGCGAAGGGCATATACCCTTAGCGTGTACACCTTCGTATTTGGGTGCCGCACCCATTTCAGGGAGTCACGAACAGTGTGAGGTAGAGTTCTCTCATGAGATGTCGGTGACTCGGTTCCATGAAGACGCTAGGGTATCAAAACCTTACTCAGAGGATGAATGGCAGGCTGTTTTGGCTAGCGGTCAGGACGTGGAAAAGGTTCTGGAGCGAGAGGATGTAAGGTTGACGATGGGCGGGGAACCCACGTTCGTTTCGATGGATAATGCGGAGGATCCCCAGTGGAACACGGACGCGGTGGGTGAAGAGAAGCGAGTCCTAAGTAATTTATTATTGCTCAAACTGAGAGATCAATTTGCCCCCGGAGGTCTGTTGCATTACGGGCAGGGTAAGTGGTATCCCGGCGAGTCGTTGCCTCGCTGGGCTTTATCATGCATCTGGCGACGAGATGGATTGCCAATTTGGAACGATGTCGAGCTGCTCGCTGATGAAGGAAGAGAGTACGGGTACAGTATTCAGGATGCGGAAGATTTCATACGACACCTTACCCATGAACTGGGTGTGGAATCGAAGATGAGTTTCCCCGTCTATGAGGACACATTCCATTATCTCTGGCGTGAAGATCGTCTTCCCGTTGATGTTGATCCTCTTGATCCTGACCTAGATGATCCCAATGAGCGATCCATGCTGGTGAGAACCTTCACCGCAGGACTGGGAAAACCAGTTGGATTTGTTCTACCCATTAGAAGAGCTTGGTGGCAAGCGGAACCTGGTTGGATTGCCGGGCGTTGGCCAGTTCGAAGCGGTAGTGTGTACCTAGTCCCTGGGGATTCCCCCATTGGCCTTCGGCTTCCGATGGAGAGTCTGCCCAGCGGCCTACGAAGCGAGACAGAGCTAAGTACAACGCCGCTTGATCCGACGGTGCGTCGCACGCCTTTTGGGGTACCCGATTTGGACGAGGATACCCCATCGAGGATCGGTGCTTCGAGTGAGGGGCTAGCTCAGGTTGAAGGGTCGATTCACTCGAACTCGGACCAACAGTCCTTTCGGGTCAACTCCCAAGTAATTGATGAAGGAATTCCAAATGAAACAGCTTCGGAGCCACCTCTGGTTCGTACAGCGTTGTGCGTCGAATGCCGTCACGGGCGATTACATGTTTTCATGCCGCCGATGCAGAGGGCTGAAGATTATCTCGAGCTGGTTCAATCCGTTGAGCAAACCTGCAAAGCCTTGAGTAAGTCGGTGATCATCGAGGGGTATTTGCCACCACCGGATGATCGTCTGGAACTCTTCAAGGTTACACCCGACCCCGGTGTGATCGAGGTCAACACACACCCGACTGGCTCTTGGAATGAATTGGTCAAGCAGACTGAAGTTCTGTACGAGGAGGCGCGTAAATGTGGGTTGGGCACGAGCAAGTTTGATCTTGATGGTAGACATACAGGTACCGGGGGTGGCAGTCATGTCGTCCTCGGGGGGCGGATGCCTTTGGACAGCCCTTTTTTGAGAAGGCCAGAACTCCTTGCCAGTGTCATCTCATTCTGGAATAACCACCCTTCAATGTCCTATCTCTTCAGTGGTAAGTTTATCGGTCCGACCAGTCAGGCCCCGCGTTTGGATGAGAGCCGCGCGGATGCGATTTATGAGATGGAAATTGCATTGGCTCAGCTTCCTGAATCGGAGGAAGCAGCACCGCCTTGGCTTGTCGATCGCTTGTTCCGGGACCTTTTGACCGATTTGACCGGGAATACACATCGAGCTGAGATTTGTATCGACAAGCTCTACAGTCCTGACAGCAGTACGGGCCGACTTGGATTGGTTGAGTTTCGGGGATTTGAGATGCCCGCGCATCCGCAAATGAATCTTGCACAGCAACTCCTGCTGCGGGCCGCGGTGGCTAAGTTCTGGCAAGAACCTTGTTTCAAGAAGAGACTATCCGATTGGCAGGGTGTCCTACATGATCGCTTCATGCTGCCCTTCTTTGTTTGGGAAGATTTCGCGGAAGTGATCCAATCCTTGTCATGTGATGAGTTTCAATTAGATAAGGCTTGGTATTTGCCGCATTTCAATGCACGTTTCCCGGAAATTGGTGAAGTCTCCCGGGGTGGTGTGCGGGTGAAGCTCAGATCGGCGATCGAACCGTGGTACGTAATGGGAGAGGATCCGGGAGGTGGAGGCACGGTGCGTTTTGTGGACTCCTCTCTTGAGCGAATTGAGATTCTTGTTGAGGGATTCGACGCAGCCAGGCATCAGATATGGTGTAATGGAGTTTCGATACCCATGCATCAGACAGGGACGCCAGGCCGACATGTAGCAGGTTTGAGTTATCGGGCTTGGACTCCTCCG
>JAAXIK010000486.1:116072-116327 GCA_012270385.1 Rubripirellula sp. | reverse complement strand
AAAAAATCCCAGAAGGTGTCGATAAAAATCAAGCACTGCGTTTGAGGGACTCGCTGATCAGCGATCAGGCAAGGCAAAACAGTTTGCAGAAATAAACCCAAACGCCACGGACAAGACTGTTCCTTATGGAGCAGGGACGAGATCCTGATCACGGGATAACGCTCCGCGATTAGCATAAGAACCGCATCAAATAAAAAAAGCTCCTGAACCCAACGGGGTCAGGAGCTTTCCAAGAGAAGCGGAGGGCACGGGACC
>JAAXIK010000486.1:25847-116062 GCA_012270385.1 Rubripirellula sp. | reverse complement strand
AACATGGTCGTAATGAAGCTTGAATATTGCTGGAATGGGTAAACAACCCACTACGAAGTGTGAGAATCTTCGCTTTAAAGATTAGAAAAAGGAATCCCGCTACACATGAACGGACTGAGTGGCAAAATCAGACGATTCAGTGCTGATGTACAGTCTGGAAACTAAACTCTTTAAGCCACTTTTCCCAGCGATGAGCTTCAGAGTGACTGTCACATCGAAGTTGTCTCCATTTTGGACAGCGGTATCGCACATCGACGTGCCCACCGTGCTGGCTCTTTTTCACCTCACAGCCGAGACGGGTGAGGGTTTTCACAATCGTATCCGCCTTAGCTGAATCATGGATATGCTTTGCTTTCCATGCGGGTAATTGATATTTCACCAACTCCTCCGCGAAACACATCGCGGGTAGGAAAAATATCATTAGAACCATTAAATATCGGTGCATACCACAATTCCTTCGTGCAGCTCTCGGTTGAAATTGGCTTCAGAGAAACTGTTTTCTCATCCACGTAGGTAAACGGTGTTAGACAATTCGCAAGACTAGCGTCTAGATCTCTAACCACCAGCTGCACAACGGTGGATTGGGGTTTCAAGGCACAGCCGGTTGCCAAATCGATGATTCAAGCGGACAATTTGGCCGGTCAGTCGAGAAAACAGGGAATACCAAAATGACGCTAGCCGACAGGAAGCTTGTGAAAACCACCGTCTGCGCTGGTGATCATTCCCATCTCCACTGGAGTTTCTAGAGAGCGAAAAAGAAGTCACCGCAAATGAATCAACATGCACCCGAACCTGCCGCTGACTCGCCTGCCGATGCGGATACCAAAGATCCTCGAATCGCACGACGTGAGAAGATGCGTCAGATTGCTGCCCTAGGCATCGATCCGTTTGGAAGTCGTTACGACAATCGGACCATGATGGGCCACTGCAAGGATTTAGCATCGGAGGTCTATTGGGAAAAAGAGGATGGCACTCGTGTTGAGTTACCCAGTTTTGATGATCCCGATTTGGATTACCGTCAGTGGAAATCCGAAAATGGACCGGGTGCTGAAAAAGGTCCCACGGTAAGAGTAGCGGGGAGAATCATGCTCTCTCGCGGTCAAGGGAAACTCATTTTCTTGACCTTGAAAGATTGGACGGGTGAGATTCAGATTTTTGTCGGCAAGAAACAGGTGGGCGCTGAAGATTTTGATTTGGCAAAGCTCTTTGATCTTGGTGATTTGGTTGCGGCAGAAGGACGCTTGGGTCGCACATTAACCGGGGAACTGACAGTCTTCGCAGAAAAGCTAACCTTTCACACGAAGATGCTGGAACCACCACCGGACAAACATGCGGGGCTCACCAACCAAGACCTAAGGCAGCGAATGCGTTATGCCGACCTCGCTTTCAATGAGGGTGTGGTTGAGACATTTCTTGATCGAACCAAAATCGTAAAATCGGTCAGAAAGACTCTAGATAGTCAGGGATTTTGTGAAGTGGAGGGACCGACTCTCCATACCGTCGCTGGGGGCGCAGCAGCACGACCCTTCGCCACTCATCACAATGCACTCGATATGCCACTAACGATGCGAATTGCGTTGGAGTTACATCTCAAACGCTTGATGGTCGGCGGGATGGAGCGGGTCTATGAATTAGGTAGGGTCTACCGGAATGAAGGCATCAGCCCCAAACACAACCCTGAATTCACCATGCTGGAATGTTATCAAGCCTATGGAGATTATCACTCCATGATGGATCTGACTGAACAGATCATTGTGGAAGCCATCGAAGCAATCGGTGGTGGTTATGTTCGGGAATACGATGGACACCGAGTGGACTTCACGCCACCCTTCAAAAGAGCAACCTACGCTGAACTATTTGAGGAGGCTACAGGGGTTAGTTCGGATGATGAAGCAGCAGTGGTTCAATTAGCCAAGCAGCTAAAACTAAAAACGGAAGACCGGCACTTGGATGTCATTCGCAATGAGATCTTCGAGGAAAAAGTGGAAGATTCACTGCACGGGCCCATCTTCGTCATTGACTATCCGGCAAGCATTTGCCCGCTTACGAAACGAAAAAAAGATAAGCCAGAAATCGCTGAGCGTTTCGAGCTGTTTGTTTTGGGTATGGAGATTGCCAATGCCTACACGGAGTTGAACGATCCGGACCTTCAGCAAGAACTTTTTGAAACACAATTGGAAGGCCTCGATGAAGAGGAATCGATGGCAAAAATGGATAACGACTTCATTCGTGCTCTCCGCTATGCCATGCCACCGGCAGGTGGCTTAGGCCTGGGCATTGACCGACTTGTAATGCTTTTGACCGGGAAAAAGTCCATTCGAGATATCATCCTGTTCCCACTGCAACGCCCGGAATCATGACGCGGAGTCATCAGGAATATAAGCCTCATCCATCAATATTCGTGAACGCGGCTCTATCCCTCACGACTGAGTGATCCACGTAATTGCTCGCAATCTCTGTGTAGTCCGTCACCTTGTGGAGTCACTTTATTGCTGAGTGACTTAGCAATGGATAAGAATGACACAGCTGTATTGGGGATACCTAAAAACACCGATCCGAATGAAAAAGTGCCGTTTACGCTGATTCACGCAGTTTCCTAGACTCTCATCTTGGAAATTATCTTACTGTGACGAAGGTTCACAGTTTTTGCGAAGGACTGCTCTATGTATCGCTGGCTGCTTTGTTTTCGTTATCTCCGAACACGATATATCGCTTTAGCATCGATAATCAGTGTGACTTTGGGGGTAGCGACTCTGATCGTTGTTAACAGCGTGATGGCAGGGTTTTCTGCAGAGATGCACGAGCGCTTACATGGTTTGGCATCGGACATCCTCATTGAATGTCATCTTTCCAAAGGAATGCCAGACCCAGAAGCACACATTGACCAAATCATGGAAGTGGTGGGCGAGGACGTTGCGGGCCACTCCGCTAGCGTTCACGTTCCCGCAATGCTCGGGATTGACTTTAATGGTCAACTGATCACACGGCATGTTAACTTTGTGGGTCTTGATGCCTCAACTTACGACCAAGTGAGCCAATTTGGTCGTTACCTCCTGCACCCTGATAACCAAAAACAAGTGAGCTTCAGCCTACGGGACGGAGGATACGCTCCGGGACGAAAACAATTCCCAACTTCAGGTTGGGACTATCGGCGTGCCAAAGCCGCTTACGAAAAAGCCTTGGAAGAAGAGCGGCAGAAGCGAAATGCGGTATTTGGTAGTCAAGAGAAACCAGTCCAAGGTAACCAACCGAGTTTCCAGATCGCCGCCCCATCAGAGCTGTTCTCTGAGACTACGGATTGCGACGTAGCGCAAGAGTTTGACCCGAGTGTCGAACAGTTCCCGGGGATCGTTCTTGGAATCTCAACTTGCACAACACGATTCCGCGATGCCAATAACGAAGTTCAAGATCACTACTATTGTCGACCTGGCGATGATGTCCGAATGATGTTCCCTAACGCATCGGATAATGCCAAAGTCATCAACCAAAAGTTTACAGTTGTCGATCTCTATGAATCTGGGATGAGTGAATACGACAGCACATTTGCATTTTGCCGACTGGATCAACTGCAAGAATTTCGCGGCATGATCGATCCCGCTTCTGGAGTGAAAAGCGTCACAACGATTCAATTGAAACTCAAAGAGGGTGCGGATCTCAACGCAGTGCGTGATGCACTAAGACGTCGTTTTCCAGCAGACATCTACGCTTACAACATTCAAACATGGCGAGATATGCAAGGACCGCTCCTTGCTGCAGTTCGACTTGAAACAACCATTCTTAATATTCTTCTTTTCCTAATCATTGCCGTCGCTGGCTTTGGAATCTTGGCTACCTTTTTCATGATTGTGGTGGAGAAGACTAGGGATATTGGAACACTCAAAGCGCTCGGTGCATCAGGAAAGGGTGTGATGAGTATCTTTCTGAGCTACGGTCTGTTACTCGGCTTTGTCGGTAGCGGTGCTGGATTGGTTGGGGGGCTCATCTTTGTTCAAAACATCAATGAGATTGCTGGCGTCATTGAAACCATCACGGGACAAGAAGTATTCGACCCAACGGTTTATTACTTCAATGAGATCCCCACCATTATTGATCCTTTTACCCTCACATGGGTCATGCTGGGTGCGATGGGCATCGCTGTGATTGCAAGTGTATTGCCGGCACTTCGTGCCGCCCGAATGCATCCGGTGAATGCACTAAGGTTTGAATAGAATCAAAATCTGGCTGTGAGCAACCGCCGATTCGCCTGCTCCCCATGCAAAGTAGTAAACCCTTTTCCCTCTGTTGGCCCGAGAAAAATCGATCAAAACACTTTTGCTGATCGTGAACGACCGAGACCCCATACAACCCAATACTCAAAAATGAATTCAGAGATCGTCCTTGAGGCATGCCAGCTGAAAAAAAGTTACCACAAGGATCGAATCGAAGTCCCGGTACTTCGAGGTGTGAATCTCCAAGTCCAGAGAGGTCTGATCACATCGCTTGTGGGTCGAAGTGGAAGCGGGAAAAGCACCCTGATGCATCTACTTGCTGCATTGGATTACCCGGATGACGGACAAATCCATTTTGCTGGCGAGCGGATTGACAATGCCAGTCGAAGCCGCCGTGACGCATACCGAAATCAGAACCTCGGGATCATCTTTCAGTTTTACCACCTGCTCCCCGAGCTTACCGCCATGGAGAATGTTCTGGCACCTTTAATGATTAGCCAAAGCGTGCTCCACTTCTTCAACCATCGAAAAGCTGCAAAACGGCGTGCTGAGGAGATGCTAGATCGTGTGGGACTACTGCACCGCGCAACTCATAAGCCGAGTGAAATGAGCGGCGGAGAAATGCAGCGAGCAGCAATCGCTCGCTCTTTAATGGCCAATCCATCTCTGCTACTGGCCGATGAACCGACGGGGAACCTTGATACCGATACCGGACAGGAAATCCTCTCGTTACTGAATACATTCAATCAGGATGATGGGCTTACCATTCTGATGATCACTCATGACGATGCGATCGCAAAGAATTCTGACACCTGCTATCGCATGCAAGATGGAGAGCTAAATTCGGAGACCGCCAAACTACAGGTTGCTTAGACGAGTTGCCCGTAATCTTCGCTAATCGGAAAAGTTGAACTCTCAAGACATTTTTCCGCCAAGCTGACTATCTCAGACCTCAGTTCATCGAAGCAGCTTTGACATGGCTGCGGATCTCTTTTGTTTTTTCTAGCCCGACTTCACTGGCAATCTCAAGCGAAAGGCTTACCCTAGAACTGAGCCGAGGTTTAAGATTGCTGCCGCCCTCACTGCGAATTCGCTCAGCCGCTGTGATCTTTGGGTCGCCTAGGGTCATCCAGTTTTGGCAGAAAGCTTTTCATGAACTGTAGTAGTCTTGGCTCATCCTGCTGGCACGACTTCCTCATCATCCACTTTATTTAACACCGATCCAGTAAAGCATGTTCTCCAAAACCCTCCTCGCATCGTTGACATGCTGTGTTTTGATTTCAGGTGAATCCTTCGCCGACGCACCTGCCGGAGAACAGATATCCACTCACCTACAAAGTTTTCTCTCGGGTCCGCTCACTCGAAAAGTCAAACGGTATCGCCAGCAACAGGAAACTCTCTATCTCCCAAGAAAAGTGACCAAATACCGACCAGTTCTGAAAGAGCGATTAGAACTGCGGAGAGTCCGAGTCGCCGTACCCCTGAGTGAAACCGCTTATCGCCAGGAAAATTACACAGTTTGGCGTCCGGCATTAGCGAGCAAAAACATGGACAGATCGGACAAATGGCTTGAGGCTCAAAAGGTACGCATGATACCCGTTCAGATCCATCAACTCACTTATCGAGATGAGCTTCGCTACGTCAAATGTGAGTATTACGAAATGGAAGCATACGAGGACATTGACTATTTCCTTGTACCAAGAAGGTCGCACGTGAGTGAGTTCGAAGGTGTTCTGATTCCACAAAGAAAGATCCAGAACCTCGCTTCGCAGTACATAGATCCTTTCAGTCCCGCAATTCTGGCAGGTTTCTCAATCTTCCCTGATCGAATTCTCCAACCTTCTTCAACGCAAACAGAGTAGTGAGAGGAAGCAGTTCTGCACCTACTCCATCTCTTCTTGGGATGCAAAAATTCGCATCTTAATCTGCCGCCATACCATGAGCATGACCGCCATCAGTGCCAACATGGCGAAAGAAAACCATAGGAGCAATGGGCCAAGAAAGAGAAGGTTATCCATAAGCCAGAGTCGATAGAATCGATCCCAGCCGATAATCGTCATCAGTGCACCCGCACAAAGATAAGGACCAAAAGGCGTGTAAGCGTCCCGAGTGATTACGTACCTTCCAAGAACGATAAAGATCGCGGCAAATGGAGACAGGAAAAAAGCGATCAGGGCTGCTTGCCAACCTATCATTGATCCAATCATTGCCATCAATGTGACATCACCGAAACCCATCGCTTCCACATCTAAAGCCCAAGTAGCAATAATCCGGATTAACCAGACAACGCCACCTCCCACCGCGAGTCCATACAACCCAGTGAGTAAACCCTGCCATTGAGGTCCATCAATACTCCAAATCACCAGGATTGAAAAACTTCCGATCAGCCACAAAGACAGTAGCACCTTCCAAAAACCATAATGAAAGATGCCATTGATAAAATGTTTCATCGCACGCGTGAAACCTCTTCGCCTGAACAAGGCCGAACTCCATCTCCTATCAGCTAGAGCGAAACACCAAGCACTCCAGATTGCAAGTGCGATCAATAATGAAGTTTTCCTACTCTCCTGATCAGCATGGAGGGCTTTGTCAGTAGGTTCCTTCAGCAGGGACCATGGCGAATCAAAGGTCGTTGGACCACCAAAAGGTATACCCTCGATGAATAAGGTGGTTGGCATGAAAACCTGGACCGAAAGCGTGGCTGCAAGAAGTCCGAGACATGTACCAGGTATGGTGATGATATCCGGGATCGTTCGCTCGTCGAAGTCAATAAACGTGGCAGCGGTCATCAGCACCAAAAGCAAGGCATGAGTGAAAAATAAATCGACACCCATGCTGGAGTAGCCACCGAGTAGTTCTGCTTTCTGCAATTGCAAAGGCCACAAACCGCGATCCGCCACCTCAAATTGATAAAGCCACAGCAGCCCAAACGGAAGGATTGCTTCAATGAGCAAGGGTCGAATCCAAAAACCTCGACCATGAAGATTCGATTCTCTACGCAGCAGCAACCAACCTACAACGGGAATACGATCAAATCCGTTTCGATTTGAATCCTCTGGAGGCAGTCCCCACGGGCTAATACGTCGCGGATTAAAATATGCGAAGCGATAAATCACGTAATTAGCGAGCGTGCCACCCACCAGTCCGAGCAGGAAGATCAGAGCTTGTTGCAGCGATTCCGGTAAATCAATCCAAAAAGAGAGCACATCACCTCCGCGAACATTCAGGTTTTTCTAAAGACTAACTCTTTCTAACGCGATTTCCAAAGATCAATCGTCTGATCCAAAAGCATGCACCAAGAATCGTATATTCGATTGACCACGCCGCAACTCGGCATTATCTTTTATTTAAGGGAACAATAGCACCCGTAAAGCTGTTTACGTTTGCCGAACTTCCACGGGTTACCATGTGTTCAGAGTGGAACCTAATTACATCATGGATGTCGTTAGAGTAGACACATCGATCCCAACTTTATTTTTCCTTATCCATCTTTGCCACCGCACTCACATCTGTCTCGGAGATGTTGAGAGAGAATCGCAGGATTGGGCCGAATCAACCCCTCTATTCGTTGAGTAGTTATCAGATGCAATGCGCCTCTCGATTTATTTTCGGATGTGTTCTGCTAATCGTAGTACCGCTTTTAGAAAATAATCCCTACAGCACAACTAATGGTGATGAAACGCCAGCTAATGCGACCGATTCGAATCCCGATACCGTCAGTTTTCATCAAGATATTGATCCTATCTTTAGTCGCCACTGTTACGGTTGCCACCAAGGGGCAAAGCAACTCGGCTCCTATGTAATGACGAATTTTGATGAATTGCTGCGAGGCGGGGAATCAGAGATTCCAGCGATTGTACCTGGCCAACCTGATGACAGTTATCTGGTAGAGCAGATCACCCCTATTGATGGTCATGCTGAAATGCCAAACGAACCATTTCCAGCTCTGAGCAAAATTGAAATTGATTTGGTTCGTAGGTGGATAGCTGAAGGTGCTATCAATGACTCCCCATCAAAGGGAAAAACTTACACACGTGATGATCCTCCACCATATGTGAGTGCACCAGCGGTCCCCTCAATCGACACATCGCCGGATGGTAAACTCATTGCCATTGCCGGTAATCACGAAATCCTATTACTAAACGCTGACAATGGTCAGATACAGACACGGTTAATAGGACTGAGTCCACGGATTAACACTGTCAGTTTTTCTCCAGACGGTTCCAAAGTGGCTGCGCTGGGTGGAACACCTGGCGAGCGAGGTGAATTACAGATCTGGGACATAGCATCGAGCAGTCTCGATCTCTCTCAAATGGTCACCTATGACACACTATCCGGAGGCAGTTGGTCACCAGATGGTAGCAAGATTGCATTCGGTGCAACCGACAATGTGGTCCGCGCGGTTGACTCAACCACCGGTGAGCAAGTCCTTTTTCAGGGTGCGCACGAAGATTGGGTTCGCGACACAACGTTCACTCCCGATAGCACGCATGTGATCAGTGTCGCTCGCGACATGTCATGCAAGCTCACCGAAGTAGCCACGGAACGCTTTATTGATAACATCACCTCCATCACACCGGGGGCTTTATCAGGTGGTTTGAGTAGCGTTATAGCTCATCCAGAGAGAAACGAGATCTTCGTCGGTGGAGCAGACGGCATAGCGAAGGTATATCGGATCTTCCGTATCACGGCCAGAAAAATTGGAGACGATGCAAACCTCATCCGTCGAATGCCGGAGATGCCTGGTCGTATCTTCAGTGTCGCTTTGAATCACGATGCAACACTGCTTGCTGCAGCATCAACGCTGAATGGTCAAAGTGAAGTCCGTATCTGGAAATATGATTTCTCTGGAGAACTTGAAGAGCAAATCAAGAAGATCCAAGCGAAGCGAGTTCAGGATCGAAATGCTGACGAAAAAAAGAAGCTCGAGGAATACCAAGGTGGAAAAGTAAATGAAGTGATGAAATATTCCATCCCTTCTGGAGCTGTTTACTCCATCGATTTTATGCCTGATGATTCACTGGTCACTGCGGCTGACGATGGCGTATTACGACGTATCGCAATGGATGGGTCGCTGGCCGCTGAATTCGATCTCAAAGATCAATTAACCGCATCCGCAGTCGAGAAATTGGCATTTGATGCGGAACAATGGAGTCGATTGAAAAATGAGGCTATTCGATCGAACACCAGTAATCAAAACAGCTTCGATCTGAGTTCCTTAACGGAGATCATGGTTGAACCCGCAAACCTTGTTTTGCAATCGCCCTACGACTATGCACAACTGATTATTTCAGGTCGACTCAAGGATGGTTCTACAACGGATATCACGAGACTCTCGACTGTGACCTTACCAGAATGGTTGCACATGGAGACGAGTGGTTTGTTAAGAGCATCATCAGATGGTGCAGGTGAAATCCAAATTAGCATTGGGGACAGTAGAGCTTCGATACCCGTGACTGCTAAGAATATCTCCGGCGACACGCCTAAGATTGGAGCAGTAGACTACCTTCGCGATGTAAACCCCGTGCTCAGTCGACTTGGATGTAACCAGGGGACTTGCCATGGAGCACAGAAAGGCAAGGCGGGTTTTAAGCTTTCGCTACGCGGTTACGATGCAGTCTTCGACCTTCGAGCTCTTACCGACGACTTGGCGGGCAGACGCATCAATGCTGCTGCACCGGATGCCTCACTGATGCTCAGAAAACCCATGGGTATGACTCCGCATCAGGGTGGTGTCTTGATGTCTCAGGGTGATCCCAATCACAGCATTCTGAGGCGATGGATCGCTGATGGCAGCCAAGTGAATCACGATGCGATGCGAGCGACTCACATCGAAATCCACCCCCTTAACCCGGTGATCCAGAAGATCACTTCTCAGCAGCAAGTTCGAGTGGTCGCTCATTATCCAGATGGGACTCAGCGTGATGTGACGCGAGAAGCATTTATCGAAAGCGGCAATACCGAAGTAGCAACCATTGATACGACCGGCCTTCTAACCTCCATTCGAAGAGGAGAGGCACCGATTTTAGCAAGGTACGAAGGGGCTTATGCCGCCACGACCCTAACGGTGATGGGAGATCGTGGAGAGTTCCAGCCAAGTCCCTTTGAGGCTTGGACACAGATCGATGAATTGGTCGCACAAAAATGGGAGCGTGTCAAAGTAACACCCAGTGATTTATCTGACGACGCAACCTTCCTTCGTCGAGTCTATCTCGATCTCACCGGTCTGCCTCCTACCAGCGATCAAGTGCGACAGTTTTTAAACGATGGAAGCGAAACGCGAGAAAAAAGATCAAAAGTGATTGATCAATTAATTGGGAGCGATGCCTACATTGATTATTGGACAAATAAATGGGCAGACCTTCTCCAAGTCAATCGAAAGTTTCTTGGTGTAGAAGGGAGTGTGAAATTTAGAGACTGGATTCGCACAGCAATCCAAGAAAACAGGCCGTATGATCAGTTCGCTCATGAAATCCTGACTGCTACCGGATCAAACAACGACAACCCTCCGGCTTCTTACTACAAAGTTCTTCGAAATCCTGAGGACACGATGGAAAACACCACCCATCTATTTCTCGGAATTCGCTTCAATTGCAACAAGTGCCATGACCATCCGTTTGAACGCTGGACGCAAGATCAGTACTACGAGATGGCGTCATACTTTGCTCAATTTTCACTTGTAAAGGACGAAGCCTCCGGCGACAGAAAAATCGGAGGCACAGCGGTCGAGTCTGCAAAACCCTTGTTCGAAAAAGTCGTCGACAAGGACAGCGGTGAAATCACCCACCCCACTACCAAAACGAACGTAGTCCCCAAGTTTCCATTTGAACTGGTGTCGACCACAGCAAACGAGGAAATTACGGACAACTCAAACCAATCCAACACTCGGCGAGAACAACTAGCGTCTTGGATTACTGATTCCAGCAATCCTTACTTCGCCAGGAGTTATGTAAACCGTCTATGGGGATATCTCTTTGGTGTAGGCCTGATCGAACCGATTGATGATATTCGCGCAGGGAATCCACCTACTAACCCGGCTCTTCTTGATCATCTTGAGCAAGCATTTATTGACTCTAACTTTGATATTGCTGGCATGCATCGCATGATATGCAACAGCAAGACTTATCAATTAAGCGTGGAAAGCAATCAATGGAATGAAGATGACCAGATCAACTACTCACATGCTCTGCCTCGTCGCTTACCCGCCGAGGTAATCTATGACTCGATCCACGCTCTTACTGGAGCAACGAGCTCGATTCCTGGCGTACCTGCGGGAACTCGAGCAGCAGCTTTGTCTGACTCTGGGGTAAAACTAGCCGATGGCTTCCTACAGAATCTTGGTCGGCCTGTCAGAGAAAGCTCTTGTGAATGCGAACGATCCTCCGAACTTCAACTCGGTCCGGTAATGGCTTTAATTAGTGGACCTACTATCGGGACCGCCATTGCCGATCCAAAAAATGAATTGGAAAAAATCGTTGCTACATTTAGTGATGATCGCTTAATGGCTGAAGAGATCTTTCTCAGGGCATTGGGTCGTAAGCCAAGCGAAGGTGAAATGAAAGCCTTCGCGGGAATCAACGATCTGATTAGAGAAAATCATTCATCCCTGAAAGCGGAACTTGAAAGAGCGGAAAAGGATTGGATTGGTAGGCGAGAAATCCTTGAGCAAGCGAGGGCGGATCGCTTGGCCGTAATTGACAAACAAATCGAAGAGAGAAAAACAGAAATAAAACCTGAACGCGACAGACTCGAAAAAGAGAGAGCAGATCGTATCGCCGCAGCAGAGAAAGTGGTTGAGGAGGCAAAAGCTAAGCTCTCCCAAAAAATTGACGTTCTCTCGACTGCTCAAGAGAAGGCGGTCGAATGGCATACACTAATGCCACGGTCACTATCATCGACGAATCAAGCGATCCTAAAACCTCAAGCCGATAGGTCCGTCATCGCGAGTGGTAAAAAAGAGAAGGGGACCTACACCTTCTCGACGATCACCAGCCTTACCAATATTACCGGAGTCAGACTCGAGGCGCTCAGTGATCCCCAACTACCTTCGAAAGGACCAGGTTTAGCGGCGAATGGCAACTTCGTGGTGACTGAATTCGAAATCTTTGCAGCACCTGCTGATCAGCCAGAGTCGCTTTCCAAGGTAAAAATCGCGAGTGGCACGGCGGACTTTCTGCAAGAAGGTTTCGCAATAGCTCAAGCATTCAACGGCCAAACCAACTCTCAGCAAGGCTGGGCGATATCGTCTGCAATGGGCTATGACCATTGGGCTACTTTCCGTTTGGAGAAGCCCGTTACGCATGAAAACAAAACACTACTCACATTCAAGATTCATCAGTTTCATAATGCCGCAGATCACAGACTGGGGAGATTTCGAATCAGCCTTACCACTGCGGACGGGGATATCCCACTTGGCCAGCCCGAAACCTTTGCATCCATTTTGAGTACACCTAAAGAGCAAAGAGCTGAAGAAGATCAAAAAACTCTGCTGGATTACCTGGCAATCACCGATTCTGAACTCAGGAAGGCGAACCAGGCCTTGGCAACGGCAAAGCAAGCAGTGCCAGCAGATGGAGAATTAGTTCAATTAGAAAAACGTAAACAAATCACATCCCAACCCACTCCCGATGATCCTCAGTTAATTCAACTACGGGAGGATGTGAAACAAAGCGAATTACAGGTAGCAAAAATCCGGCTCACTGCTGCAGAAGATCTGACATGGGCTTTGATCAATAGCCCAGCTTTTTTATTCAACCATTAGGATCTGCTGCTAAAAGATTTTGAGAATTCCGTACTGACCTTCAACCTAACCACCGCTCAACGCAGACCGCCTCAAGCGTCCCGCAAACCTTAATGACTGGAGAACAACTGATGCTTTCTTTCAAAGGCTTTAAAGCAAAGGATCTTTGTGATTCACATCTCACACCTGAGCGCCGCACATTCTTGCGAGTTGGTGGGTGCGGGATGCTTGGGTTATCACTTCCATCACTTTTAGCTCTACAAGCAAAGGGCGCAGATAGTCAATCCAATCCTGGAACCGTTCTGCCTTCAGGTGGCCCCGGGTGGGGAAAAGCAAAGAGCATTATTTTGGTATATCTCCAAGGAGGTCCGAGCCACTTAGACCTATGGGATCCGAAAGAAAATGTCCCGGATAATGTTAAGAGCATTTTCGGTAATATCAGCACGAAAATACCGGGAGTTCAATTCACCGAAAACCTTCCAAAACTGAGCCAAATTAATGATCGATTCACCATGATTCGATCCATGTCCTACACCCCCAATGGCCTCTTTAATCACACCGCGGCGATCTATCAAATGATGACCGGGTATACGACGGATAAGGTCAGTCCGTCGGGACAACTCGAACCGCCCAGCCCAAAAGACTTCCCCAATTTCGGAAGTAATCTCATCAAAATGCGACCTGTCGATGAGCCGATGCTTCCGTTCGTCATGCTACCTCGTCCCTTGCAAGAGTCCAACGTTGTTGGAAAAGGGGGTTCAGCAGGCTTCTTAGGAAAATCTTATGACCCGTACACGCTCTACCCGAGCGGGGACGATCTGGACATGAATAAGATGGATCGGATCAAAATTGATGATCTTAAATTACGCCCTGAAGTTTTCAGCGTCAGACTACAACGTCGAGCAAAATTGCGGGACTTACTCAATCAACAGATGCCGCTAATCAATAAAGCAGTGGAGTCATACGCACTTGATAACTACTACGATCAGGCTCTGTCATTAATTGTTTCGGGTAGAGCAAGAGAAGCATTCGATCTAAAACGAGAATCCGAAGAAACCAAGGATCTCTATGGACGCAATACTTTTGGGCAAAGTTGCCTTCTTGCTCGACGCTTAGTGGAAGCGGGTACGCGAGTCGTCGAAGTGATTTGGCCTAAAGTCGCCAATAGTGACAATCATTCATGGGACCATCACACGGGACTGAGCAAGCGAATGAAAGATCAATCCGCACCGATGCTTGATACTGGACTGTCCGCTTTGATATCTGATCTTGATGATCGCGGAATGTTGGAGGACACATTGGTGGTAGCAGTCGGCGAATTTGGAAGGAGCCCACAGAGGGGTGTAAGCACAAGCGGTAATAACAACTCTGATGATGGACGTGATCACTGGCCGTATTGTTACACCGCAGTCATGGCTGGTGCTGGAGCTAAACGAGGCTACGTGCATGGAAAAAGTGACAAAACTGCTTCTGCACCACTCGAAGATCCAGTTCACCCTTCAGAATTGCTCGCGACGATCTATCACAGTTTTGGCATCCATCCAGAAACGATCGTCTACAATCATTTGAACCAGCCTCGCGAGCTTGTCAAAGCAGAAGCCGTCACGCGTCTCTTGAGCTAGACATTACTTGACCATCGCGGAAGCCGAGAAGTTAAACCTATCGTGTCGCTGAGCAACAAATCAGCTTTACCGCGATTACCCTGATCATTCAGGGTAGTTGAAACAGACGCTTTGCATTTTCGGTTGTGATCTTGGCCAGTTCCTCAGGGGTTGTCTCCCTGACCTCAGCAAGACATTGAAGAATGTGTACGACCCGCTCGGGTTCATTGGGGCGACGTCCTCGAAGGGGCTCGGGACTCAGATAGGGTGAATCTGTCTCGATCAAGATTCGATCGTTAGGAATCATCTTTGCAACTTCTCGCAAAGCCGGGTTGTTTTTGAACGTTACCATCCCGGCAAAACTTATATGAAGCCCCAGTTCTAGACAATGATCTGCAAGACGCAGATCACCGGTGAAAGAATGCATGACTCCAGCAGGAATGAGGTCATGAGCTTTCAATTGCTCCACAATCTCATCGCCACTATCTCGCATATGGACCACCATCGGCAATCCAGTTTGGTGGCAAAGGTCAATGTGCTGATCGAAAAAGACTCTCTGCATCTCTAATGGGGTATCGTCCCAGTAGCAATCTAATCCCGTCTCACCAATCGCTCGAACGCCTGGGTAAGCTGCCAGTTGTGAAACCCGATCAAAATCACCCTCTTTTGCCTCGCCGACTGAATTAGGCTGAATACCAATCGCTGCGTACAAGAAACCCGGATATTCTGCCGCCAGATCGCAAGCTCGTATACTTGTTTCGTAATCGACACCGATCACAATCACACCTTCTAAGCCAGCCTTTTTGGCCCGATCGACCACTTCGTCGACCTGCTCTGCAAAGTGCTCCGAATTCAAATGAGCATGTGTATCAAAGAGACGCAAAGCTACACCCAGAAGAAACGAGTGAAATGATAAAACACGGGTGCAGCAAAACAAATACTGTCGATTTGATCAAGCAATCCTGCATGACCTTGCACTAAAGTTCCTGTGTCAGTTACTCCACGGTCGCGTTTAATGGCACTCATTGTCATCGTTCCCCCACAAGCCATCACCGTAACCACAGCACCGAGCATACCCGCTTCCCACCAGTGAAATGGAGTTGACCAAGAAAGGGTGGCCGCAACGAAACCTGTCGTTACCATACTTCCCAACAGCCCTTCCCATGTTCTTGAAACATTGATTCGCTCAGCAATGACATGTCGTCCAGCGAGTTTACCCCAAGCGCGTTCAAACACCGATGCAAGCTGAGCAACCAGCACTAGGAATAAGAGAACACTTACCGTACTCCCATCCCACGGTGTCCCATCAGTTTGCACTAATTTCAGATCCAGAATGGCCGGGGCATAACTCAATGAATAAACACAGATCAACAACCCAAACTGTATCTTCGCGCTTCGCTCAAGAAATCGCTTGTAATCCCCGGCAAAAGCTGCTCGGGCTGGCACAAACAGACTGGCATAAACGGGTATGACAATACTGTAATAATCGTAGTAATCAATTCCACGATCACCCCCGAGCCACGCCGGTGGATCACTCCCCAATGCGATGAGTAAATATTGGATGGGAGTAAAAATAAAGAAAACCCAGAACAAGGTACGGTGATCACCGCGTCTTGTTGGAGTCATGGTGATAAATTCTCGTAGAGCCCAAAAGGAAACTAATCCAAATAGGATCACAACACCAATGCGGTGAAAGAGAAATCCGAATGCGAAAATAGCCACCATCAACCACCAAACACGCAACTTGTGATTGAAACGATTGATGAGTGCTGATTCTATCCCGACGCGTTCCCGCCTCTTCAAAATCACTCCCACAACTGACGAGATGCTTAGAGCGGCCAGAATGACCGCAAGCAAAACGTAAGTTCTTGAGTTATGCCATTGACCCTGAGCGATCAAAGTCAGCGAAGCGGAAAGAGAATTGGCGAACATAGCTACTTGCTCAGTCTTTCAATGACAGCCTCACCCATTGCTACCGTACCGATCGCCTCTGAACCTCGAGCGATATCTGCAGTACGTAATCCATCAGAAAGAACTTGGGCAACGGCGTGTTCCACAGCATCGGCCTCTTCACTCAACTGAAGTGAGTGACGAAGCAACATCGCGGCAGCCAAGATGGTAGCTAATGGATTAGCTATATCCTGACCAGCTATATCAGGCGCGGATCCATGAATTGGCTCGTACAGTCCAGGTCCCCCTGCTCCAAGCGACGCGCTGGGCAACATACCTAATGAACCGGGCAGCATCGATGCTTCGTCTGTCAGAATATCTCCAAACATATTTCCGGTGACCACAACGTCAAAATCTCGTGGCCGATTAATCAGGTGCATCGCCATTGCGTCCACCAGAACGACATCATACTCAACATCGGGAAATTCTTCCCTCATAACGCGTGCAGCAACCTGTCTCCAAAGGCGACTTGGCTCGAGCACATTCGCCTTATCAACACTCGTCAATCGATTTTGGCGACCTTGGGCGGCTTTGGCAGCAAGCCGAACGATACGCTCCACCTCTGACACGCTGTAGACCATGGACTGAAAAGCCGCTTCCTCTTCGGCTTCACCCGATCGACCAGCTTCCCCGAAATAGATACCACCGGTGAGTTCCCTCAGGAACAAGATATCCGTTCCTTCGATGATCTCTCGTTTTAGTGGCGAAGCATCCACCAATTCATCAAAAAGCCGAATCGGTCTTAGATTTGCAAATAGCCCTAACTCCTTCCGAATTTGCAGCAACCCCACCTCGGGTCGTGTTTTTGCGGAGGGGTCATCCCATTTGGGACCTCCAACAGCTCCTAACAAGATTGCATCCGAACTGCGGCAAGCAGCCACGGTATCCTCTGGCAAGGGTTCACCTGTGCTATCGATTGCGATCCCGCCTATGAGATGGGAGCTAAAGTCAAAATCATGCCCAAACTTTTGGGAAACCTTCTCCAGAACAAGTTTAGCTTGTTCGGTAATCTCAGGGCCAATACCGTCGCCGGGTAGAAGAACTAAATGAGCTTTCAAGGGATTACTGATCAGAAAGAGGAATAAACGAATTTTCTGGGGTCAATGTAGCTGACAACTGACTGTGGCCCAATCCTCAGCCATGGATTTCGAGCTTAATTCAACATCGAACTCAAATGATGGAAAACTCAAAGATCGACGACAGGAATAGAAGATTCTTTGACAGTTGGTGATAAAAATCCACGCAAGCGCTAAGGGTTACTCACCACGATGATGGCAAAGGTCGCTGGAAAACCGCAGCAAAAAGCTACTTTTTGGCTGGGAAAGTTTGAATCAGGACCGAATTAACATGATCAAAGTTGGTCGATTGGCGGCTCCAACGCTGGAAAAAAACGAGAATCAGCCCTCATCTCCTACCCATTCAACAAGGTCCGCCTAGGGTGCAGCGAGAATTGCTCGGATCAACTTCAGCGATTCCGTCGCTGTCAAGCGGATGTTTCGAATGGTGTTTGTGTGTTTTATTCCAAGTCGGTGATAGAATTTGAAGCTAAGAATTGGCTAAACTACGATGTTGACGAATTGTCAGCTACTTGTTGAATGCTGGAAAGAATCAGCCCGAACTTGGCCTGGCTCGATCTTGGACTATCTCATGGAAGGTGTTCAGCTAGCATGACACGTGGCGGCGAAGCATCGATCGCTGTCTCAACTCATTGCCGGATCGGTGCTGCTGCTCTTCACTCAGCCTACGAATCTGTGCGACCGCTTCATCATTTCCTTTGAACCATCGCATCTGAATTTGATTTACCCTTGTTATTCCAAAGAGCTCATTCCCATGCTGCGGTTTCTTGTACTCAGTGCGTTCATCAGCATCTCGTTCATCAGTCAGTGCATTGCCGCTGAAAAATCGAAGATTCTGCTAATCGCAGGCAACCCTTCTCATGGATATGGATCCCACGAGCACTACGCAGGACTGAAGATACTTGAAGAGTCACTTCTTGGAGCCAAAAACAATATTGAAGTGAATGTTGTTCGAGGATGGCCAGAAGATGATTCTTTAGTGGAATCTGCAGACTCCATTGTGATCTATTGCGATGGCGGACGCCGCCACTTAGCAACACCACATCTTAGCCGGCTAGAAGAAAAACTCTCCGACGGCTGCGGCCTCGTGTGCATTCACTACGCCGTTGAAATGACTCCAGGTGAGACAGGGGACGCATGGGTGAAATGGCTGGGTGGTCATTTCGAAATCAACTGGAGTGTCAATCCACATTGGATAGCTGATTTCAAAACACTACCGAGCCACCCTATTACGCAAGGGGTTAATCCATTTAAGGCAAACGACGAATGGTATTTCCACATGCGTTTCAATCCATCACCGAAGGTAACTCCGATTCTCTACGCTATCGCACCACCAGAAACCATGCGGCGTCAGGATGGACCTCATAGCGGCAATCCCGATGTACGAAAGAGTGTCGCCAACGGCGAACCTCAGACCGTTGCTTGGGCTTTTGAACGTCCGGATGGAGGTAGATCCTTTGGCTTCACGGGTGGGCATTTCCATTGGAACTGGGGGAACGATGATATTAGGAAACTCGTTACCAACGCAATCCTATGGACTGGTAAATCAGGCATCGGCCCCGAAGGTGCTTCGATCAACAAACCAGTCGGCCTCGATTCTCTTCTCCAAAACCAAGATTATGAGCCACCCAAAAACTTTGATCGACAGAGAATAGAATCCGAGTTTCAGCTGAAATCGCCTCGTGTACAGGCTATACCCAAGGATTTGCAGAGCCAAAACGCGAGCAACTCGGCAAAAAAAAAAGCGAGACCGCGAAAGCTTTTTGAATCGGATGTGATCACTGACCGAACAGGGGGCAGGACATCTATCGAAGCTTCAATCGAAGGTGTGACTGACCTTTTTTTAGTTGTCGAGGATGGTGGAGATGGATTCACATGTGATTGGGCAAATTGGATCAACCCAACTCTTCACGGAAAAAAAACGAAGCTATCCCTTCTCGATCACAAATGGGAATCTGCCTCCTCCGGCTTCGGCAATGTGCGAAAAAATTTGAATTGCATGGGTCAAAAGTGCTCCCATCGTGGAGTCCTAATATCGCAACCCAGTATTGGAACGCACTCCGTCAGTAAGATCCACTATAAGCTGCCACCCGGATTCGAACGATTCACGGCTGAGGGCATTCTTGACACAGGGGGAACTTCACAAAGCAATGGCAGTCAGGCGAGCGTCCGATTCACGCTCTATGCGGACGCGGCACCTCCAACCGGTAGCAACTTGGATCAGACCGGCGGTGAACAACGACTAGCGTCTTCGGCAACTTCAGGCTTAACCGTTGGTGAAGGATTGGAAGTTACACTCTCAGCTAGTGAGCCAATACTAAGAAGCTTAACCAATATCGATGTAGATCATCGCGGCCGCGTTTGGGTTTGTGATGTTATGAATTATCGACACAACAATAATTCCCGACCACAAGGTGACCGAATTCTAATCCTAGAGGATACCGATCAAGATGGTGTTATGGATTTAGTAAAAACCTTCTACCAAGGACGTGACATTGACTCCGCCATGGGTATATGTGTTCTGGGCAATCAGGTGATCGTTTCAGCAACCCCTAACATTTGGCGATTCACGGACTTGGATGGTGATGACATTCCGGATCGAAAAGAAGCGATATTCACTGAAACGGGGCAGCCCCAGCACGATCACTCCGCTCACTCGTTTCTTTTTGGACCCGACGGACGCCTTTACTGGAATTTTGGCAACACGGGTCGTCAAGTAAAAAATGCGGAGGGAGAAACCGTAATCGATATTCACGGCCGACCCGTGGTGGATAACGGAAAGCCGTTCTACGGGGGCATGCCATTTCGCTGTGACCTCGATGGATCAAACTTTGAAGTACTAGCACACAACTTCCGGAACAATTACGAAACAACGGTTGATTCGTTTGGCTCACTATGGCAAAGCGATAATGATGATGATGGCAACCGAGGTACAAGAATAAATTTTGTGATGGAACAGGGTAACTACGGTTATCGCGATGAATTAACCGGTGCGGGTTGGCGAGATGCGAGGATCACATTAGAGGAAGAAATACCTCATCGTCACTGGCACCTGAATGATCCTGGGGTAGTTCCGAATGTACTGCAAACCGGAGCTGGCTCCCCGAGTGGGATTTGTGTTTATGAGGGTCGGTTATTACCTGAAAGATTTTGGGATCAAGTGATCCACTGTGATCCAGGCCCTAACGTGGTGAGAGCGTATCCGGTGCAAAGACAGGGCGCTGGATATAGCGCCACGATTGACCCACTCATGACAGGATCAAGTGACAAATGGTTCCGTCCAGCGGACGTCTGCGTTGCTCCTGATGGATCACTTTTTGTTTCAGACTGGTACGATCCGGGAGTGGGTGGGCATCGACAGGGGGACACAGATCGGGGACGTCTGTTCCGTGTATCGCCTCCGGAGACGCCATATGTCATCTCGGAACACGATTACGATACTCCGCAAGGCGCTGTTCTTGCCCTGCAAAGCCCGAACCAATCTGTTCGTTATCTCGCGTGGCAAGCGATAGAGCAGATGGGAGCTGCAGCCGAAGCCTCCCTGTTAGATCTATTCCAATCGGAAAACCCAAGGCATCGAGCAAGATCACTTTGGCTTCTAGGAAGGATTCAGGGCCGGGGCAAGCACTACATTGACTTAGGTCTGCAAGATAAGAACGAAGACCTCCGCTGTACGGCTATTCGTCTTGCGAAGCAACTCAAACTATCTCCCGCAGAAGTATGTGAAAAAGCTGCATCAGATCCATCAGCGTCGGTGCGTCGCGAACTTGCTATCGCTCTTCGATTCGACCAATCCGAAACCATGCCCAAGGTATGGGCAACGCTCGCTAATCAACATGATGGAGAAGATCGTTGGTACTTGGAAGCTCTTGGTATTGGAAGTGATCTCCGAGCAGACGAGTGCTTCACGGAATGGCTGAAACAGAATCAAGGCAAATGGGACAACAAAAGCGGGAGAGATATCGCTTGGAGAGTGAGAGCTGAGGCTGCTGCTGAGCTACTGGTTCAAATCATCAGCAACCCTAGCCTTACACTGCAGGAAACCAATCGGTACTTCCGAAGCTTGGAATACCACAAGCCTCATGTCCGAAACAGGGCGATGAAGAAGCTTCTTACTCTTTGAAGCCTCACACCCTCTGCATTGATTTTTCGAAGTATCGCCCACTCAACCCGAAACTAAATCCATAAACGATGCCATCCAAAACCTTAATGATTTTGTTTGTCCTCCTGTCTTCTTTCTACATCTCCGGTAACGCAGATGATGCTCTCAGAGCTCGCAACGATGCAATCATTGTACGAGCTCTCGAAAGAATTGATGATCATGACCTTGAAGGAGATGTGCATGCCATGGCTGCCTTGAATCGTCACCTCGACAGGGTGGTGGGAACACAAGAATACCTGACACTCGTCAAGAAATTTAAGTTAGCCGGTAGAGAGGATGAGCTTTTAGGAATGATTCGGAAGTCTAATTCGGATAACCTGAAGACCCAAGCCGCCGAATTACTTCTCAGCAAACCTAATGGAAAAACGTACTTATCCAACTTACTTCGATCAGAAGATTCCGTAACAGCAAAAAACAGCTGTCGCATCTTAGGGATTCTGGGAAATGACGCTTCCAGAACTCTGCTACTGCAAACCATCACCAATACTCAGATTTCGTTCGAGGTTCGTCAACAGGCGATTGTTGGCCTCGCTAAAAATGGCGTTGGGCAGAATTCAGTTCTCAAACTGGCGATGGAACAAACACTACCTGCCGACATGCGGCTACTCGCTGGCGGGATGTTAGCGAGATCCAATGATGTAAAAATACAAGAGAGAGCGAAGAGACTCTTACCCCAACCCCAGATGAAGGATTCAGCTCCCCTTCCGCCCATTGACCAACTTGCTTCACTAAAAGGAAACATCGGGGCCGGAAAAGAACTGTTTGAGGGCAAAGCGACCTGCTCTAACTGTCATATCGTCAATCAATTGGGAAAAAATGTGGGGCCAGATCTCTCAGAAATTGGCAGTAAACTATCTCGTGACGCCATGTACCAAGCCATATTGGACCCGAGCGCTGGCATTAGCCAGAACTACGAAAATTTCTCCGTCCGCACACTCGATGGACAAGTCATCTCTGGGTTAAAGGTGTCGGAGACAGATCAAGTCATCGTGATACGAACTGCTGATGCTGTGGACAGACGCATTCCTAAAACAGAAGTGGATGTTGTTAAAAAATCTGACAAGTCGATCATGCCCGAGAATCTTCATCACTCCTTTGATCAAAAAGGTCTAATCGACCTTGTCGAATACATGACATCTTTGACAAAAAGCTGAATCCAATCACAGTGACTATCCTGAACTCATGTGATCATTTGTGGATTCAAGGCAAGTGACATTAATCATTGTTTCCCAGCCAGCTATTTCCCCCGTTGCACGTACTTGATCTCACCGACCACCATCTCTTTTGAGATCGGCCCCCAGTTTCTGGAGTCTACGGATAGGGGAATGTTATCTCCAAGAACATAGTATTGATCAGGCTTCAGAAGGATAGGGAATTGATTGAGGTTGTCGTGAGGGCGAATCCTGTACTCCAGTGACCTTTCGATCTCAAGTCCACTGATCCTCGCGCCACCGCACCCCGCATGGATGGCGATAGGATGCTTGGCATCAACAGGAAGCGAAGCCGCCTCCTTCTCTGGTACGTAATCCGCTTCATAGCACGAAACAGAGAATGACTCTGAGGCTGTGGGTTGCTGAGTAATTTTCTTTATTCCTTCCTTGGTCCAGAAAAAAATACTCATCGGACATGAACTGAAAGAAGTGCCAGATAAACGCAGACGATCAACCGAAAACAACTTTCGTTCAACGCCAACGTTGCAATGGAATTGATCCCATATGGGAGTTTCAATGTTGCGAGGATCACCGAGGCCAGGAGAAAACCGGAGCCAAGTGGATTTCTCACCCGAGAATTCCCAGACACCGTCATGAGTACGCACCCAACCCTTGTTATTGGAATGATCCAAATCACAACTAACCCATCGGCTAACACGAGCCTGGCTATCTTTATCAACAAGGAACCACGGACTAGGCAGAAGAGCATCCACATCACGCAGAAGATCTTCAATGCGGTTGGAGTTTACATTCAGATGAAATTTAGAGAGATCGATTCTGTCGCCCGGCAATCCTACGATCCTCTTCAAATGCATTGTGCCCTCACGATTGATCGCAACAAGAACCCCTCGTCGCAACTCTTGATATGCTGATTCTTGTATTCGGGAAACTCGGACTTGATCACCGGAGTAGTTCTTGATTTCATCAACTTGAGTTGATGAAGCGAAACAAGAAGCACAAGGGATCATGGGAGTCAGATCCTCTCTCTGTTGGTAAAGAAAAAACCGATTTTCCCAACCACATTTCCTGCAAGACCACTGATTACATTCACCGTACAGAGTGGGAGCCATCGATGGTCCGCTGACTTGAAACCAGTTTTCTAGCGGGGTTAAATCTGCGGAACGGTGTTCTGCACGACGCCACACCCATGAAGGATTAGAAACTGGATACTTGCTTTTCATCGCTATTAACGAAAGCAGGATGAGTGCGAATAAGATCGCTATTTTTCGATGATTAGAAAAGAATCGCATCCGTCCACACCAAGTCGCTTTCAGTGCCCATTTTTTGAATGGTTAGCAAAGAGTCGCATTCTCATCGACGACTCGAGAACAACTACATCAAGTTCAGATCCAAGAAGGATAACTGCTGCACGCTGCCGTAAATTTGACGAACACTGCCCAAGCACCAACGTTAGCCCGTGTTTTGCAACGATACGCCGGAGAAACAGATCCTCAATCACCAACCGAAGAGTAAACATCCCTGTATCCACATAGATAAGAGCAGCAGCTTAGGAAGATATTCTTCCTTGACCGCGAAATTCCAATATTGATAGGATCTAACATGGAATCTATGCACTGGCTATACTATGGGCAGCGGAGTAATCCTTACAAAAAAGCTGCCGCTTTAGACCAAAATAACACTGATTATGCCTTGGGTCTATCTGTATCCGATTGACGGGACCAGACCTAACGACGCTCACCGATTAGGACAACTCGCTAATGCTGGAAGGAAGTCGCGGTCGTATTGGCCAAATCTCAGGAGTGAGAATTACAGCGACAGGATCTTACGTTCCACAAGAAATCGTGACCAATGAGGATCTTGCAGAATTAGGTTGTGATAGCGAGTGGATTGTTCGTCGAACCGGTATTCGTGAACGCCGCAGAGCAGCAGAGGATGAGGCAACCAGCGACCTGTGTTTCCAAGCCGCACAACGGTGCATGGAAAAGGCGGGAATCACCGCGGCAGACATTGATCTCATCCTAGTTGCAACAATTACCCCCGATCATCCCACCCCTTCAACGGCTTGCCACCTCCAAAGACGACTTGGAGCCGTCGCTCCAGCGATGGATATTAACGCGGCTTGTGCAGGCTTTATGTACGGCCTAGTGACAGGTGCTCAATTCGTTGCAACCGGCAACAGTAAATGCGCTTTGATCATTGGTGCGGATGTGATGAGCCGAACCATTAATCCAGAAGATAAGAAGACATACCCTTTATTCGGTGATGCAGCAGGGGCAGTCATTCTGCAAGCGGATTCAGACAAAAAGGGTATCGCCGCTTATCAA
The DNA here is from genome assembly GCA_012270385.1 of Rubripirellula sp. Taxonomy (GTDB): domain Bacteria; phylum Planctomycetota; class Planctomycetia; order Pirellulales; family Pirellulaceae; genus Rubripirellula. Next base: position 90,829 of record JAAXIK010000486.1, on the reverse strand, counting down.
TTGGGGAGTGAAGGATGCGGAGGAGAAATGCTCTGCATTCCCTCGGGAGGCACTCGTTCGCCTTTGACCCCGGAACGATATATGGACGGACAACAGTACCTGCTGATGGATGGCCGCAACGTATTCAAGTGGGCAGTGCGTGTAGTAGATGAAAGTGCTAAACAAGTACTGCATCGAGCAAATGTCGAAGCGAATGACTTGGATCTCGTCATCCTTCACCAAGCGAATCAAAGAATTATTGACTCTGCAGTTTCGGATCTGGATGTCGCCCGCGACAAAGTGTTTGTCAATTTGGATCGCTATGGCAATACATCTGGAGCAAGTATTCCTCTCGCATTAGATGAAGCGGTTCAGTCCAATCAAATCAAAGACGGAGACCAAATCTTGCTATGCGGGTTTGGCGCCGGATTGGCTTGGGGCACGGCCCTAATCCATTGGTGAAGCCTCTAAGACTCCCTCAAAGTAAGTGCTTTGCTTTGATCTCTAAATATTGATTCACGAGGGGAGCAGATAATTCATCAGGGAACGCATCTACCACGAGGACTCCTCGATGACGGAGGTCCTTAAGAACTTGGTCCCTCCACAGTAAAACATCGGCAGCTGCCGCTGCCTTGTAGACGTCCTCACCCTCCGTTGGCTGGTCCTCAATCGCATCAAAGATATTTCTATCACGCATCATCACGCCAACTGGTAGATGGGGCCCCCGAAGGTTTGAGAGGTGATCAACCACGGCGTCCGCATTCACGTCATCTATAACATTCGTAGCCAATACTACCATCGATCGACGTTTGCAATGATTAGCGAGATACAAGAATGCCTGATCGAATCGCGATTCCACAAGATTAGGGAATCTATCAAAACCGGCGTGAATCAATCGATTCATCTGGCTCTTCCCAGATTTGGGAGGAATGTAGCTATGGATTCGATCGGAAAAGCACAATAGACCGACAGCGTCACCTTGGGCAAGAGCTACATGAGCCATCATAAGAATGGAATTGAAAGCGTGATCAAGCAATGACATGCCATCGCGTTCATTGACCATCATCCGACCACAATCTAAAAGAAACACAATCCGCTGACTCTGTTCGCTTTGGTATTGCTTGACAGTAAGCCTGCCTCTCCTGGCAGTGCTGCGCCAGTCAATGTGACGGTAATTATCATCCCGCGTGTATTCCCGCAATCGCTCAAACTCGTTGTCTTGCCCGACCTTTCGTTTCTTTCGGACACCAATAAGGCTTAGCCGATCTGTCTTCGCAAGAAGTGCATAATCTGAAAGCTGTTTTAAATTTGGGTAGACATTAACAACATTCTGGCACTCCAGAGTTAAATAGCGGTTCCAGAGACGCATCGGACTGCGCAGACAAATATCTACCCGACTCAATTGAAACATCCCGCGTCGCTTGGGTGTCAATCTTCTCTGGAATCTAGCTTGCCCCAGTGTAGGTAGAGCTAAATGATGAAATCCCGGATCAGAATCGAAATCATCAGGTAAATCATCCCTCACCTGACCTTTGAGTGCCCTTGGCGTCCGATTTTCGATCTGTATTTCGCTCACAAAGGGAATTCCCAGGGAGCATGTTCTTGGGATGGTGCGAGCGACGCTGATACCTTTTCGAGTAAGTAGATAAACCCACACTAAATCGGTTGCAGCTAAGACGAATAAAATTAGATCAATGAGGACTGCGATCACAAAGGCGGACGGGATGACGATTGCAAGAAGGCAAACGGCCAAAGAAAGACCGATTAAACCAACCCACCCCCAAGTTGGGAAAATCCTTAATCTCCAGGCTACGAACACTACCGGCGCGGAGAGAAATGCAAATAACAACCAAGGCAGCTGCACTTGCCAACGCAACGACCCACTGAAGATCTGCTGTATCATCTCTTCCATGGCAGTACCCAATTCCATGTCAACTCTCCACCATTTTGCCAGATGATGGAGAGAGGAAATACGCTCGCGATGACCTCAAACTACAGAGCGATCGTAACCGTCTTATTCTCTGTATAAGCACGCAAACCTTCTTCTCCTAGTTCTCGACCGTGCCCGCTCATTTTGAAACCACCAAAAGGTGCTGCAGCGTCAAAAACGTCATAGCAGTTAACCCAAACGGTACCTGCTCTCACCCGAGTGGCAAATTCGTGAGCTAATGCAACATCACGAGTCCACACCGCTGCTGCAAGACCATAGAACGTATTGTTTGCGCGTTGGATGATTTCCTCTTTGTCTTCAAAGGTCAGAACACTAAGTACAGGCCCGAAGATTTCATCTTGTGCGATCGCCATATCGTCATTCACGCCATCGAAGATCGTCGGGGCAATGAAATATCCTTTCTCGCCAACTCGTTCTCCACCGGTCAAGCAGGTGGCACCTTGCTCCTTACCTTTTTCGATGTATGACATGATCTTATCGTACTGGGACCGGTCAACCTGAGGACCCTGTTGCGTATCCGCTGCAAACGGATCGCCGACTTTCCTCTGTAGGGTGAGTTTCTGCAGTTTTTCGATGAATTCTGCATGTCTTGACTTGTGCACAAAAACGCGACTACCCGCACAACAACATTGACCCTGATTTAAGAATAAACCTACGTACGCTCCCTGCACTGCGGCATCAAGATCTGCATCATCAAAAATCACATTGGGACTTTTGCCCCCAAGTTCAAAAGTAAGGCGCTGCAAGGTATCTGCCGACTCCCTGGTAATGACCTGTGCTGTCCGGTGCTCCCCAGTGAATGCAACTTTATCAATCATTGGATGCTTTACGACGGCAGCTCCTGCAGTCGGACCGAAACCTGGCACGATGTTGATTACACCATCTGGAATCCCCACCTCCTTCGCTAACTGAGCCAGCCTCAAACAGGTAAGAGGTGTCTGCTCAGCTGGCTTCATCACTACTGTGCAACCTGCCGCGAGTGCGGGTCCCCATTTCCAAGCGACCATTAAAATTGGGAAATTCCAAGGAATGATCTGTCCAGCGACCCCGACGGCCTCCTGCCGTGTGTAGCAAAAGTGGTTTCCTCGGATGGGGATTGTTTTTCCGTGGATCTTATCCGCATAGCCGGCGTAATATCGCAAACAATCGATTGCAAGTGGCAGATCTACCGTCAGGCTATCTTGATAGGGCTTTCCGTTATCCAGAGTCTCCAAGGCGGCCAATGATTCGATTTCCTGCTCCATCCGATCTGCCAATAGATAGATCAGACGCCCTCGGTCCCTCGCATCCATCTTGGACCAAGGTCCTTCATCAAAGGCCTTTCGGGCAGCGATTGCAGCAAGATTCACATCTTCTGCATCACCTTCAGCAATTTGCGCAATCTCTTCTTCGGTAGCCGGATTAACAGTCGCAAACGTCTTGCCACTTTGAGCTGGAACCCACTCACCATTGATAAAGCACTCGGTATGCTGAATCTGCACATCGCTTTGGGATAGGACATCACTTGACATATGTGAACTCGCAAAGAATAAGAAATTGGGAGATACAAACTACGGATGAAAAAGAGAGAATCCAATCAGGATTTAATCTCGGTTGGGATAGTCTAATGCAAAAAGTCGTTCCACAGTGGCCCAAACCCATTGAATGGCTCACTTCGGGAACTGAAAATGCAAACGTCCCTATCCCATTTGCTCAAAAAGAAGACTGTCCTATGATCCCAGGAAGCTATGCCAAGCTTTCTGGTTTCGACAGAGAATATCCAGCAATATTTTCCAACTTGCAGACTCACAACTTTTAGCAGTATCCCTCAAAATAAAAGTGCTACCTTGGAACTCTCGTTTCTCGCTTATCTCCGCGGCAGATGTCGATCACTTCCACAAGTCCATTTGGGAATCGGTGATGACGCGGCTGCAATTCGTGGATCCGATCGATTACAGCTTTCCTGCACAGACCAAATCATTGATGGCGTAGATTTCATTTCTGCCAAACATGATCTCGCGGATGTCGGTTACAAAGCAGTTGCGATCAATGTGAGCGATATCGCTGCGATGGGAGGAGATCCACGAACGGCCTTGGTTACCCTAACGCTGCCACGCACCAATGCTACTCAGACTGCAGGACATGTCTATGAAGGCATTCTCGAAGCTGCAGCGGAATACAATCTCGCTATCGCCGGCGGAGACATCTCCACTTATGAAGGCCCCCTCGCTATCTCTGTATGCATGCTCGGAGAGGTTGAAGAGAATCATTTGTGGCGGCGTAGCGGAGCAAAAGAAGGTGACGCAATTCTGATCACTGGTCCCGTAGGTGGTAGCATCAGTGGGCGACACCTTCGGCCCAAACCGAGGATCCCACTTGTTAAAACGTTACGTTCGCTCGTTTCGGTAACAGCAGCAATTGATATCAGCGATGGTCTATCCTTGGATCTTGATCGTCTGTGTGCAGCAAGTGGTGTAGGGGCTGAACTGGAAACTGAATGTATACCCATTCATTCCGATGCCGTGGCACTATCAGAGACATCCGGTAGATCGGCATTCCAGCATGCATGGTCAGATGGGGAAGACTTTGAGTTGATCTTGACCATGAGTCAAGCTGATGCTGATTTATTGCGACAGGAACACTCTCATCTGGGTCTGCACCAGATTGGAAAAACCGTAGGACGCACGGGTCTCTGGAAAAAACACGAACGAAAGTTAGAAAGACTCCCACCTCAGGGCTACATGCATTAGCCGGGAAATCCCTTAGCTAACCCACCAATCTTCACTGCCGCATGAGGAACACAATATCATGACTGAACAGGATATCATCAAACTCACCTCGGATCTGATTCAATCCGTAGTCGCGAGTGACTGGGAAACCTACTGCCGACTTTGCGCGAAAGACATTACGTCCTTTGAACCGGAAGCAGAGGGTTATCTGGTTCAGGGGATGCCTTTCCATAAACACTATTTCGATCTCGAAAATCAATCACCGTACGCGGGGGTTACCACCACTCTGAGTTGTCCACATGTTCGGCTCATGGGTGACGTTGCCGTGATTGCATATATCAGAATCTCGCAGAAATCAGATGCCGATGCGACTAGCACGACCACAACCAGTCGAGAAACTAGAGTCTGGCAGAAAATTGATGGCGAGTGGAAACACGTGCATTTCCATCGCTCGTGAAAACCTGAATCATGAAGGAACGCAGACACCCAGTGAGGTAAGGACTCAGTTCACCGACACGTTGGGATAGGCTATCACTGAGCCAAATCCGGATTTTCACCATGGTTTCTTCTCACATTCCACCTCAAACAACGAGATACTCGATGCAGGCTAAGCGATATTGTGCTGCTATTTTCTTTTGCCTCTTGGCTTCTTTTCAACCCTTAATGGCTGACCAAGATAGACCAAATATTCTATGGATCACCAGTGAAGATAACGGCCCAGAACTAGGATGCTATGGCGATGGGTACGCAGACACTCCCAATATTGATGCGCTAGCGAAGAAATCATTGAGATACAAGACTTGTTGGTCTAACGCTCCCGTGTGCGCCCCAGCACGAACCACAATCATCTCGGGAATGTATGCGACTAGCCTTGGTGGTCAACACATGCGTAGCGGAATAAAAATCCCTACTCAAGTGAAGCTCTACCCTCAATTACTCAGGGAATCAGGTTATTACACCTCGAACCGATCGAAAACGGATTACAACTTTGATGGTGAGGGAGGTGGATGGAATGAAAGTGGGCGTAATGCTCATTGGCGAAATCGCCCGAATGACGAAACCCCATTCTTTTCCGTATTTAATCTCACGGTTAGTCACGAAAGCAAGATTCGCTCTCGACCTCATCAATGGAAGCATGACCCAGCTGCCGCCCCTCTGCCAGCCTATCATCCTGACACTCCCGAGGTGAGGAAAGACTGGGCGCAATATTACGACAAAGTAAGCGAGATGGACGCTCAGGTGGGTGAAATCCTTACGGAACTCGCCGCCGATAACCTCGATGACTCCACAATCGTTTTCTATTACGGAGACCATGGAAGTGGTATGCCACGAAGTAAACGTTGGCCTTTCAATTCGGGTCTGAGCGTTCCACTTTTGCTTCATATACCCGAGCGATTTTTATCCTTAGCTCCTCCGGAATACGAAGTGGGAGCTGAATCAAAGAGACTGACATCTTTCGTGGATCTTGCCCCGACAGCTTTGAACTTGGCCGGTGCAACTATCCCTAGAAATATGCAGGGGAAAGCTTTTGCGGGGAATCAAATCGAGGAGCCAGCCAAATATATTTTTGGATTTCGTGGCAGAATGGATGAGCGTATTGATATGGTGAGGTCATGCACTGATGGACGGTTTGTCTATATGCGACACTTCTACCCTGAGAGACCTTATCTCAAACATGTCGACTACATGTTCCAAACACCTACGACAAGAATCTGGAAACAAGAATTTGATGCGGGTAATCTCAATGAAGCACAGGCAAAATTCTGGAAATCCAAACCGGTTGAAGAGCTGTTTGACCTGCGGCATGATCCTGATGAAGTTCAAAATCTTGCGGAATCGGAGAAGCACCAAGTTCGATTAGCTGAGATGCGAACCGCTGTAAAAAACTGGATGCTCGACACACTGGATCTTGGTGTGCTACCTGAAGCTGAAATGCATCGACTCGCTTCCAAATCAAGCCCAAGATCTTACGCAATAAACCATGAATCAGAGATGAGAAGATGGATTGAACTATCCTTCAAAAGCCTCGATGGCACATTGAAATCAGAGGATCTAATTAAACTCACGCGATCTGCGGACTCCGTCGAGCGATTCTGGGCGGTTCGTGGCCTAGCCCTATCCGAATTCAATACGCAAGACAATGTCAGACTCATCAATGCTATCAGGGATCCTTCACCAAGCGTGGCGATTGCAGCCTGCGAAGGACTTTTGCGAACGGGAAACAAAGCCCATATCGAGATGGCTACATTGCGTTTATTAGAACTCGCAGACGTTGAAGAATATGGTCATTTTTCGGCAATCGCCGCGCTGAATGTAATCGATATGAATGTACGCTTATCTCAATCGCATCAAGAAAAACTCAAACAGCTTCCTCGCAGCATTAAGAATCCACCACCCAGAATTGGAAAATATGTCGGCAAGCTCCTCGACCACGCTGTCAATTAGCCTTCCTTTTCTAGGGAAAAGCATGCAGACTGCGTAACAACGGCGAAGCAAGCCACTCAGTAGAAATAGCCTCGAAGGATGTCGCGAGAACAAATCCTATAGATCTTTTCTGAGCACACCATACTGCACCCGCACTTGAGTGAAGAAACTGATCTCCTGTTGACCCAAAATGTGGGTGATGCAAAAAGACCAACACCGATATCCTGAGATAGATACCCATACTGGAAAGCAGATTCAATCATGGAAATTCTTGGTGGCCCTTTGTTTGCCGCTGCAGGAGCGGGTGAGTCACATGGTCCCGCAGTAACAACGATCATTTTCGGATGCCCTGCTGGTCATTATCTGAAACGAGAAGAAATCCAATCCTTTCTTGACAGAAGACGGCCTGGAAGTAACCGCCATGGCACCCCACGCAACGAGAAAGATAAAGTCATCCTCCTCTCGGGACTTTATCAACCAGACCACGAGAAGCTACTCGGTAGCAATTCTATTTCCGTGGAGGTGGATGACCAACGTTTTCAAACTGAGGGCTTTGAGGAGGGTTACACAACAGGTGAACCCATCTCAGCAATTGTCCTTTCCACTTCGAAAAAATCCGGTGATTACACTCAATTCTCCGGTTTGGAAGGTGAAGTACGACCAGGACACACTGATCTTGTAAAATTCCATAAGTCATCGGGCTTTGTGGATATTCGAGGCGGAGGTCGATCGAGTTATCGAGCAACCATTAGCGATGTGATCGCAGGAGCGGTGGCACGTTCCTTCCTGAAAGAAAAATTTGGGACGGTTATACTTTCGTCCATTTGCCAAGTTGGAAATTTACGCGCGAACAAATCGCTATCTGCCGAATTATTGGGTGGTGACAAAATATCCTCGGGAAAGACTTCTTCTGAAGCGATCGAATCCCTAGAGAAACAACTGCTAAGCAGTGAGATTCATTCACTTGATCGTGATTTCGCCAACGAGGCAGGTGAACTGATTAAAGAAACGCGAAAAGCGGGAAACTCCATTGGCGCCTCGGTTGAGGTCGTCGCTTTGAATGTACCTCCACTGCTTGGAGACCCACTTTATCAGAGCCTCAAACTCAAACTGATGGGTTCACTGGGTGGATTGAACGCCGCTGAGTCCTGTGAAATTGGAGACGGAGTGCAAGTGGTTGAAAGACTGGGCAGTGATAACAATGACGCGATTCGGTCCAGTGGATACGTCACCAACTCACACGGGGGTCTTCTAGGTGGAATTACCACTGGAATGCCAGTGGAATGTCGAGTGGGTTTCAAACCGAATTCAACGATTAATCTTCCTGAACAATCGGTAAGGAAAAATCTTGAAGAAATCGAGTTTGAACTGAAAAAAGGTCGCCATGACCCATGTGTCGGTGTCCGCGCTGGAGTCACTTTAGAGTCGAGGATGGCAATTGAATTATTAAACGCAGCAATGATGCATCAAGCCAAACAGATCAACTCGGACTTGTCGACGCTCTTTTGATGGCCTAAAGAGGAAGAACTTGCTTGCAGATTGAAATCGACTCGCGACTCAGTCTATAGCCTTAGCACCCAACCGTTCGATCTCAAAGACTTTCGCCAATCGCTCTGCGTGCCGAGGCTCAGGCACATACTTTGCGTGAAGAAAAGCTTCTATGATTTCGAAAGCTAACTCGGATCCGATAATTCGTCCGCCGATGCAAAGTACGTTCATGTCGTCATGTTCCACACCTTGCCTAGCAGAATAGGTGTCATGACAAATTGCTGCCCGAATTCCTGGAATCTTATTGGCTGCGACGCTTACCCCAACGCCACTGCCGCAAACAACGATCCCTCTTTCAACTTCTCCAGATAAAATTCTTCTTGCTACAGCCACTGCAAAATCAGGATAATCACATCTCTGATCACTGTTGGTTCCACAGTCAATGAGTTCAGTCACACGATCCTGAAAGGTGGTCACAATTGAATCCTTCAATGGAAACCCTGCATGATCGCCTCCGATGGCAACGCGAATGGTATGTTGTTCTGACATAAGCGAACTGAAAATTCGGGATAGTGATTTTTGGTAATCGATGTGATACACGCGATTTGAAAAGATGCCCACCGGGTATGGTTAGAAATTCTAACCGTCTTACGCTCTTTCAATCGACCCGAACGGTTTGAGGAATCATCATGGCCTTTCTTCGAGCACATTGGCGGGATTTGATCATGGTGAATTGGTCAATTTCCCCCGAACACTTGGAACCCTTAGTTCCAAAAGGCTGCGAACTGGATTTTTTTGAGGGTCAGACCTACATTTCCCTCGTCGCCTTCCGATTCGAAAAAACCTTTGTTCTCGGGCTTCCCATTCCTGGTTATCGGAACTTTGAGGAAGTGAATCTACGCTTCTACGTTAAGCACACACCCAAAGAGGGGGAGTGCAGACGAGGTGTGGTCTTCATCCAAGAATTAGTGCCCAAAAGGCTAATTGCCTTCGTCGCGCGAACACTCTACCAAGAGCCATACCGAACCATCACCATGTCCCATCGAAATGATCAGCAAGAGACAGGCAATCGACTCTTATCCTACAAATGGGGGGATCATTGGATATCTGGAAGTGTCGGTCCATCGGCAAATAAGCTTGCTTCTGGGTCATTGGAGCAGTTTATTGCAGAACACTACTGGGGGTACACCAAGACCAGTCGTGGTACTCGAGAGTATCGCGTGCAACATCCAAGTTGGAAGTGGCGAGCTTACGATGATTGCCAATACAGCATTGATTTTGGGGATCTTTACGGGAAAAAATGGGCATTTTTATCGCAAGAGCAACCCACTCGAATTTTCGTTGCAGAGGGCTCTGAGGTCTCGGTAGACCCATGGGGATGGATATCCGGCCGCAGAGAGGCAGAATTGTGACGAAAGCTCGGGTTAGCTGTTGTGGGCGGAATCTAGCTTTGCTACCGTTAGCAGACACCGCGCGAATCATGGTGATTCCGCTTAAACAGACGACCGTTTCCTGACTCCAACCCCCATTTGAGCCTTCGAGCGACTGGTTTTCCTCCCTGACTTTCTTACTAACTCGGTCAGGAAATCGAGACTACCAGGTCGTCAGTCCTGCTCGGCAACAGCTCAATTCTGGAATTTTTTCTCATGGTGAATCGAAACCTCATTCGAAACCTCGATGACGAGGACATCGTAAACGAACTTGCCATTCTTGCACCCGAACAAGAAGCAGATGACTGGCTACTTGAATGGGTAGAGAGAGAGCAGACTGATTACGCCCAAGGTGAAATCGTCGATGGGCGAATCGTTGAAGTCAACGATGAATGGGCTCTGATCGATGTTGGATTCAAGAGTGAAGGTACTGTCAACCTGAACGAGTGGGGAGCTGATGAAGAGGTCCCAAAGGTTGGTGAGACAGTCAAAGTTCTCATCGAGGAAATGGAAGATGAGCTAGGTGCCGCAGATGACCCCTATGGCATGATTTCGCTCAGCAAAACTAAGGCTGAGAAAATCATCGAATGGGAAAAAATCATCGGTGAGATCAGTGAAGGTCAAGTTGTCACCGGTACAGTTATTCGCAAAATCAAGGGCGGGCTTCTGGTCGATATCGGTGTAAATGTATTCTTGCCCGGTAGCCAAGTAGATATTCGCCGACCAGGTGATATCGGCGACTTCATTGGCCGTGTCATCCAAGCTGAAGTCCTCAAAATTGACGACACACGACGTAACATCGTCATCAGCAGACGTTCTCTCATTGAACGCCAACGCGAAGAAGATCGCGCATACCTGATGAAGGAATTGGAAGTTGGTCAGATCCGAAAGGGTATCGTCAAGAACATTGCGGACTTCGGTGCATTTGTGGATTTGGGTGGCATCGATGGACTGCTCCATATCACGGATATGGCTTGGGAGCGCATCGGTCATCCCACCGAAATGGTTTCTATTGATCAGGAAATTGAAGTCAAAGTCCTGCATATCGACAGAGAGAAGCAAAAAATTGCTCTCGGCCTAAAGCAGAAAGATCGAAATCCTTGGGAGAATATCGAAGGCAAGTACCCTGTTGGATCCGATCACAAGGGCGAAGTCGTCAACGTGATGAGCTACGGTGCCTTTGTAAAGCTTGAGCCAGGTATTGAAGGTCTTGTCCACATCAGTGAGATGAGCTGGACAAAGCGAGTCAACCATCCAAGTGAATTGGTGAACATTGGTGATGAAATCGATGTCAAAATCTTGGGCGTCGATGCGGAAGGCCAACAGCTTTCACTCGGCATGAAGCAGACTCAGAAGAATCCTTGGGACGAAGTGCTAGAACGGTACCCAGAAGGACAAGATGTCGTTGGAAAGGTTCGCAATCTCACCAACTATGGAGCATTCATCGAACTCGAAGAGGGAATCGACGGGCTGCTTCACGTTAGCGACATGTCTTGGACTCGCAAAATTGGCCATCCAAGTGAACTGCTTGAGAAAGGTCAGGAGCTGAAATGTCGCGTACTAAATGTTGATGAGTCCCGACGCCGAATCGCACTGGGACTGAAACAGCTCGATAGTGATCCATGGGATGGGGATATTCCAGATAAGTACCAGCCCGGCCAACTGGTGAAAGGTAACGTTACCAAAATCACTAACTTTGGAGTCTTTATCGGCCTTGAAGACGGCCTGGAAGGTCTACTGCACATCAGCGAATTGGCTGAACACAAAGTAGAAGATCCGGAAGAAGTCGTAAAAGTTGGCCAAGAGATCGAAGTCAAAGTTCTTCGCGTCGACACCGATGAGAGGAAAATTGGTCTTTCACTGAAGCGAGTTGACTGGGGAGAGGAAGAGGAACGAGCGGCAGCAGAAGCAGAAGCTGCTGAGAATGGACCCGCTCCTGCAGGGAGCGAAGAAGATCTCAAAGGTGGTCTCGGCAGTGGCGAGGGCCCGTTAATTCCCACCCAAGAGTAGCCGATAAAAGGAACACGTCATGTGTTCTTTGGTCGAACAAAAAAGCCCAGCAAGTTTTCTTGCTGGGCTTTTTAAATGATCTGTAAAATCAATTTATCGAAGTCTTGGAACGATTTGTGTAATTAGCCAGACTCCTTAAACAAGATTTTTCCTAACCGCCCAGACAGCTGCCTGTGTTCGATCACTTACACCAATCTTTCGTAAGATGTGTTGGACGTGCTCCTTGACCGTCTCATAACTAATCCCCAACATCTTAGCGATTTCCTTATTAGTGAGCCCAAGAGCCATCTGCCGCAATACTTCGCTCTCGCGTTGGGTCAACGGGACCTCGATATCTTGACTCAATCTTGGAGTTGCAAGGGCACCGGTAACACGACGCAATTCTTCCCGTGTCCATGCAGACTCTCCTGAGGCAGCAGTGAGCAGGGCCTCATGCAACCGTTCTCGTGGAGCCGACTTCAAAACGTACCCCGATGCTCCTAGAGCGACTGCCCTCGCTATGTAAGTGGGATTGTCGTAAGCAGAATAGAGCACAATTGGAAGATCAGGATTATCTAGCTTCATTCGCCCCAGCGTATTCAGACCATCACCACCCTCCATTCGGATATCCATCAGAACGACGTTCGGTTGAAGGTTCTGTACAGCTTCAATCGCTTCTGTTGCGTTGGTCGCCTCACCTACGATTTGTAGGTCGAGACCTTGCAGCATCAACCGTAATCCAAGCCGGATGATTTCGTGATCATCAACCACCAATAATCTCTTCGCTAACACATCTCCAGACATGATTTTTTCGACCTTATTTAGTCAACTATGTATTTGAGGGTGTTCCCACCCTCAATCGCCGGCCTCTTCACGAAGCAGCGTCAGACACGGCAGGTAATGCTTAGGTTTCAGACGCAAAATGACATTTTTATTGTTGAACCAGTCAACCACATTGCCTTCGAAACAAACTCAACCCCTATACCATATCCCCCATATGGGAACTTAATCATAACTAGCAATTAAAAAACACAAGCAAACAACTGATAAAATACTTAGCAATTACCCCTCCAATGAGGTAAAGCAGAGCTTTTATTCACCTGAAAACTGCCCAAACCGTAAGCCGCTGTTCTTCAAATGAAGCTTAATACTAAAACATGCGGTGATTGGGGGTCAGGTAATGAAACTCCAGAGGGGTATCCGACGAGACCAGAAAAACTGCCTCCCTCTTTGGTAAAGAAATGAAAAACAGCTCAGAAACCACAACTCCCCACACACCTCAATAGAGCTATTTGGCGTCTAGTAGCTGATCAAGCTTTAACTTTACGAGCCATCTTCCTGTCCAAAGTCACTCTCTGATCACTTGAAACAAGCTGAATTAGCTTGCCTGATCAAGCAAGCGTTTTGCGGCGACTAGATCGCGAAACTGGATTCGTAAGCGTTTGAGCCACAAAACCAGATAAATATTCGAGAGGAGTGAAATTAGTAAAATCCCATTAAACAATGGGTCCGGATCTGCAGGATTAGCAGATTGACCTCTGTCACGTTCAATCAGCGAAGTATCTAGAGATTCATCACCCCCAACAACATTCTCGAGATTTCCTGAGAGTCGAGCAAAGGAAGGCTTCTGCCTAATTTCTGAACCGCGATCCAAAGGGGTGTCATTGATCGTATCCATCACCATGGCTGGATTGAGCTGCCGATCGCTCTGAGAATCATCACTGAGGCGCGATTGACCCTCGTTCTCTTCCAAACTTGGATTTGAAAAAAATTGTGTCACCATTGCTGATTGCCCAACAGGCTCAGGATTCAGCTCGTCCTGCCTATTTTCTGTACCAGAATCAGGGCGTGCCATATTCCCCACAGGCAAACGCAAACCCTCGGGAAACTGGCCAAATCCGTCCAAACTCTGATCCTCGGTGATATCGTTCTCGCTACTCATTACCTCTTCGATTCGTTGACTCTCGTGGCCGCTAGAGAGTGAATCAGATCCCATATCAAGAACTCTCGATTGCTCCATTACGTCATTGTCCAACGGCTGACTTGGCATGGCTGTTGATAACTGACTGTTGAAAACTGGAAGACTACCCCAATCACCTTCGCCAACATCGATAGGCTCTGTTGAGGGCCCACCTACTCGAATATGAGCATGTGTTCCCTCAGGCTGGGCACGTTCTCCTAACGACATCGAATCTGGACGAGTCCGCAGATTATCCAAAGGAGAGTCACGAAAACTTGGAGGCACCAGCAGATCGCCTTTTTTTTCCAACTGTCCCTCGCTACGACTCAGAGCTTGATTATCGGGGCGACTAGGAGTAGATCTACCCTCAAGAGCTTCCCGGTAGGACCCTGCATCGATACGGATATCACGGGAATCACTCTCACCTCCTGGAACTGTATTGAGCTCCGCTGGAAGGTTTAAGACTGGGGCAGGTCTGCTAGGACCCTCAATCGGGCTATTGGCTTGGCTTGGGATGGGTGCCGGAATAGGTAGAGCTGAATCTGTCGAGGCAGTCCAATCCGATTCCGAAGATTCATATGAGGAATCCACATCACCAACAGTCGACCTCTGTTCTGGAGGCTCACCATTGACGACGAGCACTATCAATAGCGTGATCCATTCACTCATTTCTCAAGGCCTCCAAATCTTTAATGACAACGAGATAAGCTTTGCACGGAGCCTAATTCGCCCTCACAAACGAAGAAAGAATCGTAACGAGGGCGCATTCAGGGAGTAAAGAGAGATCCCAAGTGTAACCCAATGAAATGAAACCGTGATTGCCACCACTACCTGTTACTTGATGAGATTTGCTTACTGACCATTTAAGATTGAATACGCAGAAGTTTCAGATAGTTCTCAACAAGGTATTCCGCTGCTGACTCGATCTCGCTTTGAGTGTTAAATCGACCAATCCCAAATCTAACACTACGGCGAGCTTCCGCATCACTGAGACCCAATGAGGTTAGAACATGACTAGCTGTCGCTTCATGACCGCTGCAAGCAGAACCGCTGCTGAAGAGCACATCTGGAGAAGAGGACATCCAAGCTTGGCCCTCTATTTCTGGAAGTTGTAGATTGAGGTTCCCTCCAAGCCGTACTTCCTCAGCCAAGTTTGATCCATTGAGTGTCAATCCCTGCAAACCACTGGATAGCAAAGACCAGAGACTATCTCGCATTTTAGTGACGCGTTTTGGATCCGATCTTAAATCATTGATC
Organism: Rubripirellula sp.; assembly: GCA_012270385.1. GTDB lineage: Bacteria > Planctomycetota > Planctomycetia > Pirellulales > Pirellulaceae > Rubripirellula. The sequence continues at coordinate 75,643 of JAAXIK010000486.1, read as the reverse complement.
GATTGCTCCAGAGCTGTCGCCATCCCAACAATTCCTGCTGGATTCATTGTTCCGCTTCGCAACCCGGCTTGTTGTCCACCACCGAGCATTTGTGGGCGAAGCCGAACCCTGCGATCACCCGCACCCACTACTAAAAAGCCGGTACCTTTCGGACCATAGAACTTATGTGCGGTAGCACTCAGAAGATCAATTTTGACGGCCTCAAGATCAACAGGAATCCTTCCGATCGCTTGGGTTGCATCACTGTGCAGTAAGCAACCATGCCGTGAACAGAGTGCAGACACTTGCGCCATGGGATTAATTGCACCAGTCTCATTATTCGCCCACATGACGGATACCAATGCTGTTTCATCCGTAATGGCCGAGGCCAAACAATCAAGGTCAACGGTGCCTGCGTTGGCTCGTCCCTGAGGTACAACTGGAACAAGCGTTACTTTGAAACCATCATTCTCAAGATCCTTGAGAACATCCAAGACAGCAGGATGCTCTGACGTGACTGAAACCAGGTGCTTCCGTTTCTGTCTGGGATGGGTGACTGCACCTCTTATCGCTAGTTGGTTACTTTCCGTCGCACCGCTGGTCACAATTACTTTTTCACCAACGGTATTGATCAAGCTGGCAATTATGTCAATGGATCGATGAATCGCATCCGATGCAACCTGACCGGCATGATGTGAACTGTGCGGATTACCAAAACATTCTCCAAACCACGGCAACATCTTTTCAATCGCCACCGGGTCGCATGGTGTCGTCGCATGATTATCTAGATAGATCACTGCACGCTCATTCTGTTGAGATTCTATCGCCTTCTTCGGTTGAAGAGAAAACAGAAACAATCTCCGTTTCCCAAAAGTTAAACCCGCTACGAAAAAATCAACTTTGATAGAGTGCTTTGATTGCTAATTGACTCCAAGTCTCCAACCGATCCAAGTCCTCAATTAGCTCGTCGATGCTTACAAATCCGCCTTCCGCAAGATCGGCTTCATTGCTACGAACAAGTGGTTCGCTCAACGTAAAACGATGAACGATACCTAGGTGCACCTGCCCCACTTCATTTGAAGGATCATAAATCAAACCTTCTCGCGTCTCCCGATAGTCTGACTCAAGATTCACTTCTTCTTCAAGTTCACGTCGCATGCCCATACGATAGGGATCAGCACCCTCTGCAGAATCCTCCTTGCTTATGTGACCACCAATTCCCACACTTCTTTTGGCATGCAGACGTGACTCGCCTCCACCTCCACCGCGAGTATAAGTGAAGAGAAATACGGTACCATCCTGATCAGTCCACTCAAGCAAGACATAAGGAATTAGCTGTTTATAGCTGGGATCGGACTCCATCGGCCCTCGAGGCTCAAAGGAGAGCTGCTCGCTTTCAAGAATCGGAGTCAGAAATCGATCCACATCAGCCTCAAAGCCTTCAATCTTCCCGATTGCATCAACAACCGAAGCCGGAACGACCAGGATATGTTCTTCAACTACCTTATTTTCAGAACTCAAACCATTACTCCAAGTGACTTGTAGGAACCATCGATTGTTTTGGCTTTCATCGATGAATGTTAAAACATAAACTCAATCCCAGTCCAGCAAACCGTGACGCCTAGCGGTATGCTCCGCAACTCATTTTCGATCTCTTGGGACTTCCATTGATTCATTGACCCAACTGTTCTCGCAGTGTCTTCATTCCTCTGTGCATTAGACCTGCAATCGAACCAGCGGTCTTATCCAATTTTTCTGCAACCTCGCTCAATTTCAAGCCCTCGATGTAATGCAGGCGGATAGCTTCCCCCTGAGATTCTGGAAGTCGGTCTATTGCCTCAGCGAGCCTCATCACATGCTCACCAAGCATCACATTCTGACTGGGAGTAGGACCATCCCCCGCCAAAAGATTCCGGATTCGCATTGAGGAAGCAGCCAGCTGCTGCTCCATGGATTGCTCGCGTCTTATATCTCTTTTGTCACGATGCAAATCACGATCAACATGACAGAGATGTCTGGCTAAAATCTGTCTCAGCCATGCCATGAATTCCTCTTCCGTTTGCCCTCGAAATTGCTCGAAGGCTTGAACAGCTTGTAACATTGCTTGCTGAACTACATCCGATGCACCCATTTTAGCCTGATAAGCTTGACGCATCTTTGTCCTTGCAAGCATGCGAAGATAAGACTCATACTTTGCGACTAGAGCAGGATCATTCGTATCAATAGGTGTTCCAGACCATGGGGTAGCCTCATCTGAAATCTCGGAGCTAGAAGCTGAACTCGAATCCTCATGTGGTGGTTTCATCGAGTCCCCCAAGACATCCCATAAGAAAAGTAGATTACTGCTTCATTTCTAAACAATACTGAGTGCGCAGAGCGCCATGCCCTAGTGCACCGATCGAATCGCCGTAGCATAACATAAATAAGATTCCGGCATTCCGCAGTCGTGTCATGGATTACCCGCAGGAACTCCTGCTTGCCAGACCCGAGGCCACCTCTTCGATACTCTCGATAACGACATCAGCTAGAATCGCAAGTTCAGATTGATTGATAGAGAGTGGTGGCATCAGGACAATCACATCACCGAGGGGCCGAATCCAGACTCCTCGGTCGGTGGCCAGCTGACAAATCTTCCTACCCAGCAGTAGAGCAGGATCGAGCGGTTGCTTTGATTCGGAATCCTGCACCAACTCAATCCCAAACATGAGTCCTCGGCCTCGCACACAGCCCACATGAGGATGATCATTTAGAGCTCTGAAGCGATTTCGCAAATAGTTCCCCTTCGTTGGCACGCTAAGTACCGGTTGTTCTTGATCAAAAAGATCTAGGGACGCCAACGCCGCAGCAGCAGCGAGAGGGTTACCCGCAAAGGTGTGTCCGTGGAAGAACTGTTTAGAGCTCTCCACTGGAGCCAAGAACGCTTCGTATACTTTGGGGACCGCTATCGTCGCAGCCATTGGAAGATAACCACCTGTCAATCCTTTTCCGAGGCATAGGATATCTGGCGTTACATCTTCTTGTTCACAGGCAAACATGGTTCCTGTTCGACCGAATCCTGTAGCCACTTCGTCACAGACCAAGAGAACGTCATATCGATCGCATAACGCCCTGACCCCCCGAAGAAATCCTTTTGGGTGGGTAATCATTCCCGCAGCACCTTGAACAAGCGGTTCCATAACAACTGCTGCCAGTTCCTCATGGTGCTCGATCAAGAGAGCTTCCATTTGTGAGAGGTAATACTCAGCAGCTCCCTCAATGTCGACATCCCGAGGCAATCGGTAAGTGCAGGGCAGGGGTCCCCGAATAGGAGAAAAGAGTATCGGAGAAAAAAGTTGATGAAAATACTCGATCCCACCGAGTGAAACCGCACCAGTTGGGTCTCCGTTATAAGGAAGCTTGAGGGCCTGTTACGTGGTTTTCTGAACCATGGGTTGGGCCCTCTGCTGCCAAAACTGAAATGCCATTTTGATGGCAGCCTCGACGGCAGATGACCCATCACTACTGAAAAAGACATGGGACAGATCACCGGGTGTCCGTTTTGCCAACTCATCCGCCAAAGATTCTGTTGTGTCACAGGACATACCGAGCGTTGTTACGTGGGCAACCCGACTCAACTGTTCCTTTATCGCCTCATTGATCTCCTGCCTCGCATGTCCATGAACGTTACACCATAGACTCGCGACCCCATCGAGCAACTGCCTGCCATCGGCAGTGGTTAACCATGCACCCTCGGCTCGATTGATCACCAGCGGATCATAATGGGCCATTTGAGTAAAACCGTGCCAGTGAGCAGATCTTGCTGATTGCGTATCTTGCATAGAAAAAATAAAAACAACGATTGCGGTTCGCAGGAATCCGACGAAACGAGTACGATGTCAGTCGGAGCTAAGCTTTCAAAACGAGTCACTGATTTTCCCATGTAACTCGGCAGTTGCAAGAGTTCCACCACCGATAATCACCTCAAATGGATGCTTGGGTAGAATTGGCGGAGATTCTGACATCTCGGTGGTATGAAGAGACAAGGGTAGCCAGAATGAATATCTGCGGATTGCTGATTGAGCGGTCCGTTGAATCAATCAGTAGCCCGCCGAAACGAAAGGCGGATTTGCACGGAAACTAAGTGTCACCATGGCCAGAGAAGCAGTCTATCAGCAATCGAATCCTGAGACCGCCCAAACAGAAAGCATCCCAACCGAACAAGACCATTCACTCCGTCCTAAACTCATGGATGAAATGGTCGGCCAGCAGGATGTGATTGAACGTCTACGAATTGCAATCGAAGCGGCACAGCAGAGGGGTGAACCCCTGGGACACCTTTTATTTGATGGACCCCCGGGGCTTGGCAAAACCACATTTGCTACTGTGATTCCTGCGGAAATGGGAACGACGGTTCAAATGGCAAATGGTGCGGGACTCAAGGCTCCCAAAGATCTTCTGCCGTACTTGACAAACCTGTCTGAAGGTAGCGTTCTGTTCATCGACGAAATTCATCGTGTCCCCAAATCTGTGGAAGAATACCTATACACAGCGATGGAAGATTTTAGGATCGACATCGTTCTGGGTGAGGGAGTCAATGCTCGAACACTTAACTATGAAATACAACCCTTCACTCTGATTGGTGCTACCACGCGAGCAGGAATGCTCAGTGCTCCACTTCGAGATCGATTCCAAATCCGTGAACATTTGGGCTGGTACACCCAAAGCGAACTCAGAGAAATTATCCTCCGGAATTCGGTCAAGCTTAAAATCGAAGTGGACAAAGATTCAGCGATGGTCATCGCAAACCGGAGTCGCAGCACACCGCGACTCGCCAATAATCGTCTGCTTTGGGTTCGAGATTACGCACAAAGCAAGACAAATGGCATCGTGGATGAACAGATTACCGCAGCAGCTTTGGATATGATTGGCATCGATTCGCTAGGGCTAGATAAACAAGATCGCAATTATCTTGACACACTCATCCGAATCTTTGCCGGCGGACCAACTGGACTGGAAGCCATAGCGCATACGATGAACGTGAGCAGTGACACGCTAGAAGATGAAGTAGAGCCTTTTCTGCTTCGCAGCGAATTAATGGTCCGAACACGGAGAGGACGTATCGCGACCGAAAGAGCATACAAGCACCTGGGTAAAAACGTCCCCAAACCCTAGGTTCTTCAGACCATCAAAAAGCGAACCGTATTCGTCGTCCTGTGATCTCCGCACACTCAGGGTACATCTTGAAATAGATTCACCTTAAGTGCGGTAACATTTTTGTTTCTATCGTGTATCCTCATCGCACTGACGTTCTTTTACCCCCCCTTCTCGATAGGTTTGGCTGCGATGATTCGCACACGCTTTGCTCCCAGTCCCACTGGCTACCTACATATTGGTGGTGTTCGGACAGCACTCTTCAATTGGTTACTCGCAAAACAAACTGGTGGCCAATTTATCTTGAGGATCGATGATACGGATGCCGGACGAAATGTTGCTGAAGCGTTACGGCCTATCCTGGATGGCTTTCGATGGCTGGGACTCGATTGGGACGAAGGTCCTGATGTGGATGGTCCACATGCACCCTATTATCAGTCACAAAGATCGGATCGCTACCGTGAGGCGGTTCAGAATCTCCTTGACTCAGGTCATGCGTATCGAGATTATGCGACACCAGAAGAATTACAAAAAGAAAGGGAGGCAGCAGAGCAAAAGGGGGAGAGATTTTTTTATGACCGCCGATGGGCAGCTAACACTGATGAAGAAGCTGCGGCTTACGAAGCAGAAGGAAGACCTCGGACCGTTCGTCTAAAAATGCCTCGTGAAGGTGAATGCGTCATCCAAGATCTTGTCCGTGGTGAAGTGCGATTTGAATGGTCGAAAGAACAAGATACCGTTATTCAACGACCAGACGGAAGCTGTCTCTATCATCTTGCCAGTGTGGTTGATGATGCGGAGTTTGATGTGACGCATGTTGTTCGAGCAGAAGAGCATCTCTCTAACACACCAAGACAAATCTTTATCATTGAGTCTCTCGGTTACACTCGTCCCATTTATGCTCACCTTCCCTACGTCGCCGAACCAGGTGGTTCTGCAAAATTGAGCAAAAGAAAACTTGCCAAATATGAGAAGAATAAAGATTTTGCAGATCTTCTCTCACAGGGACAAACCATCGCAGAAAGCTGTCAAATCGAGACTGAAGCTGACACCTTCAATCCAGTGATTATTGACTTCTACCGAGAAATTGGATTCCAACCTGATGCGATCCTTAATTACTTGCTGCTTCTTGGTTGGTCACTCGATGGTGAGCGAGAAGAGTTTTCGATCGAGGAGATGATTGAACTTTTCACCTTAGATCGCGTCAACAAGGCTCCGGCTTCGTTCGATCCACGCAAACTATTAGCCTTTCAAAGCCGATCATTTTCGAAACTGTCTACCGAAGAACGAATCGAAAAAGTTAAACCCTTTGCTCAAAGAGCTGGATTGCTGAATGACCCAAAGGCGAACGAAACTCTTACTCAGGTAATTCAGGAAGCTTATGATCGCCTGACCATTGCAGGCGATATTCTCGATTTCGACTACTTTTTCATTGATGCTTATGAAGTAGATTCAGCGGCGGTCGAAAAAAGAATTCGAAAGGATGAGGCCGCACCAGGTCGACTGCTTGCGATTGCCGAACGATTGGAGAGCATCGACCCATTTCATCGCGAGGAAATTCAAGAGGTGATACAGGATTTTTGCAATTCCGAAAGCATCAAATTACGGGCGATTATCCATGCTCTTCGTGTTGCGACCACCGGCCGCACCAACGGCTTTGGGATGTTCGAAACACTAGAAATCCTCGGTAAAACACGTAGCATAGAACGTCTGAAGCTGGCTGGCACGATCGCCAATTAGTTCGATTTGTGTCGAGAGCAAGAATCCTTCTGCTCATGTCCCGGCGACCTAAAACGCTCTAAGAAAATCTCCCGCAGGCCCACTTTAACTACCCTAATCGCGGTATAGGCATTTCGAACTGACGCGGTGTATCTACAATAGGGTGAGTTGATTGCACGCATCAGGATGCGGTCTCACCCGTGGCTAGGGTTTTACGTTGTTATTCTGAAACCGCCTTGTGCGTCGTTTTGAAGAGCGCCGGGTATCGAAAATCCTACCATCGCCTGCCTCAATGACTTTACTATTTCCAGCCAATTTGAAAATCATGCGAAATTCACTAGTTTGCTGCAAATCGTGCCATCTCTTCGCAACCATGATCATGGTGTTAGCAATTGGCTGTTCTGAGAAAGAAGTTCTCACGACTCGATTTGAGCCCAATCTAGTTCACTCAACAAAGTATCAGATTCAAAACGACCTCCCAATGCAACAAGCTTCTCAGGACGCTTTTTGGGTTGTGGATCAGATGTTTGGATCCCCGGACGAACCGAATCTACCGCAGGTCATTCTAGATGATGAAGATCTTGCAACCGTGGTTTCCCTAGACAATCTCCATCGAGCCTCTGGTCCAGAGAGCGAAGAGGGAAGGGGACTTTATCGCTTGCTCTGTGCTAGTTGCCACGGCATATCAGGTGACGGGCGAGGCCCGCTTGGTGCAGCTCAAGTGCCCTATCCCCGGGACTACCGCATGGGTGTATTCAAATTCAAATCAACAGAGCGAGGTTCAAAGCCAACCAAAGACGATTTACGGCAGCTGATCACTTACGGAATATCCGGATCCAATATGAACAGCGTGGAACAACTATTGGAGTTAGAAAAATTAAAGAGAGGTGAAGAAGCTCAAAGCTGGCTACCTGAGGAAATTACAAAAGAAGACATTGATGCACTGGTTGATTATGTAATCTATCTCTCCATGCGAGGCGAACATGAACGCATGCAGATTGACATTGGCATTCTTGAAGGCATTCTTGATGGTGGAGATCGATTGATTAACTCTGACGTCGGTCAAAAGATTAAATGGACTGCCAGAGAAGATCGCGGTTCACTCGAGGAGGAAATTGAAATACTGAGTGAAAAAGATGAACTGAGTGAAGCGGAAGAAACCAAACTCGAAGAATTAGAAAGGTTTGAAGAGGAGTGGGAATACGCTGAAGACTACGCAATCGATATTGCGGACGCATGGCTTGCTGCTGAAGAGGAGGTTGTGGATGTGCCATCTCCACCAGACAGCATCCCCGTTCCCAACTCATTCGCCGAAATGGAGCAACTCCTCGAAAATGACGCTGCTAAAGCAGAAGCACTCCATCTATCCGTAAAACGAGGTCGCGAAGTTTTTCTGGGTAAATTTGCGCTATGTAGTAAATGTCATGGTGAAAAAGGGTTGGGCAACGGCCAGACCACTGACTTCGATGATTGGACCAAAGATTGGACCTCAAGGGTTGGACTTCAGCCAAACAATCTTGACGCCTTAGTGCCTTTGCTCGCTCGGGGTGCTTTAAAGCCTCAAAATGCAAAACCACGTAATTTCACCGAAGGGATTTTCCGAGGTGGAGAGTCCGCTGCTCAACTCTACAGGCGAATTACTCAGGGCATCGAAGGCTCTCCAATGCCAGCAGCTACATTTGTGGAGGGACAATTTGAAGAAGAAGATGTTTGGCATCTGATTAACTTCGTTCGGTAACTAAAAATAGGATCAACGGAAGAACAAAAAGATGAAATGGAAAACGAATAGACTGACGAACTCCAAGCCAATAGCCCCCACAGACAGACTTAAATTCAGTATCGCAGGGAATGCTGCGTTCTTGACTGTACTGCTATAGGGTCCACATTGCAGTTTGTGCTACCAAACGCAGAAATCCATATATCGATCTCTAGAAGTTTTGGTTTGATCCTCAAGTACTCAATGAGCCACTTCCGAAACTAAATTTTTCTACCGTATATTTGCAACAAGGAATGGCAAGCAATGAACGACGACACTCTCAAACGTGAATCCAAGAATTTCATTGAACAAGCCATCGAATCTGATCTCGAATCCGGTCGTTTTCAGAATGTAAACACACGATTCCCACCTGAGCCGAATGGCTACCTTCACATTGGTCACGCGAAAAGCATTTGCCTCAATTTTGGTCTTGCGAAAGCGAATGGCGGATCGTGCAATCTGCGATTCGACGACACCAACCCTGTCAAAGAAGATACAGAATATGTTGAAGCCATCATGGAGGACATCCAATGGCTCGGGTTCGAATGGGACTCCCTTCATTATGCAAGTGACTACTTTGACCAACTGTATAGCTGGGCAGAGAAACTGATCGAGAGTGGTGATGCTTACGTCTGCGATCTATCTGCTGAAGAGATGCGTGAATATAGAGGAACTCTCACCCAAGCCGGGCGCAACAGCCCATTTCGAGATCGAACTCCTGAAGAAAATCTCGACCTATTTCGTCGAATGCGAGCCGGTGAATTTTCGGACGGTTCGAAATCCTTGCGTGCAAAAATTGATATGGCTTCGCCAAATATAAATTTGCGCGACCCCGTGATGTATCGAATCCTGCGAGCTCATCACCATAGAACAGGTGATACTTGGTGCATTTATCCCACCTATGATTGGACGCATGGCCAGAGCGACTCAATTGAAAATATCAGTTTCTCTATCTGCACCCTCGAATTTGAGAACCATCGACCACTCTATGATTGGTTCTGTCAGAAACTGAATATTCACCATCCTCGTCAAATTGAATTTGCCAAGCTGAAGTTGAGCAGCCTTTTGGTTGGCAAGCGATTCATGCTGAAAATGGTCAAGGAAGGATATGTCGATGGATGGGATGACCCAAGAATGCCCACACTTCGCGGCTACAGGCGTCGAGGTTACACCCCCGAATCCATCAGAAATTTCTGCCTTGATGTTGGGGTGGCAAAGTTCAACAGCACCATTGATATTATCCGACTCGAAAATTCAGTCCGAGATCATCTCAACAAAATTGCGTCCCGACGGATGGTGGTGTTGAATCCGGTAAAACTCACGATCACCAATTGGCCCGAAGGTCACGTAGAAATCAACGATGCGATTAATAATCCGGAGGACAAAGAGGCTGGTCGTCGTGAAGTACCGTTCAGTGGTAACCTGCTAATCGATCGAGATGATTTCAAAGAGGAAGCTCCAAGGAAATTTTTCCGCTTGAAAAAAGGCGGGTCGGTGAGATTACGCGCCGGCTACATTGTGGATTGCCACGACGTAGTGAAGGATGAATCCGGGGAGATTACGGAAATATTATGCACTTACGACCCCAACTCACGCAGCGGTTCTGATACGTCCGGTCGTAAGGTCAAAGGCACCATTCATTGGGTAAGTGCTCAGCACGCAGAAGAAATTGAAGTCCGGCTTTACGACCGTTTATTTACATCAGAGGACCCTGGTTCAACTGAAGACGGAAAAACCTATTTGGATTATCTAAATCCAAATTCTTTAAAAACAGTAAAAGCTTTCGCAGAGCCTGCGATAAAAGAACATTCCATTGGTGAGCAGTTGCAATATGAACGGGTCGGCTATTTTGTAGTCGACCCCGACACGACATCGGAAAAATTAGTCATGAACCGAATCGTGTCTCTGCGAGACACATGGGGCAAAATGGAAGCAAAAGGAAAAACTAATTAGTCTTCATCGCAATCTCCCGTCACCATCTTACGAGTTAAGATGGTGACGATCAGAACACAATCCATTGTTTAACTATTGGGAATTTCCGCTTTCTCACTTCCCGCTGTCGAATCAGCTGATTCAGGTGTAGCGCCAAGAAATCCACCTGCGATCATCACAGCATCTTTTATTTCCTCAGCGATCTCAGGATTTTCAATCAAGAAATTACGAGCTTTCTCTTTACCCTGACCTAGATAAGTTTCTCCGTACTTGAACCAAGACCCGCTGCGGGAAACCACTTTGAAATTTGTACCCAAATCGAGAAGGTCACCCTCGTAACTGATGCCGTTGGAATGCATCATGTCGAATTCTGCCACACGAAATGGCGGAGCAACCTTGTTCTTTACAATCTTGGTTTTGACACGTTGCCCAACTTGCTCTTCCCCATCCTTCAAGGCACCAATACGCCGGACATCAATTCGACAAGAGCAGTAGAACTTTAGTGCACGGCCCCCAGGTGTAGTTTCCGGACTACCAAACATCACACCCACTTTTTCGCGAATTTGGTTAATAAAGATCACCGCGCATTTACTCTTGGCGATCGCCCCTGTGAGCTTTCGTAACGACTGACTCATCAAGCGAGCCTGCAAGCCAACGTGGCTATCACCAATCTCACCCTCAAGCTCTTTCTTGGGCACGAGAGCCGCTACAGAGTCGACAATGATGACATCCACTGCATTACTCTTAACAAGCATCTCACAGATCTGCATTGCCTCTTCACCGCTGCTCGGTTGGCTGACCAATAATGTGTCTAATTCCACGCCCAATTTTTTCGCCCAACTTGGATCAAAGGCATGTTCAGCGTCAATAATTGCCGCGATACCACCCATTTTCTGAGCTTCGGAGCCAATATGAAGTGCAAGAGTTGTCTTTCCACTGGATTCAGGACCATAGACCTCAATCATCCTACCTCTGGGAATACCTTGTCCCCCCAAGGCCATATCAAGACTGAGACTCCCAGTGGGAATGCCGTCAATCGTCAGTTTTTGAGATGCCCCCAAAGGCATGATCGCGCCATCCCCGAAGGTTTTGTCAATCTGCTCTAAGGTGGTCTTCAAGCCCGGTTCACGTGCCAAAATCGCCTTCATTCCTGGATCGATTTTGCTTTTCGGTGTTGTTTTTGTCTTTTTTGCCATGACACAGACCTATATCGAAAATTGTACGAAGACCACTATTTAAACGGGTAAATCCACATTCCTTACGGACAAACGCAAATCCCAAGTAGTGAACATCCTTATAGTACCGCCTTGGATACTTGGAGACAACCTGAGATTTGGTGTTCTCCTACCACTGCTAGATTCACGGGATTCATCGCGAGAGCCGGGTCTTTTGTCGTTTCCCTCGCAACACTTTCTTAGTCTCGCCCTAGCAGATGACACCTCTGGTCAATCGATTCCGCCAATTTAGAAAAAGATAAAATTCATTGGCTGTGTGAGGCAGAGAAATAGAAATCGCAACCCATTGAGTACTACGGAGCGATTCCCATCAAAACGATAATTCAAGCAAATAGGATGCAAGAATACAGGGAGTAGCGGACCTTTCTCAACGAATCTGACGGTCTAATTTCCTTAACTAGCCGCACCCTCACGAATCAATTGAATCAACGTTTCAGTATCCATCTTTGCCGCCAGATCCGTTCCATCGAGTACACCGGCGACCAGTTCACGTTTGTCAGCGTGAAGTGCAAGAATCTGTTCCTCAATCGTACCTTCAGTCACCAGACGATAGACCGTTACGGGGCGTTCTTGCCCAATTCGGTGCGCCCGATCGGTTGCTTGATCTTCAACCGCTGGGTTCCACCAGGGATCTAGGTGTATCACATAATCTGCACCGGTGAGATTCAGGCCAGTTCCTCCGGCTTTGAGTGAAATCAAGAATAGGTCACCTTCTCCATCCTGAAATGCATCCACTCTCCGCTGTCGCTCTTTGGCCGGCGTAGCTCCATCCAAGTACTGATATTCAATCTCTCTCTCGTCTAACGACTCGCGTATCAGTGAAAGATGCTTAACGAACTGACTGAAAATCAAAGCACGATGCTTACCCTCACGTAGCTCCTCCACAAGTGACATCAACAGTTCTAATTTAGCTGAACCCTTTTTCCAGTCTTGGTCTACCAATCTTGGGTGACATGCTAATTGCCTAAGCTTGGTTAGCCATGCCAAAGTGCGAATCCTTTGCTGGCCCGCGCCTTGATCTTCGCTACCCGAACCTCCTAACTCGGTTAGCGCCGCCAACCTCGCATCCTCATAACGACTACGTTCAGCTTTACTCAATTCAGCATGCAGCGTAATTTCTGTCCGGGGAGGAAGCTCCTTCAGCACTTTGTCTTTGGTTCGTCTTAAGATAAAAGGGCGAACCAATTGTGCGAGAGATTTTCTTTTTTCGTCATCTTTCAAACGCTCAATCGGATCTGCAAATCGCTGTCGAAATCGATCCCAGGAACCCAGTAACCCTGGACTGAGTGTTCGGAAAAGACTCCAAAGTTCACCAAGATGATTCTCCAAAGGGGTTCCCGATAAACCGATTCTCCAATCTGCTTCCAATTGACGTATTGCTTGGGAAGTCTTTGTCTGAGCATTCTTGATGAACTGAGCCTCATCAAGAACAAGTGTGTGCCATGCTCTCGAGGCGAAACGCTTTGCATCACGTTGTAGAAGTTGATAACTCACGATCACAAGATCTCCGGGACCGGCTCGATCAATCAATGAGATTCGATCGGCGTCCCGATATAAATATGCTGACAAACTCGGCGTAAAACGCTCCGTTTCCCGCAACCAATTCTCACCCACACTGGTGGGAGCAACGACAAGTGCTGGCCCCTCGGATGCTCTCTCGAGGAGTACTCCTAGTGTTTGGACCGTTTTTCCAAGCCCCATATCATCGGCCAAGACACCTCCCACTCCCCACAAACTCAGTCGCGAAAGCCACTGATAACCCTCGAGCTGATAGTCTCGGAGAACGGCATCTAGCTGATCAGGTTGATCAGGGCTCCAATCGGCCAACATTTCCAGTCGTTTTAACGATTCGTGCCACCTCGCAGTCGCTTCGAGAGGCACATCCGTGCTGATTAATTCTTGAACTGCAGGCACTGCAGCATCAGCCACCTTCATCGCGCCTCGTTCTTCAATGAGAACATCACCAAGTTGCTGCAGACGTTTCCTGAAAGCTTCACTGATTTTTGCGAATTGCCTATCACCCACCTGCACTAAAGATCGCTGATCGCGGACTGCCGCAAGCAACTCAGCAAGAGGGATATCACGTCCATCAACATTAATGGACCCAGATAAACCAAACCAATCTTTCCTGTCGTCAATCTGAACCTTAAGTGCGCCTGGAGTGATTTCACCTCTCACGCGAAGACTTTCACCTTCTGGCCAAATGATTCGCGGAGCATCTTCCCCTCCACTGTAAAGCGCCCCGAGTAATTCGAGAGCCGCTTCATCACTTGAAGCCACCCAGCTATCTGCTCCATCCGGTGTCAGCCGATTGAGCTCGTATCGATCAATCACCGTATCGACAAGATCCCTCTCTTTCTGCAGCGTTCGCTGAAGTCGAATCGGCCCCTGTTCAGTCAAACATGCTACGATCTCCGGCGGCCGCCCCGGCACCACCAATTCTCGAAAACGATCCTCGTGCATACGCAAAGCAACAAATAACCCTGCACCGGGTCGGGGCCTCAATTCAAAGATCAGTTCCGCGTCAACTGGCTCAATCGGACCCGCGAGTCCCGGAGGCAGTTCAACGTGAATAAAACGATCGACTTCGGAGCTTCCGATTGCAAACCGCGCAGCGGCCCCAGAATCCAAAACAACATCTTCCAAGTCCGCTTCGAGAAGGTGCTGAATCACTTTCAGAGCTTTAGGATTTGGCAGCGTGCAAACGATCAGTCGGTTCTGTCGTTCATCAGCTACTACTACGATCGGTTCTACGGGACTCGCATATCCAAAAACTACCTTACAACGGCTAAGATCAATCTCGATACCGTTAAGCCGTAATTCAGGACGATAGAAAACCGTTTGATTATCTGCTGGTTCACCAACCTCTGATGGGTCCGTTTCCTCATGAGGCTCCGCTTCAGAGAGGGTAAGTATCAGTTCAGCAGAGAACACACGACATGGCCGAACATTCACATCATCCCAAGCAACATTCGGATGACCCGCAAGTAAGGACAAAGCTTCAAAATCCGCAAAGTGGTCTTCGATAAACGAATAACACGGGTACCCAACGACGACTGCACTGCGCCCGACAACTTTCCGACTTGAAAAGTCCCTTCTCAGCAGGTCAAAACTCCTAACTTCCTTTCCCTTGGTCCACCCTTTTCCATTTTTTTTGGGCCGCTGCTCATAGGCGGTGATGGAAAGAGGACAGTAATAACGCGAAGAGGAAAGGCCAACTCGCCATTGCAAGCGCGTGCCGACACTTTGACTATCTGAATGAGATTTTGATCCCACTAAGCTCAGCACTTGGCTCACCAGATCTCGTCCGGCAGAAACAGCATCTACCTCCAACTCACCAAAAAACTCGAAGACTTCATTGATGGATCGACGGCTCAATTGCTCCTGAAGCCACCAGGCAACGGCGAGAGAATGAGCGCATCGGTCACCACTTTTTCCAAATTGATCACATGGGCAATGCGGAGTCGCCTCCAACGCAACATTTAGAGGGTGAAAATGTTCCTCTTCTTCATCGTCTACTTCGGAAGCCACTTCAAGGTTCACTTCCATTAACGACTGACGGTTTCCTTTTACTTTGAACCCAAAATGGAGCTTACCCGATTCACTACTAAACGTTGGTGAATCCACAATCAACATCGCAGCACGCTTATCAAGACTCTCGTCATGAGAGTCAACCAACCTCTCAGCTGCCTCGGCGACCAGTAACCCCAGGGCCCCAATCGATTCCTCGGACATCAAATCCATGCTCTACGATCCATTGTGGTTCAAATAAAATTCATCCGATGCTCTCACCGAGCATCTCAACTCACCACATCTTTCTGATGCGACGCTGCATCTTTACTCCAGTAAACCCACACCGAACGACGTGATGTTTGACTTGATGCAGAAGCCCTTGTCGAACCGAAGCTGGCTAACCCTGAAAACACCGTATTCAACTTCACAACGTCTCACCGTCGGGCCAATCCGCTAGTTTACCACGGCCCTCTTTAATCGCGAAGGGTCAGGCAACATGATCTAGATAAAACTCACAGTTCCTTCATTTTGTCCGCTACCCGTAATGGATCATAACGGTGTCTCGGGATGCCCCAGTCCCAAATCCCCTCCGATGAAAACGGCAGACCAAAAAATAAACTTCGGACAAACAATGGAAACACCCACCGTAACCACTTCAATCTACTCCGGATGTGGATTTCACCGTCGTGCCACTCTAGGATATTGAGAACACAAATACCCAACCCCAGTAACGCGACGCAAATCGAAGCAGAAAGGGCAATTTATGAAAATCGATATACCACGACGCCAATTCTTGGCCAGTATCTCTGCAGCAACAGCCGCCTCAGCATCGCAATTTTCGTTTGCTCAAGAGTCTGCCCCACAAGACGGAATCCAATGGAGAGACGTGAAAGAGTGGGGTATCGAAGGTCAAGGCTGGCATTCCGATCAGATGGAAAATTTCTTCGACCGCCTACCCGCACGTGCGAAAGGAGTGGTGCGGGACGCGGTGTGGAATCTAAGTCGACATTCTGCTGGCATGCTCACCCGGTTCCAGACGAATGCTTCGGAGATCTGGATCGACCACGAAGTTACCTCGTCAAATCTTGCTATGCCGCACATGCCGGCCACGGGTGTAAGCGGAATCGACCTCTACGCCTCAACCCGTGAAGGGCATTCAAGATGGCTCGCTGTAACTCGCCCAAACTCAACGCGGACCAAAACAAAATTAGTCAGCAACCTATCAGCCGGTCAGCGTGAATTCACTGCCTACCTTCCACTCTACAACGGAACGAAATCGCTCAAGTTTGGAGTGCCAGAGGGCAACACGTTCGAACCGATCCCACCTCGAAAAAGCAAACCCATTGTATTCTATGGAACCTCAATCACGCACGGTGCCTGCGCTTCCAGGCCGGGTATGCCGCACCCGGCAATACTTGGGCGACGACTCGGACACCCGATTATTAACCTTGGTTTCTCAGGGAATGGACGAATGGAACCGCAGGTGGGACAGTTCCTCTGTGAACTTGATCCACTCATCTACGTCATTGACTGCCTACCTAACATGATAGGACGAGAAGTCGCAGAACGCGCTGAGAAACTGGTTCTACAATTGCGAGAAGCACGCCCCGATACTCCCATTCTCTTGGTGGAAGATCGGACCTACGCACACTCCCCGTTTATTCCTTCGCTCCAGAGACGCCACCACGATAGTCGGAGTGCATTAAAAGCGGCATTCGCATCTCTTGTTGCAAATGGACACGATAAAATTAGCTATCTTGATGGAGATGAGCTTCTCGGTGAAGACCGAGACGATACCACGGATGGTTCTCACCCAAACGACTTAGGATTTTATAGACAGGCAAATGCCATGGAACCCAAACTACGCGAATTGGGTGCGTAAACAGGAAGCGTTTGGCTACCATCTTTAACAATAAAAATAGATCACCAGAATCACGAACTCTCACAAACATCATCAAGGTCAACCCTAGACATGCCAAAACTAAATGTAAGCGGTATCGGACAATTTGAAGTGGCTGAAGGTAAACGCCTGGTCAAAGCACTCGTGGAAGATGCCAATGTAGATCAATTGCACGCATGTGGTGGCCAGTCACGTTGCACCAGCTGCCGTGTCAAATTCCTCTCTGGTGAACCCAATCAAATAACGGAAGCGGAAAAAGAGACGCTCAGAGTTCGCGAACTAAATGAACCCGGAATACGATTAAGCTGCCAAATTGCGTGCAAGGAGGATATGGATATCGAAATCATCAGTCGACTCGAAGGAAGTGGACGGGCAGATCAAGGATCTCCCGTTAGCGATGAAATACAACCCGATCCAGTTTGGACGACCAAGTCTTGAGCACAGCAGCTTATCAGGCAGCGGAGATGATCAAAGAATGGCCAAGGGAGCCATGTGCTCAAGGAGCACTTCCCACCAACCATTGCTCAATGATCTCGTCCATCCAGCAGATATTCTTGGGTCCAATATAACCAGCATGACCTCCTTTTTCCGTGAGCATGACATGCGTTGTCTTGGACCAGATGGAAGGATCCTCTGTAAAGCAGCCTGAGGGCACGATGGGATCATCACGTGATGCCAACACCAACGTGGGAACGTTAATTTTCGCCGTCACTTGATTGGATGAAGTTTTCTGATAGTAATCCATCGCATCCTTGAAACCACTCAGCGGGGCAGTGAATCGGTCGTCGAGCTCACGCAGAGTACGCGGTCTGGGAAGTTGCATCTCCTTCTGAAAGGCTGCGTTACTTTGGAGACGCTTTGGTAATCTTTGAAGTAATGACCGAATAAAGTAATAGTTGTAGAGACGAAGTTTCAACTTCTGCATGTGATCACTGCAACGAATCAAATCGATCGGCGGCGCGACAGCAGCTACTTTCTTTAATCTAGGAAACCAAGTTGGTGCCTGCTCCAGACAAGCTCCTACTCTCCCCACCGCCCGCAGCAATTGAGCACCACCGAGTGAGATTCCAGCGATGAAGAGCTCGGTATGCTTATACTTCGTGGCAATATAATTCATAGCGTCCATGAGGTCTTGGCTGCGTCCCGCATGGGTCAAGTGGTCTGCATATTCCGCCCCGGCACCGCACCCCCTCATATCAACCCGAAAAACCCTAAAACCTCGCTTCAAAAACCGTAATGCGAATCGCTGCATGTATGGAGAGGAATAGCAGCCTGACAGCCCATGCACAAACATGACACAAGGCGCACCTTCTTCGTTGCCAGGAGGAGAATCCTCATGCAAAATAATACGATCTCCATCAGAAACCTCTACAAAATGAGATCTCGGAGAAAGACCGCTCGCAGACTCGGGCCGAATCGATAGGATGGTTTGTAAGTGCCCGCCGCGAATCCAGAAATTCGAGCGAAACGGGCTTGGTTGAAATGATCCCATAGCACCATTGGTTTTGATCACGGAATGAACTCTATCCGCTCCTTTATAGCAATTCCTCTTTCAAGTGAAATTGCTCAAGCTGCTACAAAGATGTCAAACCGTTTAAAAGAGGCGGGAGACGGCATTAAATGGGTCCCAACGGATAACTTGCACCTCACATTGAAATTTCTCGGTGACGTTTATAACACGGAGGTACCGAAGGTTTGCACAGTTGTCCAAGACATTTGTGAGACCATGTCCCCCTTTGAGCTGGTTTTTCATGGTTCAGGCGGGATGCCCTCAGTAGATCGCGCCAGAATCATCCATGCAGGAGTTATCGATGAATCGAATCAACTCACCTCCATGGTAACTCAGCTTGAAGTGGAACTTGCAAAACTGGGATTCAAACCTGAATCGAGAGATTACCGACCCCACCTGACACTCGGTCGCGCCAAGGCCCGCCGAGCGAGTGATGAAGTGATGGATCGAGTCAAGCTAGAAGAGGAAACAAACTTGGGCTCGATGGTGGTCGAAGAAGTACAAGTCATTGCCAGTTTCCTCGACAAACAAGGTCCAACCTATCAGATCATGGATGTGATTGAATTAGGTTGAAAAGCATCACTTGAATGAGTTCAGCGATGGGTTTCCTTTCCGCAAGATGATCTATTCAGATTGGGGTGAACCCCCTTCAATCTCAAAATTGACTTCAGCTTGGCCGTATTTAGTGCCCACCAAATCCTCCATCGTCAGCTTTAATGAATAGCGACCGGAAACTAAATCATTGGGCAGGAACATCTGATAAGCAACAAAATAGTCTCTCAGATAGTTTGCTGAAACTTGGCGGTCAGCCGGAAGCACTTGGTTGAAAATACGTTGATTCTCGGAATCATAAATCTCATAACTCCCTTGGAGATGCATTTCAAAACCTGTTTCATTTTGATTTGCTTTAAAATTCTCCACCTCACAGTACAAAATCACTTGCTGACCCTTTTTGAATCGGTTTTCATCAAAAGGTTTAATCTGCCCGTAAGCTTCGATTTCTGTACAGAAAGTTAGCCTCTTCACATCCAATGCAGTTGTCGCCGCGCCAGCCAGCTTTGCCGCCTCTCGAAATTCAGTTGCTACCGAGCTCAAACGCTGGCTTGTGCTTGGATGCCCTTCAGGATCAATAAGGTGCCACAACCCCTGCAAATGATGACGCATAAAACTCTGCTCTTCTGGAGTCATCCCCTCCATCGAGATCATCGCTGATTCTGGATTGCCCGCTAAAACCAATAAATGGCTAAACTTGACCAGTCTTGCGTGTCGCTCGGATTCCGATTCCTCTATCTTTGGTTCTTGAAGTGAAAGAATCAAAGCAGATAGAAGTTGCTCCTGAGTCAGCTCATCCTGAATGGTAGGTGCCGAATTCGTGACTTCTTGCTGAGCAGCCTCCGCGGGTAACTCGATGCTCGTCTGAGCGACCTCATTCCCCTCACTCGTCTCTGCACGTTCCTCGACGGTAACTTCGACCACCGTTTCAGCTGAAGGAATTTCGTTCTGTGCGGATTCAACCTGAATGTCGGTCGAGCCTTCGGTCGTTGAATTCATTTCAATATCAACATCTGAAGCTTCATCCGTAATGGTAAAGGCAAGATCCGGCTGATCTTCAGGTTCATTCGAATCAGGATCGCCCTCCGCGTCCGCTAATCTTTCCGGAGATTCACCAGCAGACTCTTCCAAGACATCAGGCAGCGTCAATTCACTGTGAAGAGCATTGGCAATCTGCCCCGAAACCGCGTTGGGCTGATTCGATTCACTAGCTTTATCAGCAACCAATTGCACAAATTGATCGAGTGCTCTCTCGCGTTTTTCTGCAGGATATTCCTTTAAAGCAGCAAGTAATTCTTCCGCAGACATGCCTTCCGTGAACTCTAACACAGGTTCATCTGCGGCATCGATGACTTCCTCTTTGCTGGTCTCCGCGGCAGCAGAAACGATATCCGGTCGATCGACCTCTTCAGCCTCCGTCCCCGGTGACGATTCGTTTTTGACTTCTTGCCCAGAATCACCTACCAAGGCTATTTTTTCACCTTCCGAGATATCGGGCATTGTCAGCAAGCTTTCCACATCAGCTGACACGGAAGCCACAGCGACCTATTGCTGGCCTTCTTCGTCGGACGTGCCATCCAATCAAGTCTTTGCCTGTTGAGTTTTCTCCATGTCATGTGAGGTCGCCTCTCCAGGCTTTGCTGTTGCCAGACGTTGCTCCGGAGACTCAATCGTGATTTCCGCAGCATCACTACTTTTGGTGATCTGCACCGTACGACCGAATGGCATCGATCCCCGACACCCTGCGACTGAAGCTAAAAGTACAACAGAAGCGACCCAATAACCCGATTTGTCGATTAAAAGACACATGTCTTCCTCGCGTGATTCCGTCACAAAAACGTCCATTTCGAAGTATCTAGGCGATGATACCTCTGAGTGGGACCGTACGAAAAAATGACGATTTGCCACAACGGGAATTTCTACGGCTCAAAAACAAGGTGTTGAGAAACATCCATACCGAAGATGTAGCTTTTGGTAATTAGCCAGATAATGGTAGACTCCCGCCGGTTGATTGATCTCATCAGACTGGTAGCAAGAATCTCGCGAAAACTGACTGAATTTGCACACGCCACATCAGTAGCTCGACTCCGTTGTGGATTGAAATTGCTAGCATCATTGATGGTTGCGATCCCTCACTCACGCTTCAGACTCACACGACACCCGAAACCGATAAAGAATTTCATGTCGCCGAGAATGGTAATGATCGATGACAATATCCGAGATTCATCGGGGCATTATTTAGAACTTGCTCACCTACTCGGAAGTGCAGCAAAGGCCAGAGGATTCCAGACTATCTTGGCCACCCACAAGCAATTTTTACCAGACTCGGAAACCGAAGCACTTTGCAAGGTTTACCCGCTCTTCGATACGCCCTCGATGTTGCACTGGTCCCTAGGTATCGATGGGATTTCTCAGTTTGCACGAAATCTAAATGGGCGAATTCAAAATCGTTCCGTTGGAGAACGTTTTCTATCTTGCTGGCAGGATATATTTTGCAAAAGATCAAGACGTCCATCCGAGATGATCATGAATTGGAAACGGGCGTTTCTAAAAGTGATCGACTCACTCGACCTCACCGAACACGATCATCTCGTGCTCAACACTGCTAATGATTTCGTCATCCTCGCAACTGCTTCCGCATTACAGGATCGCAAGTCGAAAAAGCTCAATATCCACGCGATTTTTCACTTTGCAACGAATCATGCCGATACAGCCCACGGCAGGCAACGCAATGCCAAGATGGGGCAACAAATGAATATGGCACTGGGTGCACTTGGCCACCATCAAGTTTACATTCATACGACGACAGAGGAATTGAAAGCAGAAATCAACTCCGTGATGGACCATGAGATAGCGAGTGCTATTCCATACCCGACTCGATCGAGCGAGATAACCATCGATTTAGAAGACCAACCCTGCAATGCAATGCTTGCAGGGATGCCAAGATCCGAGAAAGGAAAACATTCGATTCGTGGATTCCTTCAAGCATTGGAAAATCGCAATCTAATTGGAGACACAACATACCGTCCTTGCTTGCAGGTTCCCGGAAAGCATTGGAAATCCCTGATTCCGAATTCCCTACACTCAAGTTGTGATACTGGCAGGGTAGAGTTGATAACCAAGCATCTCAGCACAATCGAGTACCACCAATGGATTGGAAGAGCAGGATTGGGCATCTTCTTATATGATCCAATCCGCTATCGCTCACGCTGCAGTGGTGTCTTACTGGAGATGCTTACTCGGGGTGTCCCGGTGATTGTTCCTGATCATTGTTGGCTGGCGAACCAATTCAAGAAAGCATGCGTCTATGGCCCAGTAGGTTATGTCTATCAGCAGGTTGATGAGATCCCTGATCTCATGTGCCAATTCTTATCAGATCGCGAACAAATCACGGGGCATGCGAAAGCTTATGCTCCGCGATTAAGAGAGGCTCACAAAGCCGAAAACACGCTACTTCAAATGGGCTTACAGGAGACCTAAAGAATTGGATTTTGCGGGAACCCATTCAACACATTCAATCGACTACCATGCGGCCAAAAAAAACGAATTGCCATCTTCATGACAATTCGTTTTCCTCATTTCCTTCACAGTGATTAGATTTCAGCTAATTCACTTTCCAATTCCTGCTCAATCTCATCTGACGTCTCTTCTTCTTCGATGGAATCCTCAAAGGTCAATCCGAGTTGTTCTACCTGTTCATCACTCAATTTGAGATAACCAAGCGAACGAATGACTTCGAGAACCTCACTGCAAGTTGGAAACATTCGTCCTGAGTCACGTTTGTATTCATCCATGGCTGTCATGAACTCGATTTCGTCCCCGTTATAATCCCGCTCACAAGTCGTTGGATCAATGTGGCGTCGACGCTGCTTCTTTGGTGGAACTGAAGTTGGATTCGTTTCCGCGCTGGTACCTCTACGGTCACCACGACGACGATCTATGGTAACGATTTCGCTCTGATTTGCTGCCTGCATTGGATTGGAAACGGTCATGAAGAATGATCCTTACGTTGTTTTGGCAAACGATGCCACGCGTCACCGATTCGCGTTACTTCGCATGCCTAGAAAGCTTGTCAAAAAAACGTAGCATGCGGATTAGGCAAGAGACGTCTAACAACAAGCTTTTTCCCATCAGAAAGACTTGTTCGATTAGGTAAAAGAGCCACTTGTACCGGTTGTGACGAATACATCTGGCATTTTGCAACGCAAACAAGGTGACTAGGAATCTTCTTGCACGGGATTTTCTTTGAGCGAAGGCAACATCCTCCGTGCGAAAGAGGTGATCAAGAGTGGAATACACACCGAAACGACAATCGCAGCAGTTAGCCACTCATATTGAGCAGCTAAATCGCCGAGGGTCGAATAGACAATTGCAATGACAAGATTGCTTGCCAGGACTGGAAAGACGAATCTCCTCCAAGTTAGCTGATGTATACCTGCAAAGAGAATACTTGCTTCGGCAAACACGGGGAGAGCACGCCCAAGTACCAAGACAGTCGGACCCAGTCGATTCATTAAATCTCTCATCAGCATCATGTCCGCATCTCGACAGAACCACTTTGAGAACCCCGGTCCAAATTGCCTCGCAAATCCATACCCTAGAATGGCACCGATATTCATCCCAAGCCAAGTCGCGAGGGTACCGTAAAGCCAGCCCAGACGCCAACCACTGACCGTACTAAGCACACTTGACGGAATCGGCAAAAACACATCCGAGGAAAGCAGGATGACTATGCAAAATCCGGCAACAAATGGATTTGCTTCCTTACCAAGGTACTCATGGATTTCGTTCTCGATAGATTCTCCCCAAATCATGAATGGTATGATTGGGACGGCAAGAACTGCCAGCATCAAAGGAAACGTTCGTAGAAGCTGCCACATTGCTTTCGCTGATTTCCGCGTGAGTTGAGGAGGGTAGGGTCAGCGATTGACCTAATTCTCACTTCGATTTTGCAGATCCACTTGGTGATATTCCAGCGACCACTCTCTCATAAACATCACTTGAATAGGATCGATTTGATAGATAATTAATTGGGGATCATTGATGTCACCGAGATAACTCCGCAGCAGCGGATTTGAATCCCAAATCTCATTCAAGAGATCAGTCGAAGCAACAATGTTGGCGACACCTGTTATGCGCACTTGGTCATGAGAATCATCGAGATAACACAACTCGACCTTTGGGTTGGCCTCAATCTGAATGGTCTTCTGGTAACTCCGAAGATTCGCAACATAAACGGTAAATCCTTTCGTCATCACCGGCGAGACAGGTCGCAGCCTAGGTTGGTCACCATCAACGGTAGCAAGCATTGGAAATCGATCTGCCTTCATCACCGAGAGTGCAAGCTCTCGAACCTGTTCAGATGAGACCGGCTCGGGTGTAGGTCGACGCATCAATCTGTCTCTTTTTGACTGAAAGGACTTTCAAGATATCAGACTTGATCCATTGCTTGTCGGAGCTCCTGGATGAACGTCGATACGGATTGAATCGCTTGATCTCGTCCTCCAGCTTCGAAGACTCGCCGAATTATGGCAGATCCAACAATAAGACCATCTGCTACAGGAGCCAACTGCTTAGCCGTATCAACACCACTGATACCAAAACCAATACAGATCGGAAGATCTGTCTGACTTCTTAACCATGTAACACTTTCTGCTAAATTCTCAGGTAGGCTTTTTCTTTCGCCAGTAATCCCCGTGACCGAAACGTAATACAGAAAACCTGATGATGATTCGGCAATCTCCACCTGACGCGATTGAGGTGTGGTGGGAGTAACAAGCTGAATCAAACTGAAATCCTCATCACGACAAATTGCAGCAAACTCTTTCGCTTCCTCAACAAGCAAATCGGGAACAATCGCACCCGCATACCCCGAAGCCTTGGCACGTTTAACATATTCTAGTAGGCCCACCCGATACACAATTGAATAACTAACCATGGTGACCAACGGCGTCTGAACCTCCTGATCCAACACTTTACCCATGTCAAAAACGTCTTGAAGCTTGAAGCCTGCATCAAGAGCTCTTTGATATGAAGCCTGGATTACGGGACCATCTGCGATTGGGTCACTGTAAGGCACACCGATCTCGCAGAGATTCGCCCCGGATTCAGATGCTGCTCGAACTAAATCGGAAGTGGTTTTGATGTCAGGATCCCCAGCGGTGAAGAAGGGCATCAAGGCTTTCTCTCGTTTGGACCGGAGGGTAGAGAAGAGTTGATCAACTGATGACATGCTGTCTCACGAATTTAACGGTTTACGACTGGATCACAGAGCGTGTAGCTAACGCGGAACACGGTTTAACACTTCGGATTGTACAGATGTGTGTACTACGCACGACCTAGATATCGATTCATATTCACCTTGTACTGTTCAACACCTGGCTGACCGTAAGGGTTAATCTGAAGCAATCTACCCTCTAATACGGTCGCAATCATCATCATTTGGAAGAGTTGCCCCATCGTGTAGGTGTCGAGCTGCGGAACAATCAGGTCAGTTGTCGGCCTTCCGTCTTGGTGCAAAGCATCGTTGGTACCCTGAATGGCGGCTTGCATGAGATCGGGCAATACCTTTTCGGATAGATCATTTAATCCGTCTTGATCGCGATCGCTATGCCCGACCGCAAGTGGGTCATGGCGATAACCTTCAACAATGATATTGTTAAAAACTTTATCATTGATTCCCTGCTGATGCTGCTGATGTCGACTGTGAAGATCTCGGGTATTGACCGTCGTAAGCGGGGTCACACCCAACCCCTCCTTACCATTTGACTCAGCTAATAATTGATCATGCCACAAGCCGAAAGCTTCGAGTGCTTTGGACCAGACACTCATGACTCTGACTGATTTACCCCTCTTCTGAGATAACAAATGATTGACTGCAACGTACTGCATGATGAGGTTATCTTCGAATTGAGCGTTTGCAAAATGCTCAGTCATAGCCACTGCACCCTCGAGCAGTCGAATGCAATCAAGCCCCAGTAGAGCAGCCGGAAGCAAACCGACCGATGACAACACGCTAAAACGACCGCCCACACCATCGGGAACACTGAAAACTTCATCGCAGTCAATCTCGCTTGCAAGGTCATGCAATTTTCCCCCACTGCCCGTCACAGGAATGACTAAACGCCTCAGTAGATCCGGAGCATCTGAACCAAGAGAGTCTTCAAGAGCTCCCAAGAATTGACGAAAAGCCACGGCGGTCTCCATGGTGCCCCCACTTTTACTGATTACGACAATTGCGTGTCGCTTTTCAGCAAGGGTCTCACCTGCGCCCCCCAAGGCGAGTCGCTGCAGGAGGGAAACAGTAGCGTCATTGTCAACATTATTACCCTCAAAATACATGCGGGGTTTGCTCCCGCGAGCGCCTCGAGAAAGCTCATTGTGGTAGGGATCACAACAGGCCTCCATCATCGCGCGGGCTCCCATATAAGATCCACCAATTCCCAGTACCGCGACGGCATCTATCTCATCATGGATCGAGTTGGCAACTTTAAAGATCCGGCCTAGTTCGGATCTTTCACGCTCCTGCTCGTAGGCATTGAGAATTTCCTCTGGCAACCAGAGAAATCGGGAGTCCAGAGGTTTTTTCTCACTTGGAATCTCTCCTGATTGGTATAAGACGCGATCTGTTTGAACGATATCCAATCTCAGGTCGTTGACGATGGCGCTCAAGGAATCGCGATCTTCCTCCGTAATTCCATAATCGGGATTAAAACTGCCAGTGGTATTCAATTTCAGAGAAATCATTGGTCATCCAGAGTCGAGAATTCAACGCTATCGGTTTCCTACAGAGTACCTGAAAAGTTGAAATTCTCGTAGGCGGTGTCTTCACGGGATCTTTCTAAAAACGATTAAAGCATTGCATCACATTATGGCCTGATAGGGCCTACTCACCGCACGTCCATGGGTTAAATTGAGACCATTGCCTAGAGCAGGAAATCTCTTGAAAATTTGATCTGAAGAGCTTTTCTGCTGATCGAAGCAGGAATAAACGATTACCCAAAGAGAGACCAATCCGTTGACAAACCTCCGACGCAAACCTGTAGTGCTGATCATCAGAGATGGCTGGGGAGAAAACCCAAATAAGGAATGGGATCACACCAATGCAATTCATCTAGCAAATACTCCAATCTCAGATGCGTTGATGGATGCGTACCCAAACGTCTTGATACACACATCCGGTGAAGATGTGGGACTTCCTGCCGGAGTCATGGGGAATAGCGAAGTAGGGCATCAAAACATCGGTGCTGGCCGTATCGTCGATCAAGAGGTGATGAGAATCACCAGAGCGATTAGGAATGACTCGTTTTTTGAGAACCCCACGCTTCAAGGAGCCATTGCTCATGTGAAAGCAACCGGGGGCACCTTGCATCTTCTGGGCCTGATGTCAGACGGGAGAGTTCATAGTGATTTGGAGCATGGATTCGCAATCGTTGATTTAGTCAAACGTCACCAGCTTGCGAGTGAGCAATTCGCGATCCATGCCATCACTGATGGCCGAGACACCTCTCCTACTTCAGGAATCAATTTTATTGGGCAGTTGGAGGAGAAGCTCGAGAAAGAAAATGTGGGGCGAATTGCGAGTGTTATAGGAAGATTTTATGCAATGGACCGTGATCTACGGTGGGAACGAGTCCAACAAGCTTACGAGATGATGACGAAAGGTTCTCCTTCGATCGCTCATTCAGCCTTGGAGGCAATTCAGGCATATTACGATTCACCCTCAGAATCGAGTCGCAAAGGTGACGAATTCATTACCGCAACGTCGATCGCTGATCGAAATGGTAACTTGGCAACCGTAAAGGATGGTGACGCCATCATCTTTATGAATTACCGAGGAGATAGAACAAGAGAAATCACCAAAGCATTCGTGTTTGATGATGAAACTTGGGGGGCAATAGATGGCGGTGGATTCGATCGCGGAGAAAAAGTTGACAACCTCTACTTTGCAACCATGACGGGATATGAATCAGGTTTGCCCGTCGAAGTAATTTTCGAGAAACCCGAAAAGATGCCAAATATTCTTGGAGAATACGTTAGCTCGTTGGGGCTTCAGCAATTTCGATGCGCTGAAACGGAAAAATATCCTCACGTCACGTTCTTTTTCAACGACTACCGCGATGACCCATTCCCTGAAGAAGATCGTGGGATGGCTCAATCCCCGAAGGAAGTGTCGACTTACGACCAGAAACCTGAAATGTCGGCACAAGAAGTTGCCGAGAAAGTTCTCCGAGTTATCGATTCGAGCGAAGCAGAACTCATCATCGTAAATTTTGCGAATGGAGATATGGTTGGTCACACCGGTGTACTGGACGCTGCCATTCAAGCGGTCGAAACCGTTGATGCTTGTGTTGGGCAGATCGTTGATGCGACCTTAGCTGCGGGAGGCTCCCTAGTGGTGACCGCAGACCATGGGAACTGCGAGCAAATGACAGACCCAACAACCGGTGGTCCTCATACCGCGCATACGACCTTCGATGTTCCTCTTATTGTTGTGGAACCTGGATTAGAAGGAACCTCTCTGCGTGAAGACGGTCGGTTAGCTGATATTGCTCCAACGGTGTTGCAATTGCTTGGCGTCCCAATTCCCGAAGAAATGACAGGGAAACCGTTGATTTCAGTAAATTGAAATCACTTCAAGATACCTATTAGATGACTAACAGACCGCAGTCTGATCTTCGGATAGTATTTCTTGACGTGGCTCAATAAAACACAAGTTAGCAGCAATCATTGCGAAGCCGAATGTGGCCATGCCTAAAGCGGATGCGATACCCAGATGCACACCCAGAGCGATAGATAAAACCACTGGTCGTGTGAGGCGTGGCCAGATGAGTGCGGCGTATGACAACTCCCATAAGAATGTCACCGTGGTTAGGGTAGCAATAACCATTGGGTAGTTTGCAATCCAAGTCATGTCGATTGACTGGTATTCAAGATTAGAAATGGAATACCACGTAGCTGAACCATCCCACCAAGTTACCCCACGAGATTTGCTCAGTCCGCCAAATAGGTAAATGACACACAAGTGAATCTGAAACAAACGGGTAGCAATATTTGCTGAAACACTTGATCGATTTCCAGGAAATAGCCAATCAAGTAAAATCGATTTTTGCGAGGTGATTCGATCTGAAATTTTGGCTCTCAACCAAGCATCAATGCTATAGCGCATTCCCGTGGGAGCGATCATCAAATACATCACGGCATAGGTAATGATCTGATCAAATCCAAACAATGCCCCGGTCAATCGATGGACGCACATGAGTTGTAAGAACCAACACAGGGGTCCGGTGACTCGGGTTAAAAAACCAACACACCAAAAGCCAGTGACCAAAATGGTGAACATTTGATGCAGACGAAGAATGCCTTGTGTTTGGACATCCCATAAATAGCTCATTGAAAAGAGATCTAGATCGGATCCCTCCAAACTAGGGTGTTGGCCGAGTTGCTGGCTCACCCAAGCTTGATTCCCGATGAAATCCTCCAGATGGATCGCAAGAATCAAATGGGAATAGAGTAGTAGTCCACCAAAAATGATTCGCATAGTGGCCAACACACCCACTTTCCTCGGAACAAACCAAAATCGGTTCCATTGAGTGGCGACCTGTTTCCACCAGTCCTTTCCGGCGTGGACTAGAAAGTTTCGATTCATCATTACCTCTCCCTCGAGATCAAGCGATCACCTGAGGACGCTGGCTCAATCATCGACTCAGATAAGTCGACATCAACATCAGCACCAAGATGGTCGGGCAGAGGTAGGTACGATGCGGGGTGGTTTAATGGTCTGGGATCCGCCATGTACAAATCATAACTTGGTAGTTGATGTTCAATACGGCGTATCGAAATTCGCTTACCTTCAAATTCCTCCTGCAAGTGTCTCAAATAAGAGTCTCGAACTAACTCATACCGATCTCTCTCGACCTGCAATGGCTGAACATAAGTTTCTTCCGAGGACATCGCATTTTCTAAATGCTTTGGCCGATGCAACGCATGTAAGAACTCTGTGAGCATAAAGTGGCGGTGGTATAACAGACGCGGCCATTGCCGTTCTAAATTTGGGTAAAGAAAATCATTTGATTCGCCGTTCGCGTCCTCCACGCGAATTTGAATTAGATGACTGGGTCCGGGGTCCGGTGCAAAGAAAGCGTACCCTCTATCGATATATAAAAACTGGCAATAAGCTTCTAGCGGCTGCATGAGTGTGGAAATCAAGGGAGAAATTCCCATCGGACCACGTGACTGCAGAGAAAGAGGTGGCAACAAAATAGCCAACACATGGGTCACTAGAAGGATGCTTACGACCTTTCTTGTGCCCCCGCTCGTAGCAAATTTTTCCGAAGGCATGATGAATTGATCTGCAAAGGTAAAGGACTCCAATCTCGCCTTTCTAAACGACTTAAGCCAAGCTGATTTGATAGTGGCAAATGGCAGAC
Source organism: Rubripirellula sp. (assembly GCA_012270385.1). GTDB lineage: Bacteria > Planctomycetota > Planctomycetia > Pirellulales > Pirellulaceae > Rubripirellula. Next base: position 44,988 of record JAAXIK010000486.1, on the reverse strand, counting down.
CATCAACGAAAAAAGCCGTTGCATGATTGCAACGGCTTTTCAATGATTCGAGATGAACATTAACGAGAGGCGAGTTGATTCGTCTCCTGACTGAAGTGAAAGTCCGCTTCAGTGCCTCCCACAATGCTGACTTTTTTCTCTTTCCTTATTTTCTTACCATTTTCGTTCCATTCAACTCTGATCGTGTAGTCCTTCCAAACCTCACCAGCTTTCACACTCTGCGTCTTAAAGGTCCTCACAGCACCTGAACTCTCGGTTGAACGATCTGCCAAGAAAACTAAAGCATCATCCGGCACATGCAATCTGACGATCGTGTTCACCTCATCCTCTGTCTCGGACTGCTGATCCACTGTTTCCTTAGTCGGATTATCTTTCATAAAGCTCGGTCTAAAATCCAACTCGTGATCGGACCCAGCATTCATCTGTATCAATGCCTCTTCTCGGTGATCAACACCACCCTCGGACAGGGAAACCACAACTCGGTACGAGTAAGTTTCCTCGGAATCGAGATTAACGGATCGGAAGTAACGAGTCTCTCCTGTACTCTTCGTTTCATGCCCATTGATCACAACGCTTGCAGCCTCCGGCACGGCGATGGTGAGTGTAGCTGTTCCAGATTGAGAATTAGCCTCAATAGCTGACGAGGAATCACCCTCCTGCAGTTGTTCGTTGGCAGAATCAGCTTCCAAGGTCGCTTCATAATCACCGGATTGGAGCCCACTTATCTCTCCTTCGGAGCGATCCACTTCTGCATCGATCGGCTGCTTTTCTGAGATGACAACTCCACCGCTGCTCCCCCCTGACGAGCCGTAACTTCGACCTCCACTGCTACCATGAGAGTGATGCAAAGGCTCATGCATTTTGCGGAAGAAACGCTTGATCGGACCCGCATATTCTAGATCACCACCAGAGGATCCAAGATTTCTGACATGAGCGCGAACGATATTCCCACCCGATGAACCCCACGTACCACCGTAATATCGAACCCGTAGATGCCCCGTAGAACCGAAACTGGCGTGGTGAACCTTCCATCCCCCTGACGAACCACCTGACGAACCACCTGAACTTCCCCCAGAGGATCCCCAAGTCAAGTGCTCGGCTTGAATAGTGCTAGTAAGGCCTGTAACAGCTAGAAACACAAAGAAACAGCGTGCTTTATGCATGCTAAGAACTCCCCCTAAGATCCCGTATAAAAAACTCCGGTGCGTAACACCGAGCATTACACTCAGTCAGCCGAGCCGCGTGATTGATGTCATCTTTTGCGGCAGGCACCTTGCAAGAATAGTTAGAGAGGTAGGGCTAGCAATAACGATTCTAACGATTCTGACGATTTTATGGATTATTTGCCGAGAGCCGGAGTTAGCTGTGGCTTTCGCGTGGGAGAAGGTCCTTCGCCTACCCGGCGTAGATTAATCAAGTCGCTTAATTGAAATCTCATCGAAATCAGCGATCCCCGTAGCTCCGAAGAGACCAATTCTCAGGATCGCTTCCCGAGTGGCTGGTGGAATTGGGACAAGACGGGATGATCTCTTCCATTCAGAAGTGCCTCGGTAGGGTCCCAACCATACTGATCCCAATTCTTTTCGCTCTTCATCATAGAGCGTCAAAGCCAGCACCGGTAAATCTTCCTTGGATGTACCCCTTCGGACGTCCTCGGTCCTCACCATCGCACCGAGACGCACGAGGGATACCACTTGGCCGTCAATTGGAATACCTTGCAAGAGATGTGAATCAAGCCCGGGCGTCTGATTCTCAAATCGCGCAAAGGTCCGGACATCAGCATCACTTGAGCCACGATTCGCTTCCCTCACACGTTTCACTTGGCGGCCATAATACCAGCCGAATACAAGACCTTTCTTACCTAACGAACTCGCACCACCCTCTTCAAAATCTCCATTGATTACTTTTGGATTCTGGGGGTCGGGGTGTACCTTACGATTAGCCTCAGCTTCGCCGGTCATAGGAACAAACAACGTTGGCCTTAAAGGTTGGCGAACAAGCTTGCCCTCTTGCTTGATCATGCGATAGAGCGTTTGCTGATACCTTTCTCCAACCGGAATGATCATCTGCCCACCCTCTTTCAGTTGATCAACTAGAGGCTTGGGGACATTTTCTGGACTACAGGTGACGATCATCTTGTCGAAGGGTGCGACTTCGGGCCATCCCAAAAACCCATCTCCCACACGGGTGAAAACGTTTTTGTATTCGAGACGCTCTAATACATTTGCAGCGGCCAAACCGAGCTCAGGTACAATCTCAATGGAGTAGACCTTCGAAACCAAGGGACTCAATACTGCGGCTTGATATCCACTTCCTGTTCCGATCTCAAGTACGACATCAGTGGGTTTAGGATCAAGTGCTTCAGTCATCATTGCCACGATGAATGGGCTACTGATGGTCTGCGCTTCCCCAATGGGTAACGCCATATCGAGATACGCCCGCGACCGAACGGCGCGTGGCACGAATTCGTGACGAGCGGTGTCTCGCAATGACTGCAGAACCCTCTCATCTCTCACTCCTGCAGTTTCGATATACTGCTGGACCATCTCGTTACGTTTCTGTTCATAGGGATCCTGCCCAAAGAGCGGAACACCTTGATCGTAAAATACCGTCATTAGCGTGAGACAAAGGAGAAAACGAAACAAAGCGTTATCCTATATCACTAGAACCTTATAGAGTAATCGGGAGCGAACGAGTATCGCTCGAGTTTACCTACCTAGTTGTAATAAAACCGTCAGTCCAAAAACATCTTGAAATAAACTTGATTGCTCCCTCATTGCAATCTGCTCGAGAGAAACATCATCAATTCCGAGAACGTCAATCATGAGCTGCTTATTTCTCTTCGTGCATCGAATTTCTCGGACTCGCCCACTACGAGTATCATCCAATGCGATTGCGAGCCGCAGAATGGCAGCAAGTTTACTCACAACCGCTCGATCCCGCTGTGGCAATGTACTGTAGGTATCATGTGAAGCCTGTGGAGCTGCTCGCCTATGATAGCGTACGACCAAACCCACCAGAACTAATTCTGACTTGGACAGACCAAATAGATCACTGTGTCGTATCAAGTAAAACGCATGTTTGTGATTGCTCCTGACGTTCACAATCAAACCTACTTCATGAAGCAGGGCGGCAACAAAAAGTATGGCTTCATGCCGCACATCTAAACCATGTTCTTCACTTAACTCTAAAAACAGGGATCTTGATAACTCCGCAACATTCCTCGCATGCGTCTCGTCGAAACTAAACTTGCGTCCCAGACTGATAGCGGATCGAATAATTTGATTCCTAAATTCACCGCTCCAAGTCCCTCCGACCGCCATGTCATTGAGGAGTCCGTCACGGAGGTTGGTATCACAAACGTAAAGGTGGGAAAGAGAAAAATGCTTCGCCAATAAATAGTAAGCCAGTAGAGCTGGACCAAGAGTTGCAGCTTCGACGTAACTCATGGAGTAGCGTTTAACCAGATCGTCATCGCTGCAGGCAAGGACTTTCTCAGCGAGTTCACCTAGAGCTTCAACAGACAATTTCGCCAAAGACTTACCGTCCCAATCATTCTGTAACTCACTCAGTGCGAGTCGAATATCACCCCCTAAAGCGACGAGGTGAATCTGATGATCATCACTCACTGCCTCCTTAATTTGAGCCAAGTATCGGTTGATGTGATTCTCCAGGAGAGATCGGCGATGCTCCGGATTAGAAGTTACGCGTCGCAGTACCTGGAGCAGTCGGATCGTTCCGAGTCGGAACGACTTGCTGGAAAGCACATTTCCACCACGAACCACCAATAGCTCTGTGTTCCCACCACCAACTTCTACAACAAGCGACTTACCATTTGCCAGTGCCTCATCTGTCTGCAAATGTGGATAAACCCCGACGTAAGTGATGCGGTTCACTTCCTGCTCGTCGATGGACTCAACTTTCAAGCCGGTAGCAACGTACAGCCTGTCCGCGAATGCCAATCGATTGACGGCCTCACGCACCGCAGTCGTCGCTACCACTCTGACTGGGTCTTCCGCACCGAAACCATACTCATTGAGTACCGATTTATACCGACTCAAGACCTCAGCTACCCTCTCGATACTCTTCGGAGAAATTCTGCGATCTTCAAAAACCTCCCGACCCAATTCAACCGGTTGAACTAGAGTATCCAACGTCCGGATCTTGCGATCCTGTTGGATTTCAGCGATAGCCAGACGAATGCTTGTCGCTCCAATATCGATCACCGCTGCGAGATGTGGCGAGCCAGACTGGCTTGGCCCATTTAGCTTAGGCAGTGTCATGTAAGATCACGTTTATCTTTTAGATCTGCGGACGTCGATACATTCGAGTTGTGATGATACCCTTGCTGATGGAAAAATCGGAAGACCAATCCTTGCAGTGGGCAATGCTTGACCAGAAGGACTCCTTCATCCCGCCCACCAGCCCAAAATACTCTTTTGAGGCTGCTTCCTAACCTCTGAGCCTAATCCATCTCGGAATCCCTGATAGCTTGCTTTAAATCTCTTCTCTGCCACAGTACCGCGAGCACAGTGCCCGTGAGCATACAACCAAATGTGTACACTGCGGTGGGAATCACAGCGGTTGTTCCCGCCCCCAAAATGCTAACCGAAAGAGCTGTGCCTAGACCAGCATTCTGCATCCCGATTTCCAATGTTAAAGCTCGCCGGTAACTGGCAGGTAGCCGACAAAGACCACCGACGAAATAGCCCGCCAAATACCCGGTAATATTTACAAAAAGAAGCGCGCTGATGATGATCGACCCCACACTCAACAGCGACATTCGATTTGCCGCAATGACCACTGAAATGATCCATAACAGAGCTGCCGAGGCGACTACAGAACCATAGGCTTTTAGGAACTTCCTGACCGGTTCCAAGTAGATGCTCGATACGTAACCCAGAATGGTTGGTAAAGTTACAAGCGTCGCAAGCAATACAGCTGACTGCGCTAAGGAATTTTGCGTCTCTTGTCGAGCAAGAACCCACAACACTGCTGGAACAGTCAACGGAGAAAGGACGGTGGCCGCAGAGGTTAAACTCACAGAGTATGCAACGGACCCACCGGCAGTATTGGTCAGAACATTAGAAGCCATCGCGCCTGGAACGCATCCCACCAAGATAATTCCCAATGCCATCTCTGGCTCCATTGGGACTAAACGCGTAACAGTCCATGCTGCAAAGGGCATGACCAAAACCTGCACCATTACGCCCAGAACAACCCACCAGGGCCGCTTGGTTAAAGGTTTTAACTCCTCAGGTCTTACCAGACCCCCCAACGAAAACATTGTCAGCACAATCGCGGACCATAAGGCGATTTTCGTGATTAAGGAAGGATCAAATCCAAGTTGATCAATAGGAGTAACGAGGCTGATTAATGATGTAATTACAAAGGGATCAAAACCAACTCGCTCAACAGGCCAGAATAGAGAGATTGACGACGTGATCAGCAGCCAGCTGAGTATTGATCGATACCATTTCATCAATTTCTATCCAACATAAAACCGTAATTTACCAATACTTCTCTGGCTTCAACTCCGCCAAAGCAACATTCTGCCTGCCAACCTCTGGCTTGAGCGGCTTGAATATTCTCTAGGCGATCATCCAAGAATAATATCTGGTTGCTCGGTACCTCAGCCGCCTGTTCAGCCGCCTCATAGATCGCTCCGAAAGGCTTCATTTCACCCACTTCATAGCTCAACACATATGCATCAAAACCATCAAGCATCGCCCTGGAGGGTAGGCAATTAATCCAGTCCCAGTGTGAACGGCAGGTATTAGATAGAATTCCTGTCGGAATACCCTTCGCCCGAACCTGCAGAATCGCTTCATGCATCAATTCAATCGGTGAAAACATATCGCTCAGCAGGTTCAACAAATCCGAGTCAGAAACCTCTTTGGTATGAATTCCCAGATTGGATCGCACTCGATTAACAAATGCATCTTGCCGTATCCGACCTGATTCATATTGCACCTGCAATCCAGATTCATACACCACGGAGTAGACCGTATTAGCGTTCACGTCACATCGCATCGCAACATTCTGACAAGCCTTCTCCGTGTTAAACGAATAGAGAATGTTACCTAGATCGAAATAGACAAAAGCGATCTGATCTGACCCATTTGATGCCTTATCAATTTCTCTGTGTTCACACACGAATTAAATCACTCTTATTATTATCTGTATTTTTCTCATGACTGCTCGATAGCTTTTTCTCTTTTCATTTTTGTGGGAGAGAAAATGTATAGAGATCGCTAGAGCTGCCTGATTCGCAAATTACGATACCAAGCTTCACTAGGCTGCCCACTATGTATCTGCAGCCCAATCAATCCATGCGTGGGAATACCTGAGTCTTCTTCTTCATATTCGACTGTCTTCTGTCCATTTAGAAAAACTGTGATCTTTGGTCCCCGGCAAATAATCCGATATTGATTCCAATCGTCCTTTTTAACGATTTGTTCGTGTAGGTCAGGAGCCACCTCGACCAACATACGATTTCGTCGAGATTCATCATACAGGGCTCCCCAAACACCACGCTGACCAGCTCTACCCATATCTACCTGATATCCGGAGACTTCAGATGTTCCAGGAACCCGTTTTGATCGAATCTGAATTCCTGCGTTCTGGCCGGCACCCAGCAATTTCGCTTCCAAACGCAGTTCAAAATCCTCATAAAACTGCGTGGTACACAGAAACTCATTGTGCGGGATCCTCTCATCCATGCGTCCGGCAACAATGGCACCACCTTCGACACGAAACCAGTAGGAATCACCTTCCCAACCAGCAAGTGTTTCCCCATCAAAAAGAGGAAGTGATTTCTTCGCAAAATCATTAGACTCGGGTTCAGTCCCGGTGACAGGCAGCAGAAAACCCAAGCAGAGGACCGTTAAGGCCCAAAAAAACTGACGAATCACAAATTGTTCCTTGTCTGGTGTAGTTCGTACTTTTTCAAACTAACGGGAATGATCATAATCTCCAATCATCCGTCCGTCATCGTCGTTCAGAAAAAGCAAAATGAATCAGCCGCTAAACCAGTATAGCCGTCGTATCACGCAACCAAAGAGCCAAGGTGCATCCCAAGCCATGCTCTATGCCACTGGCATGACTCCCGAGGACATGGATAAGCCACAGGTTGGAATCGCCAGCATGTGGTACGAGGGCAATAGCTGCAACATGCATCTTTTGGATCTTGCCAGCGAAGTCAAGAAAGGTGTCAGCGATATGGGACTTGTTGGCATGCGATTCAACACAATCGGAGTCAGCGATGGTATCTCCATGGGAACGGAGGGAATGAGTTTCAGTTTACAAAGCAGGGATTTAATTGCTGATTCAATTGAAACTCTTATGGGCGCGCAGTGGTACGATGCTTTGATTGCGTTGCCAGGCTGTGACAAGAATATGCCTGGTTGTCTGATTGCGATGGGTCGATTAAACCGGCCATCGATTATGGTCTATGGTGGAACGATTAAACCTGGGACCTATCGTGATGAAAAGCTCGATATTGTGAGTGCCTTCCAGTGCTATGGGCAATATTTAGCAGGTGAAATCTCTGATGAAGAACGCGGTGAAATCGTACGCAGAAGCTGCCCCGGAGCTGGCGCGTGCGGGGGAATGTACACCGCAAACACCATGGCTACTGCTATTGAAGCTATGGGTATGGCTCTTCCCTATTCCGCGAGCATCCCAGCTGAAGATCCAGATAAAAAGGATGAGTGCCGAAGAGCTGGAGCGGCTATTCTCGAGCTTTTGAAGGCTGATATCAAACCTCGTGACATCATGACTCGCACCGCATTCGAAAACGCAATGGACACCGTGATGGCTTTGGGTGGAAGCACGAAAGCGGTTTTACATCTTTTCGCTATGGCACGTAGTGTAGATATCAAGCTGACGATCGATGATTTCCAGGAAGTGAGCGATCGCATCCCTTATCTAGCTGACTTGAAGCCCAGCGGTAAGTTTGTTCAGGAAGATCTTCACTCGATTGGGGGAACTCCTGCAGTCATGAAATACCTTCTTCAGGAAGGACTACTAGATGGCTCATGCATGACGGTGACGGGAAAAACTCTTGCTGAAAACCTAGACGCTGTCCCTGGATTAAAAGAGGGTCAAACCATTGTTCAGCCTGTGAGCAACCCAATTAAATCCACAGGTCACATTAGAATACTAAAAGGTTCACTCGCTCCCGAAGGTGCAGTTGCCAAAATCACAGGCAAGGAGGGTCTTCAGTTCACAGGACCTGCCCGGTGTTTCGATAGTGAAGAAGAGATGCTAGTAGCTTTAGAGGAAAAGAAAATCCAAAAAGGCGACGTAGTTGTGATTCGCTATGAAGGTCCAAAAGGAGGGCCGGGCATGCCGGAAATGCTTACCCCAACCAGCGCCATCATGGGTGCTGGGCTCGGGTCAGATGTAGCGATGCTTACTGACGGGCGTTTTAGTGGTGGCAGCCACGGCTTCATCGTCGGACACATTACCCCGGAGGCTCAAGTTGGGGGTCCACTTGGACTACTTTGTGACGGTGATATGGTCACCATCGATGCTGAGAATAATCGATTAGATGTTGATCTAGATGAGCCAACTCTCAACGCGCGTAAGAGCCAATGGGTTGCACCTCCACTAAAAGCAAATCGAGGCACCCTTTACAAGTACATTAAGTGCGTGAAGACCGCGAGCGAAGGCTGTGTTACTGACGAATAGGCATTTCGAAGTCTCTGGTCCACAAATCGAAAAGTCACTGAACCTAAAGTCAGTGGCTTTTCCAATCTCAAAAACGGACATACTGCGATGATCAATCTCATCGCTTCGCCCGATGCGTCTTAAGCTCGTGCTAACCAAGCTACTGCTAGCTCACCAATCTTCAGTAGAAACCTATCTACTGAATTTTGTGAGACATCGAGTCTTAGGTCGATTTGACAATGTCTATGAAATCAAATCTTTGATCACTTTACCGTGTACATCGGTGAGTCGATAATCTCGGCCTTGGAAACGGTAAGTTAACTTTTCATGATCAAATCCTAACTGGTGCAGGATCGTTGCTTGCAGGTCATGAACATGGACAGGCTTCTCTGCTATCTGAAAACCTAACTCATCAGACTGCCCATATTCAAATCCACCTTTCACACCACCACCGGCCATCCACATGGTGAATACATCAGGATAATGGTCACGACCTAAGATTTTTCCTCCAGAAGTTCGGCCCTCTCGAAATGGTGTTCGACCAAACTCTCCACCCCAGACAATCAGAGTCTCATCCAACAGGCCGCGTTGACGAAGATCCTTAATCAGTGCAGCGATTGGCCGATCCATTGAGGCACATTTATCGGTAAGCCCGGTAGTCAATCCTGTTGCCGCTCCTGTCCCGTGGAAGTCCCATCCCCAGTCAAATAGCTGAACAAATCTAACCCCCGCTTCGGTCAATCTACGCGCGAGCAAGCAATTATTAGCAAGGCTTGATGCACCAGGAACAGCACCGTAGGCATCAAGAGTTTCCTGAGATTCATCTGAGATATCCATTACCTCAGGCACTGCCATCTGCATTCGGAACGCCAGCTCATACTGCGAAATTCGCGTTAATGTTTCTGGATGACCCATCTCATCCGCTTGAGCTTGATTTAAATCATTTAAGGCGTCGAGTGTTAAACGACGTGTGCCCCGATTCATGCCTGAGGGGTTCGATGCATACAAAACAGGATCCCCTTTCGATCGACACTGAACACCTTGGTAAACCGATGGCAGGAAGCCACTCCCAAAGGAATTCTTCCCACCATTTGGTTGTACTCCACTGGAGATGAGAACAACAAATCCGGGTAAGTTCTCATTCTCACTTCCCAATCCATACGTCACCCATGACCCCATGGACGGCCGACCGGACCGTGGTGAACCCGTGTAAACGAGCAATTCGGCAGGTGCATGGTTAAACTGGTCAGTATGCATGGAATGCACAACACACATCTCGTCGGCAATCTCGTGAAAATTCGGGATCGCATCGGACATCCAAAGTCCATTTTCTCCGACCTGTGACCACTTTCTCGGAGAACCCATCAATTTGGGGACACCTTTGGTGAAAGCGAACTCCCGACCTTCCAAAAACTGATCGGGGCAATCCTCACCATCGCGCTTCACCAACTGCGGTTTATGATCGAAAAGATCTAGGTTCGGAGGTGAGCCCGTCCTCTGTAAATAACTCACCCGCTTAGCTGTGGCCGGAAAGGGAGACACCTAGGGACTCAGAGGATCTGTCATTAGCTTGGACGCCTGAGCCCCTTCTGACAAAAGATTGCCCAGAGCGAATCCACCCAGACCAGCAACTGACTGCCCTAGGAAATGTCGTCTAGTCCTAGCTTGCAGGTTACCAATGTCCAATGCATTCTGGTTAAATCGTTCTTTCATATCCATGCCTACCTCTTCATCAAAATCTCATCCAGATTCAGAATTACATTTGCAATCACTGTCCAAGTAGCTGCGTCGACCACGTCGATCGAATCAGGTAATTTCCCGAGTGGATCCGTAGCGATCTGCATTGCTGATTCCTGATCATCTTGATAAAGACCCTGAACCTCTTCGACGAGTTGACTTAAACGCTCTATCTCTCCATTCGTTGGCAAACGGATCAATGCCTTTTTGAATGCGTGTTCTATACGTTGATTAGTTGCATCTTCTGCTTGAATGATCTCCCTAGCAAATGCCTGAGCAGCCTCTACGTATACAGGGTCATTGAGTGTGACCAAAGCCTGTAACGGTGTATTCGTTGGTATTCTTCTGACGGTGCAAACCTCTCGGTTCGGAGCATCGAATTGAGCCATCGAAGGATAGGGACTCGAGCGGCGCCAAGTCGTATAAATTCCACGGCGATAACGATCATCTCCCGAACTGGTATTCCAATCAGTACCCGACCCAAACGCAGCGGTGAGACCCAATTTTGGCTGTGGCGGCTTTACTGGGGGACCATACATTTTCTGGCTTAACAAATCCGAGATGAATAAAGCCTGGTCACGAACGACCTCGGCGGAAGCACGAAATCGCGGTCCGCGAGTGTAGAATCGATTATCGGGATCTTGCTTCCTCATGGTGTCAGTCACACGGGAATTTTGCCTGTAGGTTGCGGACATCACAATTTTCTTAATCAAGTGCTTAAGATCCCAACCACTCTGCATTAATTCGACCGCAAGCCAATCGAGTAATTCCGGGTGGGACGGAAGATCGCCCTGCGAACCAAACTCCTCGCTGGTCGACACAATTCCGGTGCCAAAAATCTGCTCCCAGTGGCGATTAACAATCACCCTCGCAGTGAGTGGATTATTTTCATCGACTAACCATTTTGCTAAATCCATTCGATTTGGATTTTCAGTCCCAGTGATCGAATGAAAAACACTCGGTGTTCCAGGGTTCACTACACCTTCAACATTTTGATAATTACCCCGAACCTGAATGTGTGTGGTACGACTTTTGGTTTTATCTTGCTCTCGCATGATCGGCACGGTTGTTGTCGGCTTGAGCCCTGCCAGCTGCTTCTCGAGACTTGACGCTTGCTCCCTCTGATCCGCCAGAATGGGAGTGATTTTTAGAAAGTGTTTAGCGAGTTCCTTGCGCCTATTCGTATCGACCTCTGATGAGTTCGAAAACATGATGGGTTGCAACTCAAGCGGTAGCTTCGCCCAATCTTGCAGAGTCGAATTCCCAGTTGCAGAAACTCGCAAATAATCAATCAGATGCCGGAGATGTTCCGATTGATGGTCAATTCTGAGGATAATTCTTCCGGACTCAAGCGTTTTAGCTTGTTCCAAAATCATTACTGCTTCATGCGATTTACCGACGTGAGGCGCCACCGCCCAACCCGTGCGGGGCAGGGCAGGGTCAATCACCAAATTTGATGCCGAAAACCCGGTCTGCTCGTGGTTGGCAATTGCGGTTGCGAAGGTTAAGTCCAATCCACCATCAATTGAAATACTCTCGGAAGGTTTTGGCACTCCTTTTGGACTCTGACTCCAGACAATCTGCCGATCGGAATCCAACAGCGACACCCGATAACCGGCCAGCCTTCCTTGAATGGAGTCACCGCCATCGGTGCGATTCCAGATGACGATCTGGTCAATTTTATGCGTTGCACCTAAATCTATCTCCACCCATGGATTTTCACTGATTGCGGTGTGGGTAACCGATTTATTTTGAAAGTTGCCATCAGTATTACCATCATTGATATAGGCCACATCCCCACCGAAATCTGTCGAACTCTGTGTGGGGCGTCCATCTACTGCAACGTTTTTTCCATTGCTGAATATCTGAAGTTCAGCGAGATGAATCATCTTCTGTTTACCAGGAAGCTCGACTCTCAAAATCTGCGCTTCCATTGCTTCAGTTGCGTCGGGTTCCCACCTCGCTTGGACACCAGATAAGACAAAATTACGTAACTGCTTCTCTGGGACTTCAAGACGCAAGCCGCTAACAAATCCATGGTCAATTGGGAAGGTTGCGGTCACTACATCCTTCTCTGCTCCCTGATCACTGAATTCAATCCAACCGTCGCCAGCCACGTTTGCGTTGCGGTGCTCTGAATCCACCTTTTCAGGAATTAAAATTTTCCACTGAGGTTCATCTTTTAGTTGAGATAGCCAGACATCCTGAGCGTCGCTGATTTCAGGAGTTACCGTATTTAGGCTTTGGTTTAAATCCTCAAGCTGCCCGGTCAACTGCTCCTTCAAGGCAAGTTGCTCCGCGGACCAAACTTCGTGTAGCGGTTGCTCATCTCGCCTATCCGCATCCTGAGAGGTGTTGAAGAAAGCGAAAAGCTCAAAATACTCTTTTTGGGTTATTGGATCATACTTATGCGTATGGCATTGAGCACAGGCTGCAGTTGTTCCCATCCATACCGCCATGGTTGTATTGACACGATCAACAACAGCAACATTACGAAATTCTTCATCGTTAGTTCCCCCTTCATTATTGGTTAACGTATTCCGATGAAAAGCAGTCGCAATCAATTGCGAAGAAGTCGGCTCTGGAAGAAGATCACCAGCGATTTGTTCAATGGTGAATTGATCAAAAGATTTGTTTTCGTTCAATGATTGAATCACATAATCTCGGAAAGCCCATATGGTTCGAGGTGGGTCATCTGCGTATCCAGCTGAATCTGCATAGCGTGCAAGATCAAGCCACACATGTGCCCAACGTTCTCCAAAAGTCGGTCGTTCCAATAACGAATCTACATACCTTTCATACGCATCTTCACGAGAGTCATCACGAAATTGAATCGCCTCTTGCCAAGTGGGTGGTAGTCCTACTAGGTCAAGTGACAATCTCCGTGCCAGGGTTAGGCGATCCGCAGATTCACTTGGCTGCAAATCCCGCGACTCCAATTCCGCAAGAATGAAGTGATCTACTTCGTTTTTGCTCCAACCTTCACGGCTGACATCGGGTAGTTCACTTTTCCGAGGAGGTGCATACGACCAGTGAACCGAATACTCGGCTCCCTGCTCCAACCAAGTTCGGAGTAAAGCTACCTGCTGTTCGGTCAGTCGCGTCCCTTTTTCAGGCGGGGGCATACGAAGATCTTCATCTTCGGAGAGTATTCGAGCCAGCATTTCACTCGCGTCAGCATCTCCCGGAGTGATCGCGGCGTAACCTCCCAAATCCCGTGTCGCACCTTCGATTGTGTCCAGTCTTAATCCAGCCGCTCTCTCGTTCTCATCTGGACCATGGCACGCAAAACAAGCCGAGGAAAGGATAGGCCGTATCTGCGAATTGAAGTCAATGGTTTCATTCGCATTAGTAGATGTAAAGGAAACACCCACGTTCACCAGCAGCGAAGTCAAAACAATGAACATCGCAGGGAAATTCTTGTGAAAGATGTCAACATTTACGCGTGGGGGACGGAGAACAACCAACAGCATCAACTCTCTCTTACTAAAAAACAATCAAACCCTTCATAAAGATTCCCGCAGGCTTAGTTTAGCACGCGAGGTGGCCCGCAACCCTTCTGGAATCAGTAGAAATAGGGTGCAAATGAGGAACGCTCCGCGGGAATTGAAAAACACACCGTGGATTTGCACCGAGAACGGACCCGTCCACAAAGTATATTCGCCCAGCTTCGCTGAGTTCCCGTCAAAACTTGGTACTTGGCAGAACCGCATAAGAAAAAACAAGAAAACTTTTAATTTTCACCACCTATGCCCGTGATTCAAGATGCTCCCACTGCAAATAACTCTCTTTAAGTTTCGACTCTAATTCCCGAAGCTTGGATGCATCCGTTGCCAATTCATCACTCGGTTTCTGATAGTAGTTGGGATCACTCATCTGTTCATGAATTGCTCCAATTTCATCTTCAATCTTTTCGATGATCTCAGGCAGCTGCTCCAGCTCTCGTTTCTCCATGTAGGAAAGCTTGGAGATAGATTCGTCAGTTAGATCTACCTGCTGCTTGACACTTTTTTTCCTAGCATCAGTCGAATCCTCAGACTTGGTAACCTTTTGCTCACTTTCCCTTCTAACAACCGCTGCTCGCCAGTCATCATAGCCACCAACATACTCATTCACTTCATCCTCTTCAAAAACGATCGTGCTGGTGACGACATGGTTCAAGAATGTTCGGTCATGGCTAACGACTAGTAGTGTTCCCTCAAAATTTACTAATTGCTCCTCGAGCAATTCAAGTGTTTCACTATCCAAGTCATTGGTTGGCTCATCGAGCACGATCACGTTTGCTGGTTTCGTCATGAGTTTGGCGAGAAGCGCTCGAGTTCGTTCTCCGCCTGAAAGAAATTTCACGGGAGTCCGAGCTCGCTCTGGTGGGAACAAGAAATCCTGTAAATACCCGAGGATGTGCTTGCTCGTTCCTCCCACATGAACTTTATCACTACCTTCACCAACATTTTCCTGCACACTTTTTTCGGGATCCAGTTCATCTCGCAATTGATCGAAGTACGCAACCTGAAGTTTAGTACCTAGCTTCACCGTCCCAGTGTGCGGAACAATCTCACCCAAGATGATTTTCAGGAGCGTCGTCTTACCTGCTCCATTGGGTCCCACGAGTCCCACTTTATCTCCCCTCATGATTGAGGTAGTGAGATTCTTAACAATGCTCTGATCTGGATAGGAAAAGGAAACATCCTTTAAATCGGCTACGAGTACTCCTGTCCGATCCGCTTCCTGAATTCTGAGTTTTGCTTTCCCCACTTGGTTCCGTCTTTCCCCACGCAGTACTCGCATCTCCTTCAAGGCTTTGACTCGCCCCTCGTTGCGTGTCCTTCTTGCCTTGATACCCTGTCGTATCCAAGCCTCTTCCTGAGCTAGCTTCTTATCGAACAGCGCGTTCTGCTTTTCTTCGGCCGCAAGAGTTTGTTCCTTCCGTTTTAAGAAGGTAGCGTAATCACAAGACCAATCAAATAATCGACCTCGATCGATTTCCCAGATCCTGGTTGCCAATTGCTGCAGAAATGATCGATCATGAGTAACAAACAGAATTGTTCCAGCCCATGACTTCAGAAATCTTTCAAGCCATAAGATAGACGGAATATCGAGATGGTTCGTTGGTTCATCAAGCAGAAGAATATCTGGACTCCCGGCGATCGCCGAAGCGAGCAGAACTCGCCGCTTCATACCACTAGATAGATTTGCGAAGTCGAGTTTCGGGTCTAATTCCATCTGCGACAGGGTACGATCTACAGCGTGCTCGACCTCCCAGCGATCGTTCTCAGTAGCATAGGTGGATGGATCCACACGCTGTGCTTCCAAGACCACATCACGAACCGTGCCCTGAATATCCTTTGGCACATCCTGCACCAACCTCGCAACCTTCATTTTGGGGCGTACCGAAATGCTTCCGTGATCCGGATCGATTTCCCCCGAAAGAAGACGCATCAAGGTCGTCTTACCCGCTCCATTCCTACCAAGCAGTCCTATTCTCTGCTTAGCTTCGATAACTGCAGAGACATTATCTAGCAATGAAGGTCCGCGAAAACCTATGGATAGATTTTCGATCTTGAGTAAAGACATTCGTGGATTGATCTTAGTTATTTAGCGAGAATTAGAATGAATCATCTAGTTGGCATGCTCAAGTCCATCAGATGAAATACGGAACATAGTTGCGATTACCTCCTCCAATGGGACGTCTTCGACAGAAACATCTTCAATCGCGTGGTTACTTAAAACTTCTCCAAGGACTCTTGGAACTTCACTTCGAGCAACCCTGATCTGAATCTTTGGCCAAGTCTCCTCTACAATTTCACCAAATGCGGTGAGATCTGGGCGGTGAGTGTCAGCGAACTCAAAGGTCAATAACTTGTGTCCGGAAAACTGGTCGATAACACCAGCGAGTGAGCCGTCATATTGAATAAGCCCCCTCGCAATGATCACAACTCGCTTGCACAATGCCGCAATATCTTTCATGTAGTGGCTGGTAAGTAATACTGTAATTCCACATTTTTCTTGGTAGTGATTCAGAAATTGCTGAATGTTGTGTTGAGCGATGACATCTAGTCCGATGGTAGGTTCATCTAGAAAGAGCACATCTGGACGATGTAATAACGCAGCGATTAATTCCATCTTCATTCGCTCGCCGAGAGACAACTCGCGAACCGGCTGACCCAGTAATGGCTCAACATCAAGTAAATCGGTCAACTCGTCCAATGTTCGCTTGAATTCAGTTTCCGGTACAGCGTAGATCTGCTGATGAAGACGATAAGAGTCTCGCGCGGGCAAATCCCACCAAAGCTGATTCTTCTGTCCCATAACGAGAGCGAAACGCCTTCGATAGTCGTTCTTTCGCTGCCACGGAGTGTACCCCATCACCTGAGCCGTCCCACTGGTTGGGTTGATCACTCCACTGAGAAGCTTGAGGGTGGTTGTCTTACCAGCTCCATTGGGGCCTAAGAATGCAACAAATTCACCCTCCTCAACCGTTAGATCAATTCCCGCAACGGCATGGACATCTTCATAATGTCGTCGAAAAATCCCCTTAATACTCGAGCCTAACCCTTCGTGTTTTTTATAAACACGATAGGATTTCGTTAACTGCTTTACTTCAATGATAGACATGTGCACCGAGCATTTCAGGATTTGTTCTCAAACGATTATTGTAAAGCCAAGATCTCAGGTAGTCAGATGGGACTCAAAAAAATGACTAATTAGATCACTGATCAATCCGGTACATTAGTCCAGCCACGGCCTTTTGCTTAATCCTGTGTAAACAACCTCAGAGAATTATGAATCACAAACTACCTGCGATCCGAATCGGCCTGGGGTTCGATACCCATCGAATTGAGAGTGGAGGATCCCTGAAGATTGGCGATCTCTGGATTGATTGTAATCTTCATGCCGTGGGACATAGTGATGCCGACGTTCTGATGCACGCCATCACCGACGCCATACTCGGATCGATCTGTGAGCCGGACATTGGACAACTTTTCCCAGACGACCGCACAGAAAACCACGATCGTGACAGCGCTGACTTCCTGCTAGAAGCCATTCGCAGACTTCACGCGAGAAAGATGGATATCGTCAATCTAGATTGTGTCATCTTGGCAGAAGCACCAAAAATGGCCCCCTACATCATGGAAATGCGAGCAACACTCGCAAAGCGTCTGAGGATTGATATAGATCAGGTCAATATCAAAGCCAAAACAGGCGAAAAGGTGGATGCGGTAGGACGTGGTGAGGCAATTTCGGCTCGAGTCGTCGCGTTAGTCGCATCGTCATAGGGTCGCCCAAGCAGCGGTTAGGCGTCCAACGAAGAGCAGACGAAGAGCAATTTACAAAAATCTACGCCGAGACGCCGTCAGAGCAGAGAAATCTAGGGATTGAGAGGCTCTTTTAGCCAGAGCAAATCGATCTCTCCAAAAACCGCAACTCACCCTATAATCTCTCGCTTATCCAAATCCATTCAAGGATCGACCGAACGGGCTTGGGAATAGTTAGATACAGCAACAGGCTGCCTGACTATTCCTTTTGTAACTCCTGCCACTCAGACGGTTCGATTCCTTGCTATTCCGAAACGCCACGTGGCGTTCACCGCCAGCCTAAATCCTTTAGCAATCCGATGCCTGAACTTCGCGTCTACAACACTCTCACCAAGACAAAAGAAATATTTCAACCGATTGAACCGCCCAAAGTAGGCATCTATCTTTGTGGCCCAACGGTCTACGCCGAATCCCATATCGGGCATATGGTTGGGCCTGTAATTTTTGACACCGTCAAGCGCTACTTGCGATATTGTGGCTACGATGTGACCTGGGTGGTCAACATTACCGATGTTGACGACAAATTAATTGCCAAGAGTCGAGAGCGCGAAATACCCGTCAGCCAAATCGCGATCGAAATGACCGCTGACTACCTCGCCAACCTGCGAGAACTTGGTGTGAATCAAATCGATTACATGCCACGTGCGACCGATCATATTGACCATATTGTCAAATTCATCTCTGAACTGGAAGCAGAGGGATTTGCCTACGCGGTCGATGGGGACGTCTTCTTTGATGTGTCGAAAGATCCACAGTATGGTCAATTGTCGAATCGGACAGCCGACGCACAACAAGGAGAAGGTGGAGAAGCGGGAGCTAAGAAACGCTCACCAGGTGACTTTGCACTATGGAAGCAGGCAAAACCCGATGAAATTTCTTGGTCAAGTCCCTGGGGAGAGGGACGCCCCGGTTGGCACATTGAGTGCTCAGCTATGAGCCATTCCATTCTTGGACGAACATTTGATATCCACGGTGGAGGCCTGGATCTTATGTTCCCTCACCATGAAAATGAGTTAGCGCAGAGTGGTTGTCGACACGGGTCACCGATGGCGACCTATTGGATGCATAACGGCCTCATGCGTGCAGGAGAAAAAGGAAAAGTCGGAGGTAAAGGCGATAGGGAATCTGTCGACGGAAATGAAGAGACCGCTGCCGGCAAGATCAGTCGAAGTAAAGGGGATGGAGGTCTTAGCTCTGTCATCCGCCGTCATACTGGAGAACGAATTCGTTTCTTCCTACTTCGCAGTCATTACCGATCTACAATCATTTATAATGAAGAGGGGCTCTTGGAAGCAGGCACTTCATTAGAGAGTTTCTATCGTTTTTTCAAACGTTTTGATGAAATAACAATAACCAGCTGTTATGATTTGGAGACACAGACTACCCGATCGGATCATTTGATAGACCTAGAAGGT